>JAIOSJ010000347.1 GCA_021107705.1 Thermoanaerobaculales bacterium | reverse complement strand
TGAAGGGGCCGCACGAGAAAACAGTTGAACCGGCAAGACGCGAAGATCGCAGCTTGAGATGTTGGAGAAAACCATGACCATGCGAAACATTCTGATCATTGACGACGATGTAGCGGTCACCAACTACCTGATGGTCTTTCTCATGCAGAGCGAGACCTTCGAACCGACGGTCATTAACGAAAGCCTGGAAGTGCCGCTGCTCCTTGAGCAAGAGACCTTCGACATCATCCTGCTCGACATGGATATGCCCAATCTCAGCGGGATCGACCTGCTCAAAATCATTCACGAAAAACCGATCGACACGCCGGTGATCGTGCTCAGCGGCGTCAACGACGTCGACTTGGCGGTCAAGGCGCTCAAACTCGGTGCTTTCGACTATCTGACCAAACCGGTTGACGATGAATACCTCCTCGAGGTGATCGAGAAGGCGATCCGGCATCGGACACTGCACGACCACATCAGTAAGCTTCCGGACCAACTCAGCAGGGACGACCTGGCCTACGAGGAGGCGTTCTCCAGGCTTCCGACCCAGAACCCCGAAATGATTCATCTCTTGCATCGAGTGGAGAAGATTGCGACCGGCTGCATGGGTGTGTTCGTCATAGGGGGGCGGGGGACCGGCAAGGGCAAGGTTGCGGAGGCGATTCACAACGCCAGCCCCCGGAAGGAAGGTCCGTTTGTTGCCGTCAACGCCGCGGCCCATGACTCGGAGCAATTCGCCGCTGATTTCTTCGGTCAGGCGACCGACTGGACGGGAGAACATCAGGAGACTCTCGGCCTGATTGATCGAGCCGAGGGGGGGACGCTGTACATCTCCAATATCGAGTGTCTCTCGGCGGCCGAGCAACACCGTCTCGATCGACTGATTCGAACCGGGGAGTTCTACCGAGAGGGGACGACGCAGATCCGATCGGCGGACATTCGGATCATCGGTGGTTCAACCAAGGATCTGCGGTCGGATGCATACCGTGACAGCTTCTCCCAGGACCTTCTATACCACCTCTGGGTCAATCTGGTTCAGTTGCCCCTGCTCAGAGATCGCGTGGACGACATTCCTCTGCTCGCAGAACACTATCTGAAAAGGGACGTCGCCCGGACCGGAATTGCGCTCAAAGGGATCGCGCCGGAACTGAGCGCCTTCTTACAGACCTACGCCTTTCCGGGAAACCTGGAAGAACTGAGGGACGTCATCGCCACGTGTGTACGCAAGTACCTGACCTCAGGCAAGGTGCCGGAAAGCGGTCTCCTCGGTGTTGACTCGCTCTCGAATTATATGAGGGACACGATTCTGGCTGGGATCCGGAACCCTGCGAACCGGAGGTTGAGGCCGCTGTCCGACGTCATTCACGAGCACGTTACATGGACTGTCGATGCCCTTCAAGGGGACTTTGACCGAGCAGCCCAGAAACTGGAAATCACTGTGGAGGATCTTGAGGCACATCTTCGGGAAAGCAATAGGGAGTGAGGCGCCGGTTCTTCCAATGCTCTTTCAGTGAAATGCCCGGTTTCCGAAAACCTCACCTCGGAGCCGGAGGCGGAGAGACGCAAGCCGCAAAGCGGTGCCAGCGAACATCTAACTACCCTTCGCAGCCCTCGCGACGAAACCCGGTGAGAAGGTCGGGCTAAGGATTCAGGATCGCAACTTCAGGGTTGTGCCAAGCCCGGGATGACCGTACCGCGAGCGGTACAAGAAGAGCGTCTCACCGTAGAGCTATTTTTGTAACGCCTTTTAAATTCAAGAGATCCGAGCCTCGATATTTTTGGCACGGAGCATGCTATTCCAAGGGCGATGGTTGCCAAACGACAACAGAAAACAGTCACGGGAGGTATGCGATGTTTGGAAACGGATTGAAGTGTACAGTGATGGTCATGGCGGTTCTGGGCTTCGGTATGCCCCTTTTCGCCGGGCCGCAGAACATGATTCACGGACAACCGGCCTTTGACAGTGGGTGGCGTTCGATTCCCGGTTACATGCTGCAGATTCCTCACGGCCTTTCCGGACCGGTCGAGGATCTGGTCGTGGACCTTCAGCTCAGGGAGCCGCCCAGCGGCGAAGGCAGCTCTGGAGTCAATATCTACGCGATCGGGGGCGACAAGTACGGTGAGGCGCCGACGGAGGACCGGGGTTCGCACGTCCATCTGATCGACGACACCGACGTGTGGATCGCAACCGGCGCAAGTGATAACAACACCCAGGCTCGAGTCCGGGTGTGGCAGGTTTCGAACCCGGAGTATGACAGTGGTTTCGTCGCAGTTGACCCAGGTTATCTCCAGTACTTCACGCACGGCCTCGGCGGGGACGTCGATGACTATGTCGTCGATCTGACGATGCGAGACGGTAGCTCGATCCACATGCGCGGTATCGGGGGTGACCATTACCCCTCCGCCTCGGATATCATTAAGCGTGGGGCGTCCTGGAGCGTCCTCAACACCTCGACGATCGCGGTCGGACGTCTTGAAGACGACACGCACTGCCCCGAGGTCCGTGTCCGGATCTTCGTCCGCCCGAACCCGGATTACGACAGCGGCTGGCAGAGCCTCGCGGCAGGCACCGGTCTCGAGTTCGAGCACCGTCTTGGCGGGCCCTGGAACGACCTCTACGTCGACATGCAATTCAAACACTCCGCCGCGTCATATTTTGGAATCCACAACATGTACATCGGCGGAGATCAGTCCGGCGTAAGCTCCCCGATCCGGTTCGGCGCCGAGTGGTGGGGCCTGACAGGCAGCAGGATTCACGTCAACCGCTTCTCCGATGATACTTATTGCGAGCAGATTCGAGTTCGTGTATGGGCCAGCCGGGCGCCGTCGTACGACAGCGGCTGGACGCCTGTGGCGACCAGCCACACGGTTCAGTTCGACCACGAGGTCGGAGGCGATCCCGACGCCTACGTGGTCGATCTCCAGTTCAACGACGCCGACGGAAGTATCGGCGCCGGAGTCAACGCCTACAAATACGGTGGTGACAATGTGTACGAACCCGCGACCGAATCGTATGACTCGCGTGGAGCGGCTTGGTCCCACCTCGACGAAGCTTCCATCGGTGTTTGGCGGCTTGGCGACGATCTCTCGGCGGACGAGGTCCGCGTCAGGCTGTGGCAGGCCGCACCGCCCGATTGGGACAGTGGCTGGACGTCGATCAACCAGGGTGAGACCAAGACTCTCATCCATGGTCTCGGTGTGTCGGCAGTAGGCCAAGTCGTCGAACTGCAGTTCCGGTCAGCCTATTCGGGAGTCAACCAGACGGCGTACGGCAGGGACCAATCCTTCGTGGGGTCCAGCTACGTTTACTATGGCGCCGATTGGCGAGCCCTGACGCATTCGACTGTCGATGTTCGACGTTACGCCGATGACTTCTATGCCGAGGAAGTGCGTGTACGGATCTGGAAGACTACCGGAATGGCATGGGACGCCGTGTACACCGATTTAGACGCCAACACCGGGGCGACATCATGGGCCCACGGGTTGGGTGTGCCCGCCGATGACATCGTCGTCTACCAGTTTTCGAATGGAGTCAGCTCTACGTACGGCTATCACCAGTACCAGTTCGGCGGGGACAGAATCAATTATGGCGGCCTGCTTCGCTATGGAGCGTGGTGGGAGAACTTGACGGCGGACGCGATCACTCTCTGGCGAGCGTTGGACGACAGCCAGTCCAATGACCATCACCTGCGTCTGTGGTGGACGGGCCGGTCGGACCTCATCTTTTCGGACGGCTTTGAAAGTGGTGGTCTCACCGCATGGCAAGTCGGGCCATAGGTCCGTTCGGAGCGAGAGCCACCGCTTCTTATTGAAGCCACAGTCAAACAGATCCCGGCGGCGCCGGAACCTCCTTGGCTCCGGTGCCGCCTTCTTAGCCCGACCTTCTCACCAGTGATCTGCTGCGACCGCAGATATGGCACACCTCGCGGTCCTTTTCGCAATTCTTCTCCTGCGACGTACTGTCGAGTACGACTCGTCGCCTCATTGCTCAAATATCCACGCTGCGTACCATCTTTGCGGTCTCGCAACGAAAACCGGTGAAGTACGGGCTAGACGTGGTAATTTCAACTCGGCGGGTGCAGGTGCGCTCCGCTCTGAACCATGGACGAAACCCCTCGCCGTACTGCGACCGGTTCTCCGTCATTGACGGATTCTGTGAATGGTTCATCAAAGGCGACCGATCCACCGCCGCAATGGGATCGCTACGAGGAGTTGTCTTTTGTCGGCCGGGGTGGCATGGGTCAGGTCTACCGCGCCTGGGACCCCCGTTTGCAGAGGCCCGTGGCCCTAAAGTTCTTGTGCAGCGAGAATCTCCGGGCAGTCGCCAGGTTCACGCGCGAGGCGCAGGCGCAGGCGCAGGTCAACCATCCCAACATCTGTGGCATCTACGAGACCGGTGAGGTCGATGGTCGGCCCTACATTGCCATGCAGTACATTGAAGGGGAGTCTCTGTCGACGAAGGCCGACGAGCTCGATCGAGAAACCAAGATCGCGGTGGTTGCCGATCTGGCACGAGCGGCCCATGCCGCCCACTTGAAAGGTCTGATCCACCGTGACATCAAGCCGTCAAACGTCATGCTGGGTACCGCAGACGACGGGGGCCTTGAGGTCAAGGTGGTCGATTTTGGGCTCTCGATGCCGTTTCTGCAACGCGATCAGGAGATCGAAGACCGAGCCGAGGCCGGCTCCGGAGAAACCGTCCACACGCCTGATCGCCGATGGATGGTCGCCGGTACACCCTCCTACATGGCGCCGGAACAGGCCCTCGGTCTCGAGGAAAAACTCGATGCTCGAACCGACGTGTACGCAATTGGGTGCACACTGTACGAACTCTTCCTTGGGCGACCGCCGCTGAGCGCAGAGAGCACGATGGAGCTGTTGCTCAAGGTGATGTCGGAGGAGCCCGACCCGCCCCGATCCCTGGACCCGACGATCGCTCCCGAGCTTGAGGCAATCATTCTGAAGTGCCTGCGCAAAGACCCCCGCGAACGGTATCAGACAGCGCAGGAGCTGGCAGAGGATCTCGATGCCTTTCTCGAACGCCGCGTTGTCATGGCCTTCGAGGGAGGACCGTTTTATCGAGTTCGGTCGCTGGCGAGGCGGTCACCGGCCGTGACTGTCCTCGCAGCTTTCTTGGTGCTCTCAACCCTCGTGGCAACGGCGATGTGGGTGGCTACGGCTTGGAGATCGAGTCGTCAGGTGGCGGCCGCTCAACGGTTCGGCCACGAAGCGGCCCAGCTCGAGGCGCTGCTCTGGAAGGCCCGGTCTCTCGAGCGTCACGACATGCAGGCGACCAATGCTCTGGTGAGAGAGCGTATGCGGGTGATCGAAAAGGAGATTGAACGCCGTGGCAGGGTGGCTCGAGGTCCCGGGTCTTATGCTCTAGGTGTCACCTCTCTCAGTCTCGGGGAGGTCGATGCCGCCCTTGCTTATCTTGAAGCGGCCATTGAGGATGGGTTCGAAACGCCGGAGGTGAGCGCGGCGATGGGCCTGGCCCTCGGTCGCCTCTACCAGCGGGGTCTGGCCCATGTCGACGGCATCGCTGACGAGCATGCACGTGCTTCCGAAAAGGCTCGGATCGAGCGAGACTATCGCGACCGCGCCCGGTCCTTCCTTCATGAAGCAAAAGGCTCGGCGCTGATTCCGCAACCGCTCGTCGAAGGACTGCTCGCACTCTATGAAAACCGTGTTGAGGACGGACTACGTCTGGCGCGGAAGAGCTTCGAGACGGCGCCTTGGTCTTACGAAGCACGATGGCTTGAAGGGGATCTCTTGGCTACAAAGGCGCGGACGTTCGATGATGCGACTGACGCCGAGGCATTGTACGAGGATGCGACGAAGGCCTTTCGGCAGGCTCTGGCCATCGCGCCAAGCGATCCCCGATGCCACCTGAGGCTCGCTCGCCTGCTGGCGCAGCGCCTGTATGCCATTCAAAATTCCCGGCTGCTCATAGTCGAGGCTGACATGGATACGGCTCTCAAGGCTGCGGAGAACATTCTCGAGGTCATGCCGGACAGCTTCGAAGCCTATCTGGTGCTTGCCGGTCTCTATCGTATCTGGGCTCAGCAGCATACTGTCTTCAGTCTCGGGGACCATTGGCCGTGGGTTGAAAGGGCCAAGGCGGCTGTTGCCGAGGCGCAAAATCTGGCGCCCGAACACGCCGAAGTGCTGGCGGTTGCCGGCGAGGTGTATCTCAACGCCGCCAAGGCTGCCGTGAACAGCGGCCGTGATCCTTCGCAAGATCTGGTGATCGTCGTTGATTGTCTCAAGAAATCGATTCGGACCGTACCGAGTTACAGCAAATACAACAGTCTTGGGGTTGCCTTGCGGCGTCTCGCCTCGTGGGACATGAAAAGGGGCGAGGCCGTGGCGGTGTCCCTCGAAGCTGCGGCCGCAGCGTTTCAACAGGCGACGAATCTCGACCCGAACCGCCATGAGGGGTGGTCGAACCTGGCTTGGGTTCGTCTCAACCAGGCCCAGTTGGCGGCAAAGCACGGTGATGATTCGATTGACCTCCTGCACGAGTCGGTGGCCATATTCCGGCGCGCCCTCGAGTGCGATCACGATGCAATCATCTTCAACAACCTCGGCATGGCTCAGACCGAGCTGGCCGAACAACAGGGGCTGGCTGGGTATGAGCCGCTTCATGACCTGGAAGCGGCGGCCGCCAGCTTTGAAGAGGCGATCACGATCTATCCGGGATATTCGTACGCCCACAACAACCTCGCCAACGCGCTGGTGGAATCGGCACGATGGGAGCTTGCGCATGGCCGGAACCCCGGGGCGTTTCTTGACCGCGCAGAGACGGCGCTGAAAACCGCGGCTGAACGAAAGGACTACGCCAGCCCGTGGTTCAATCGAGGCCTGGTATATCAGCTCAAGGCTCAGCTCACGATGGCCCTCGGAGAGGATCCGACGACGGCGCTGGAGGAAGCGGCCGACGCCCTGACGGCTGGGCTCGAACTGCGACCGGGTGTCGCGCCTGCTCTCGTCGAGCTCTCGCGTGTGCACGCGATGGTGGCGAGATGGCAGCTTGGCGAAAATCGACAACCACTCGCCGCACTGGTAAAAGCCAGAGAGGCGGCCGCTGAAGCGACCACCCTCGACCCGAGTCTGTCGGACGCCTGGGCTCTTCGTGCGGTCGTTGCTACCCTCGAGGCGAGGGCACAGATCGCTTCTCCGGAGGCTGCTGCCGCCGACTTACGGGAAGCCTTCGAGGCCATTTCAAAAGCCCGTGAGAACAACTCAAGGGACCGCGAGGTCGTACGTGCCGCTCTTCTGGTGTCTCTTGAGGTGGAACGCCAGGGTCCGGAGCTTGTTGCGGAGACGGTAGAGGATTTTCGCCTTGCACTTGCGGCCGCGCACGACTACCTCGAACGGTGTTCGAGTGATGCGGAGATTCTCTTGCTGGCGGGTCTGCTCGAGACGACCGGTGAGGGAGTCTCTGAGAGTGCAGGAAAGCTGCGCGCCCGTAAAGCGCTCGAACAAAACCCCTGGCTGCGTGCATGGTACGCCGGGTTGCTGATACCCTGAGACATGCCTTTCCGCTTGGTAGGCACCGTCGATGGCGAAGAGTTGAGTCTGTTGGTGCGCGAAGGGACGAGCCTTCTCGGCGCCTCAGCCACCTGCGACCTGTGGATCGACCATCCGACGGTTTCTCGCCGGCACGCTCGTTTGACGGTTACCGGAACAAAGGTCGAGGTGGTTGACGAAGGATCGCACAACGGGACCTACCTCAACGGGTGTCGTATCGAGCGAGTCGAGGTTGAACCGGGCGCCAAGCTGGCCTTCGGAAAGGTTCGGATGGTGCTCGAGGAGATCTCCGATCTTGACGTGATCCTGGGTCTTGAGTTCGGTCGGGTCGATGGTGGTTCTCGTTCGGGGACGGCGAACGAGCAACCCAGCACAGTGGGATTTCGGTCGATGGTTTCGGTGCCTCTCGAACTTATGCCGGTGCTTTTATCGCGCCTCGAGAAGGGCCAGTCGGAGTTCGAGATTGCGCAGGCCGTAGCGGTGGCCCTGTTCGAAAACTTGCCGGCGACTCGGGTGGAGGTGAGGTCTCCGGCGACACGGGCGCTGCTGTTCGAAGCATACCGGGACGCCGAAAAGGACCACAGCGTCACTACTCTCACCGCCCACGGTCCGTCGACCGAGCTGCGTGTCGAGGTTTTGGGTACACGTCTTGCCGACACCATCGAACCGTTGTTTGCGGCAATTGCCTCGGGTCTGCGACTCGCAGGGCGATCGGACATTTTCTCACCCGACACCAAGGAGGAGGCTGAAAAACCGCTTCGCCCCGACCCGCCGACGATTGTGGCCGCCGTACGACGCATCTATGACGAGGCCGAGCGGGTTGCCCAGGGTGACGTGGGTGTGCTGATCGGTGGTGAGTCGGGTACCGGCAAGGAAGTATTGGCACGGTTTCTCCACAACGCGTCGCCGCGCCGAGATCAGGCGTTTGTGACTCTCAACTGCGCGGCTCTGCCAAACGACCTGCTTGAGTCCGAACTCTTCGGGATCGAACAAGGCGTCGCGACAGGGGTGGATGAGCGCCCCGGAAAGTTCGAGGCTGCACACGGCGGCACCCTGTTCCTTGACGAGATCGCCGATATGAGTCTCGAGACCCAGGCCAAGATTCTTCGAGTTCTTCAGGAGGGCGAAGTCTATCGGCTGGGCGCCTCGGTTCCTCGGCCGGCACGCTGTCGCATCATCGCCGCGAGCAACCGTGATCTCACCCCAATGCGGGCGGAAGGGACCTTCCGGGAGGATCTGTACTACCGAATCGCGGTCTGGGTCGTCGAAATCCCCGCGCTGCGCCACCGCCCCGACGACATTCCCAACCTGGCAGCCCATTTCCTGCAGCGAGCGGCACATCGACGTGGCATCCACGTGCGGGGTATTACAGAAGGAGCGCTCATCGCACTCAAGGGTTATCACTGGCCCGGCAATATTCGTCAACTCGAGAATGAAATGGCACGGGCGGCGCTCTTCCTCGGCGACGGTGACGCCCTCGACAGTCACCGTCTGAGTTCAGAGATCGTGCTTCCCCGAGACAGGGATCCCCGCGGCGCCCTTGAAGAAAGGCTCGAGCACCTCGAAAAGTTCGAGATCCTGGCGGCTTTTCAGCGTTGCGGCGGCAACGCCTCGAACGTGGCCCGCGAGCTCGGCATCGGCCGGTCGACCCTCTACCGGCGTATGAAGGCGCTGGGCATCGACCCCGGCTCTTGGACGTAACCCACCGGAGATTCACGCCGTGAGGACGCCCGATGACTCTGTATCGCAATGCAGCTGATCGATCGAGCGCTCGTCATCAATCCGAGCTTCGGAGTTGCAGCCTCCTCACGCCGCAGCGCCCTGGTATTCGCCGACGACTTCGAATCCGGTGACACCTCGGCGTGGCAAACCCAGGCAAGCACCGTTTCTGAGGGGGTCGGTAAGGGCTCACGCTAGAATAATTACGATTACGAATTCATGTCATCTATGGGGATGACCGGCCTTGACTGAGGCGCGGTTCCGGGAAACAGGGCTCTGACTCGAATATTCGTACGCCACCCGAATTGACCGCGACGAAATCCTCGGCAACCGCGATGTCATCGCCAACGTAGTTCCTCTCCACCCTGCTGACCAACCGTGGTGTCAAGGGATTTCCGACATCAATCAGCTCAATAGAATCGTCGGCCAACAGGCACCAGAGCTGGCGCCCCACAAGACCGAAGGAAAGTATCCTGTCGGACATTGTCACATCAGCGACTATTCTTGGGTTCTCAGGATCTCCGGCATCAACAATTCTGATTCTGTTGTAGGCATTGAGGTAGAAATAGTCTTCTCTGCCGATGATCCGACTGCCCGCCGCCGGGAGCAAACCCCGAATCACAGGATTTTGGGGATCTGAAATGTCGATCAGACTGAGGTTCCTGTTGTTATCGGAAACTGCGGCCGTAGCATCTGCAACCGCTACATTCGCGGCATAGCCCGACACCTCAACACCTCCTCTGGTGTGAATACTCGTCGGATCCGAAACATCGAAAATCTTCAATCCGTCCCAGCCGGCCGCGACAAAGAGATCCCGCCCTCGAATCTCCATGTCCTGGATATCCCACCACGTCCTCCACGTCGCCACTTTCGACGGAGAGTCCGCATCGCTGACATCGAAAAACACTAGCCCCTCGTCCCAAGTTCGACCAACAAGTAGGCCGTTCTCCACCACCATTTCGTATAACCACTCGGGCTGCGGGATGAGCGAACCCATTGTGATCTTCCCCTCCTCAGAAATGTCGAGAATCTGTACCCCCTGATCGGTCGCTGCAAAGACTCTCCCGTCTTCGGCTGCCAGGGAATCCAGCAGCCATTGCGGATCAATTGACCACAGAGGATAGGGCCGAGGGGGGAAAGTCAGATCTAGATAGAGCAGACCATTCGCAACCCCAAGGGCGCAGTAATCTCCGCTGGAAGCCACTTCAAACGCGTATGCAAGCCAGGACATCTCCCCTATGATCTCCGGGGTCTCCGGATTGCTGATGTCAATGACCGAACACACGGTGGAGTCCGACCGATTCGCCACGACCGCCACATTCCCCACGATCGCAATCGAAACGTAGGATCCGGTACCTTGAATACTGGCCACCGTCACGGGTTCCGTCGGATCGGAAAGAGAGACGACCCTGAGCATCGTCTGATGGCCGCTCAAAAAGGCATAGTCTCCGTCCACGGTAATATCATCAAAGTAACCAGTCCACTGACCTACTTCCTCGACCTCCAGCGAGCCTGAGATCCTGAGAATACTGAACCCCCCTTTTGACACCGCATACACGAAGTCTCCCGAAACCACCACGTTCATTACAGCCGATGGGAGATCGATTTGAGCCAAAAGATTGAGTTCCGAGGGTTGAGAGATGTCCACGATACTGAGACCGGTGTCGTTGCCCACATAGAGCCACTGTGCCTCATGGTCGACCGCCATTGCTGAGGAAACCGAATTCAATTCGAAACGACTCAGGACCCCCGAGTCGGGAGGTGCGCTGAGATCCACCACTATCAACTGGTCCCGGGCGGTCAAGACATAGGTCAGATGACCCGCCAGGGCAAGATCGACAATGTCGTCGTCTAACTCGATCTCATCAGTCTCTTGCGGTGCAGAGGTCGTGGCCCTCGCGAACATCAGGATTGGACCGCGTGAAGATACGACCCATTCTTCGTTGAGATCTACATTGGTGACGGGCGCCATCACCCAGCGAGAGTGTTCTTCAGGACAACCCCACGCTCGCAAAACGCTTCCTGCAGAGAGCGAAAATCCAACGATGCAGAATACGAGGCCCCAATACCGCGCCGCCCCTTTGAAATCACGCTGACGGTACCTCATTGCGCCACCCCTACATTTCTCAGGAGGGGACCGGCCGGCGAATCCACTACATTTACCGTTTGCCGGGCGGTACTGGTCCCATGCTCGCTCGAGAGGCTCAATACGACATCATATTCTCCCGGCGCTTCGTAATAGTGCATGATATCCCGTTTGCCATCGACACTTTCTCCGTCGCCGAAATCCCATTGGATTTCATCCCACCACGAGCTACTGGTGTTGATGAACTGCGCGAAATGTCCCGAAATATTCACTTCGAACGCGGCCTCCGGCGCCGAACATTCCAAGCTCATGACTTCGACAAAGGGAGGCGCCGCCAAAAAGAGGTTATCGTCTTTCGGTGTCAGCGCCCACATCCCTCTGGTTGGCGAAAGGCTCCTGACAACGGGCTGATTGAGATCAGAAAAATCTGCGACGGACACACCGTCATAGGACCTGAAGTAGGCCGTCGTCCCTCGTGCGGACACGACAGTAGCAAAACGTCCAACTGATGCGATGATCTCGGGCTCAGCCGGGTCAGAGACATCCATCACCCGAAGGCCTTGGTCGGTGGCCGAGTAAAGTAGCCCCTGAGAAACCGCGAGGTCAAGAATATGCGGATTCTCGCCGGTCACGAAAGGCGCCGACAGGACCCTGGGATGATCGGGGTCATGGTAATCGATAATAAGGACCCGCCGACCGGAACCCAAATAGGCGATGCCGTCGGCAGCGGCCACACACGTCGCTTGGGACTTCTGGAAACCCGGGATTGACGCCCGGTGGTCCGGATTCGCAGGATCGCTGACGTCGAAAATACTCAACCAATCATATGCATAGCTCCCCCTGGGATGAGATGCGACGAGAGCGAAATTCCCATCCAGAGCGATGTCCCGGGCGTTGTCCAAGGGTAGCTGAGCCAACAGCTGGGGCGAGGAAGGGACGGAATAATCAACCACCACAAAGCCGCCGTAAGTGGCGGCTATATAGGCCACATCATCAGCTATGGCGACATCGTCCGCCCACGCCCGCTCTCCCAGATCTATCCTTCCCAGCTCGACCAGATGCGTAGGATCCTCCGCGTCGTAGACGGCCAAACCCCCGTAGCCGTCGGCAAGGATCCCGAGATCTCCGTCAAAAAGCATCTTTTCCGCGGTTCCAAAGACCTCAAGGGTCCGGCTGGATTCGAGACCAAGATCCCAGCTCGTCACGCGGTATGAGCCTGCAACCAGGAGCTGGTCGTCCGCCAGAATGAGGGAACCCCAGCCCTCAACCATTGTGAGAATCTCCGGTTTTTCGGCATTGCTGAAATCGACCATCTGAATAAAACTACCGCCTGCCGTGTAGACGGAGGCATAGGCGATCCTGTCTCGTATGACGATGTCATAGACCCATTCCCATTTGAGGCGGTGAGAGACGTCGGAAAAGACGGGATGGTCCGGGTCTTTGAGGTCGATGACACCGACTACGGGAGCTTGTTGATAGTAGGATATGTCATCGGTCACCAACACAAGATCATCCCCGGCCACCAGGTGCCCGGGAAGATTCACCGGAATAGCCGACGACATCTCGATGAACTCAGGCTCAGAACCCTGGACAAGGCGGTAGACCATAACTATCGCCCGGGATGCCACTTTAAGAGCGACAAGATTTTCTGAGGTCAACACAATTCGGGAGAAATAGTGGTCGATCGACGTTTCCATCGCCACCGGATGCTCCATATCACTGAGATCGTAAAGAACCAGTGGCCTGCCCCCAATCACAAGCGTGGTGCCGCGAAAATATGCCCCCATGTGAGGATAGGGATTGTAGTAGGGGAGGTTGGCGAAGCTCCACAAGGGTTTCGGATGTGCAGGATCCCGGAGGTCAAAGACCCAACCATCAGATCCGTCGGTCGTGGCAGCAATAAAGTACCCTCTGCTATCCATCCAGCCTTGGGTTCTTTTGTATGAACTCAAGAAACGGGCGCCGCGTCGCTCCCAGGAGCCCAATGGCGTGAGCCCTCCCGAACTCTCCTGACTCCATGTCGTCACTCCGACTCGGTTGTCCGCAAGCACCAATGTCTCACCGATGACGGCGCCTCCGTACACATACCCTGGCCCATCCACCCGGGTTAGTGCCCCAATACCCGGGCATTCTTCGCCGAAAGAAATGAAGGAGGGAACGCCCATTACAAAGAGGATCATTAGAGGCAAGGAAAAACGCAGAAGCCCCCGCTTCGACGTGCAAGAAGAAGTCAAAGAACGATTTCCGCAGTCCAACACCAGCCACCTCCCGTCCAACAAGCTGAGAATAACAGACGACCGGAAGGCCGCCAATTTACCGAACCGTCAGGTTTGGTTTGGTGAGATCGGGCAAGGACTTGACCGATGGCGCTCAGGCGAGGAATTCTAAGGGAAACATCGACACCCGTCTTGTGATCGGAATTACAGAGCCTTCCGGGCAATAGTGGGATGATGGAAGCAATGAATCACTCACTGAGGAACATCGGCCTTCTCCTCGTCTCCATCCTCTCGGCGTCCTCGACAGCAATGTCCCAAGGTCACTCGATTCCCGGCGAGCCCCGCTCGTATTCGACGATCTATTCGTTGGGTTTGGAGTGGGACATGGAAGGCGACGACGACCATGATGCGACGTGTGCCCTTTCGTTTCGGGCACAGGGGGAGGCGACCTGGCGGCAGGCATTGGATCTCTTTCGGGTGGATTACACGCCGCCCGATCCGGTCAACGGTCTCAGTGGGGAATTCAGCGGGTTTGCCGGAAGCGTTCTGTTCGTCGAACCGGACACGATCTACGATGTGCGGCTGGAACTGTCCGATCCCGATGGTGGTTCGGAAGTGCGTGAGACGGTCGTCACCACCTTTGCCGTTCCGGAGAAACCCGTCGATCCAGTGGTGTACCACGTCATCCCCGGTTCAGGTGGCGGGACAGGAGCCTCGGCCGATCCCTTTCTTGGTATCGAGTTCGCTCAGAGCCAGGCCGCTCCCGGCTCGGTCTTCAATCTTCATGCCGGAACCTATCAGGGCTTCGACTCCGGTGGGGAGATCCAGCTGAACAGCCCTGGGACGTCGGATGACTTCATCGTCTGGCAGGCGGCAGGAGACGGGGCCGTCGTGTTCGGCGACCCGCTCAGGATCGCGGCTGACTTCATCTGGGTCGAGGGTATTCACATTCGAGGCCACGTCGGTGTTGAGTCCGAATACGGACTTCGGACCTATGATACGCCGGAGTTCGTGGTGATCACCAGGAATCTGTTCACCGATTTCTACTACAGCATCGCCCTCAACCACGGTGGAGAAAATTGGGTCATTACCGATAATACGATCATCGGCGACAAGGACGTCATCGGTACCCCGGATGGACCACCCAGCTACGGTGGGGAGGGGATCGAGTTGGAACACACCAGCGGGCACACGGTTGCCTACAACAGCATTTCCCGGGTTGCGGACGGGGTG
>JAIOSJ010000226.1 GCA_021107705.1 Thermoanaerobaculales bacterium | reverse complement strand
TTGACACCGACAGCGGCTACAGTCTGGGGCTGGAACTGATGTTCGAGGTACCGATCATCAAACTCGGGGTGGGTTACGAGTACGGTTTCCCTCGCGATACCAACGGCGCCCTGTCGGACATCGAGTACCACCTTCTCTACGCCATCGGCAGGGTGAATTTCTTCGGCCCGATTTACGCTGTGGGACGGATAGGCTATGCAAACCTCGGCGCAAAAATCCCGGATAACAAGGGTAAAGACAGCGGCACATCGTGGAGTGCAGGGGTCGGAATAGACCTGCCGAAGGTGAAGATAGAAATCTTGTATAACGATTTCGACGTCGAAATCAATGAGTTCGGCCAGACGGTCGACTACACCAACGCCATGGCCCGGCTCATCTACTCTTTCTGAGCAGGGCGCCATCCGGCGTACAATCAACCCATGCCGATCCGCACCTTGGTTGACCGACTCCTCCCGACCGATGCTCGAGGCTGGCGTCGACCGGTCGGAAATTTTCTCCGCTTCGTGATTGCGGTCTTGGAGCACATGGATTACGACAAGGTAGCCATACGCGCCTCGGGCTTGGCCTACGCCAGCCTTCTCGCCATCGTGCCTCTGGCCGCCGTCGTGATCTCGGTCTTCAGCGCCATCCGTGCCTTCGACAATATTGAAGAACGCGTGCGGGCTTTCCTGGTGGCCCAATTCGTCGCCGCCCGGCATGCTGAGGTTGAAATCTGGATCGAACGATTCACCGACGGCGCCTCCCGCCTCGGCCTCTTCGGCTTCCTGCTCCTGGTTGTGACATCGATTCTGTTGCTTTCGGCCATCGAGAGTAATTTCAATCAGATCTGGAGAGTCGCCCGCCACCGCCGGTGGCTGTCCCGCGTTACTTCCTACACCTCAGTCCTCGTCCTGGGCTCTCTCTTCACCGGAACCAGCCTGACCCTCTCGGCGAGACTCCAGGCGATGCTGGCAACCCACGGCCCCCTCGACCCCGGCATCACGGCGTGGCTGAACGCATGGGCCCTCCCCTTCCTACTTTCGGGACTCGCCTTTCTCGTCGCCTACATGGTAATTCCGAACGCCTCGGTCTCTTTCAAAAGCGCCCTCATCGGGGCCCTGGTCGGTGCAACTCTTTTTGAACTGGGCAAGTTCGTCTTCGCACGGACCACAGGCGCCAGCGTCAACCTCAACATCCTGTACGGATCTCTGGCCGCACTTCCGATCTTCCTGATCTGGATCTACTACACGTGGATCATCGTTCTTGTCGGCCTCGAAGTCGCCTACACCCACCAATATCAGGGCGCCCAATCGCGGCCCACCTGGGAGAGGGGCGGGTTCGCCGACATTCAAGACTGCCTCGATGTCTATTTGGCCGTCGCTGCCCTGTTTTTCGATCAGCGGCAGCCCCCGACAACGGACGGCCTGTCCAGAAATCTGAAGATTCCAAGCGATCGGACGGCCCTGGCCCTTCGCCGGCTTGCGGATGGCGGTTTGGTCCATCGGGTCGGCGAGCAAGGAACCCGAAAGACCATCTGGGTCCCGACCTCCCCACCGGAGAGAACCAGACTCGCGCATGTCATGAAGGTTCTCGCTGTTAATGAGACGATCGACGATCCACCGACTGAGCACGGCATCCTGGCCACTTTTCTCAACGCGGGGGTTGACTCCCTGGGCGATCAAATGGTTGCCGACGAGATAAGCGAAGACGCGGGTTCGATCGAAACCTGATTAGGTCAGTTACCGGCGATCATCGCAGCTTGAAATAGATGATGACCCCTATGATAACCAGAGCCTGATACCTCTCGTCGCTGACCAGACCCCGCAGGCTCGGGCGATATTCAAATCTCGAGGACGGAACCTTGGCCCGCAGATTTGCGATCTGAAGCGGTCATGGCTATAACGGGAGAACCGGAAACCGGATCGGAGGGTGAAAATGAAGTTCCTTCAAAAACGTGGGACCTATTCCCGATTGCTGACAAGCCTTGTGCTGCTGGGAGTCACAGCGCCATTCCTCAGCCAGTTCTCATACGGTCCAAAGATCGTGAACCTGGTTTTTGCCGCGGTGATTTTCTCGGCGGTCTGGGATGTGGCCAGAACACCCCGCCTGCTCATCATCGGCCTGGTGCTCGGAGTTCCCGCCTTCGGTGCCCGCCTCATAGGGATTGTCATCATTGACAAACCCCTCTTCACCAACGTCATCACCGAGGGGTTGACGGTTCTTGTCCTGTTTTACGCGCTCTATGAAATCGTCACTAACCTCGTCACGACCCAGGAGGTTACGGCCGACACCCTTCGCGGCGCCATCTCCGCCTATCTGCTCTTGGGCATCGGCTGGGCATCGGCGTACAGCCTTGTCGAGTTGTTGCAGCCAGGCGCCTTTAACCTGGGCGCAGGAGCGACCTCCGCGAATCAAAGCCCAAATCTGCTCTACTACAGCTTCGTCGTTCTCACGACCCTGGGTTTCGGAGACATCACACCCTTGACAACCGCCAGTCGCGGACTCACCTGGATCGAGGCAGTCACCGGCCAGCTCTTTATCGCCACCACAATCGCCCGACTCGTCGGGTTGAAACTATTTGGGGAGACGCGGTGAATAGTTTCGATCATGCCGGAATCCTCAATCGCGAGGATGTGGCACAAGAGCTGGAGACAATTCTTCTCGAGTACGAACAGCCATAACGAGGGGTTTCCGGTATGATGAGCTATGTGGATTGGAATTTGGGTCCGCTTTGGCCGGGCCCGGGGGGTTGAGATGCGAACGCTGAACACGCTCACAAAGATTGGGAGCATCATACTCGTGTGCCTCGGGCTCGCGGCCTGTGGCTCCAAACCGGTCATCGGAGTGCTTCTCGCCGAGTCCGGCGAAGCCCAAGCCTACGGCCAGGTCATGAAAACGGCAATGGAACTGGCCATTGAACAGGCCAAAGCCGATGGGACCTACCCTCCGGAGCTGCAGATCTTCTGGGCCGATTCAGGATCGGATCCCGACCAGGCAGCCGAAGCCTATCGGAGTCTTGTATCGAAGAACGGGGCGAAATTCATCGTCGCCGGAGTGACCTCGGGAGAAGCCAAGGCCCTCCTTCCGGTCATTGAAAAGACCAATGTGCCTTGCCTGTCGCCCTCTGCGTCCCTTCCCAGCCTGACCAAAGACAGCAAACTCTTCTATCGTATTTTTCCCTCCGATGAACTCGAGGGTCGCCGGGCGGGCCGATTCCTGCGCGAGGACCAGGACCTCAACACAGTCCTTATTTTCACCCAGGACTCGGAACAGGCTCAGGGCATCGAGCCTCCATTCCGACACATCTTCGAACAGGCGATGGAAGGTAAAGTCGTTGGTCGAATCGTATTGACGGACCCGGATTGGAAGAAGGAAGCCAAAGACTCGTGCGCGGCATATAACCCGGAATCGGTCTACATCGTGGCCTATGCGGAGGCGACCCTGGAGGTTCTTCGCCTTCTCGATTCCGAGGGATTTGACGGCGTGATCTGTGCAACCTCAGCCTTTTACAGTGGGCATGTCGTCGAAGAGAATCCTGACCTGGTCGACAGGGTATTTTTCCCGCAGCCCGCCTTCGACACTCAAGATGAGCGTCCCATCGTTCAGGATTTCGTCAATGCCTACAAAGCGACCTCTGGACACGATCCCGACATCTACGCCGCTCATGCGTTCGACGCCATGCGTGTGGCCCTGGCGACCGTCGCCAAGACCGACATTTTCGAGACCTCGGAAATCAAAAAGACCCTTCAGTTCAAGCTTGAGGAATTCCCGGGGGTGACGGGGATCATCCAGTTCAACGACTGGGGCGATGTCCACAGAAATCCGATCATGTTCATCGTCAAAGATGGTCAGGTACGGAACTACGAGCGATATTTGGCAGAGGAAAAGAAGAGGATCCGAGAGCGGATTCGACGCCTCCTCACCAAAGGCTAAACTGAGAGCTACCCAGCGGGGCCGGTCGGTCATATTTGGTTCCGGCTTTGCCGGGTTGGAGATTTGTCCCATGCGCATCCGTCTCGACAGCATCGGCTGCCGACTGAATATTTCCGAGATGGAGTCTCTGGCTCGCGCCTTTACCGCAACCGGACATCGGGTGGTGGGCCCCGGCGAAGATGCCGAGGTCTATATCTTCAACACCTGCACCGTCACAGCCAATGCTTCGCGCAAGTCCCGTCATGTTCTTCGCCAGATGCGGCGAGCCAATCCGTCAGCGAAAATAGTCGCCACCGGCTGTTACGCCGAAATGTCGCCGAACGAGATCGATCATCTTGGGGTGGACCTCGTGCTCGGCAACGCGGACAAAGACCGCCTCCCGGAAATTCTCGCCGACAATGGAATTCTCCACGATGGGGAACGGTCGGTTTCCGACGATCCGACACCGACCCTCGGACCGGACGCCGAAAGAACTCGTGCTTTCATCAAGGTTCAGGACGGGTGCGACAATCGCTGCACATTCTGTATCGTGACCCTGGCCCGCGGGGCCGGACGCAGCCGCTCCCCTGAATCCGTCGTGGAGGAAGTCATTGACCTGGTCAAGATCGGGTACCGCGAGGTCGTGCTGTCCGGCGTCCACCTCGGCTCGTACGGCCATGATCGAGGCAGACCCCAAGGGCTTGAGGTTCTGGTCAAGAAGATTCTCGCCGAGACCGACGTCCCGAGAGTCCGACTTTCCTCTCTCGAACCCTGGGACCTTGAACCATCGTTTTTTGACCTCTTCTCCGACTCACGTCTTCTCCCCCACCTTCACCTGCCCCTGCAAAGCGGCTGCGACCGGACCCTTGACCGCATGGCCAGACGAACAAACCAGGGTGATTTCTCCCGCCTGATGGATGCGGCACGGAGTCGGATTCCCGATGTCTCGATCTCAACGGATATCATTGTTGGATTCCCTGGTGAAACGGAAGCCGAATTCGAAGAGAGCATCGCCTTCGTTCGGGCCATGACGTTCTCCCGCCTCCACGTTTTCCGCTATTCGCAACGGGAAGGCACCCTCGCCGCGACGATGCCGGCACAGGTTCAGGGGCCCCTAGCAAGCGAACGCAGCCGTCAGTTTCACCAACTCGGCGCCTCTCTCGAAAAGAACTTCAATTCCTCGTTCGAGGGCCGGACGCTTCAAGTCCTATGGGAATCATCGGAGGATTTTGGGGACGGCCTCCGGTGGAGCGGTCTCACACCAAACTACATCCGAGTCGTGACCCAGACCGGTCCAACCGCCGATCTCTTCAATCGGATCACTTCGACGAAGATCATCGCCACTATGCCCGTGGGAGTTCTCGGCAGTATCGACGGTTTTTCGCTCCCCGACCTCGTGCAGCCCACCTCAAACCGCTTGCCGGTGATAAGTCCCAACCTGAAACCATAGGCGTACCTTCTCGTGGCTCCTTCTTTCAGTATTGCTTAAGACTCGTCACCGATGCGAGAAATAGTCCTCGGCGCAGCAACATCGAATCGCGATGCCAGAAAAAGGTAGCCGACACCCAGGACTCCACCACACACGGCGATGCTGTACCACAGGGCCGATCGACCCATTCGCTCGTAGATAACACTGCCCAGGAGGGGTGACACCACGAATGCGGTCGCGAACGCCAGAGTATAGGCCCCCATGTACTGTCCCGCAGACTTTCGACCGGCTCGTCCCGCCACAATGGCGTTGGTCATCGGCAAATTGAGCATCTCTCCGAATGTCCACACACACGTCGAGGCAACCGCGAACAGCACACTGTTGCCCAGGGGTAACAAGCCGAGCCCGAGACCGATCAAGACGGCGCCGATACCGGCGATCTTCAACTGGTCGTAACCCTCGACCGCCCGGAGGAGCACCATCTCAAAAAGAACGATCAGAACGGCATTGAAACCCATCAGCAGACCGACCGAACGTTCTTGCATACCATAGGCCTCGCGCAGAAAGATGGGGAACGTGATCCAGACTTGGAGGAAACACATCGCCAGGAAAAAGACCAGAACCAGAAGCGCCAGAAAGGGCCCATCCCGCCAGGGTGAGGTGAGTGGCCCACTGTCTTCCTCCACCGGCTCGGGACGCAAAGTCTCGGGGGAGAGAACGGTCAGGAGAACGATCACCGCCGCCCAACAGGTCAAGCCGTCGACCACAAAAAGCCAAAAATAGCTAATGGAGGCCAACAGTCCTCCGACGGCAGGGCCCAGAGCCATACCGAGGTTCACCGCCAACCGAATCAAAGCAAAAGCCCGCGGCCGGACCTCCGTCGGTGCGGCCAAAGCCACCGCGGCCATGAGCGCGGGTCGGAAAGCCTCGGAGACGACACTGACCACAAATATCCCGAGGAGAAGGACGGCATAGGATCTGAGCTGACTGAGGACCAGAAAACCTGCCCCTGACAATGCCAGGGACCCAAGTTGAATTCGAATCGCACCGAACCGATCGGACAGCCGCCCGCCGATAAGGGAGCCGACCATCGAACCGAGACCGAAGACCGCAACCACCGTGCCGGCTCGCTCAATTGTGAATCCGACGTCTCGGGTCAGGTAAAGGGTGAGGAAGGGCAGAACCATGGTGCCCGCCCGGTTAACCAGCGCGCCGCCGGCCAAGACCCACACAAGTCGCGGCAGACCTGAGAATGCCTCCCGGTAGGCGAAAACAATACGGCGCAAGAAATCCATCCCGAAGAGAGTACGCGAAAGCCCGACGGATGTCGTCAATCGTAGCCCCGGCCTTCGGGGTCTCGAAATCTTGACTCGGCCTCGTCGATCACCCGGGTCGTGTCACCGGCCTACCGGTCCGCTCTGCGGCCCGGCGTCGTCCCATCTGCAGGCCCGGGAAGGCAGAGTCATACAAACAGACACCCGGGCCCGCAGACGAGACGGGCGACGGCCTGTCTCGCCATCGGCGCGACTGTTTTTGATCGTCGTTCCCGCGGCAAGCCAGGTCGGCCCTTGTGCTCCCACTCAAGCGTTGGGGCCCGCTGCACAAGGGCGGACCAGACACGCCCGTCCTGCGGGCTGTTTCGATGGATCGGGGTTCCGCGTGTGCGGACTTCGATTCGGGTGACCGATCCGAATCAACCGGACCGCGCCTCCGACGCTGGATCGCGAAGCGAGCCAGAAGGCTGGAGCTTCAAACCCGAGTCCGACCCTCAACCGCCCGCCCCAAACAACCCCCGACACCTGCCCTCCGGCCCCGAAAACCCGACCTCGTGTTATCCTGCGCCTTCGATTTGAAGGAGGACGCTCCGTGGATCTCCAGTCCTTGATCCTCAATCTCTCACATTACTGGGCAGACTCCGGGTGCATCGTGCAGCAGGGCTACGACGTTGAAGTCGGAGCAGGCACAATGCACCCTGAGACGTTTTTGCGCGTGCTGGGCCCAGAACCCTACCGGGTCGCCTATGTCCAACCTTCGCGTCGCCCGGCGGACGCTCGGTACGGCGAAAACCCCTTTCGCCTCGGTCGCCACCTGCAAATGCAGGTGATCCTCAAGCCGTCGCCGCACAATATTCAGGAACTCTACCTCAAGAGCCTGGAGGCCCTCGGCATCGACCCGGCCGTGCACGACATCCGCTTCGAAGAGGACAACTGGGAGTCCCCCACTCTGGGCGCATGGGGAGTCGGGTGGCAGGTCCTTCTGGACGGCATGGAAATCACCCAATTCACCGATTTTCAACAGGCCGGCGGGATCGAGCTTGCACCCATGACGGCCGAACTCACCTACGGCCTCGAACGCATTTCCATGTTCCTCCAGCGCAAGGACTCCATCTACGATATCGAATGGGGCGGCGGCATTTCCTACGGCCTCATCCGCCTCTCGGACGAACGCGAAAGCTCTACCTACGGGTTCGAGGTTGCCGACGTCGACATGCTGCGCCGCCACTTCGAAGATTGGGAACGGGAGGCCGGCCGCTGCCTGGAGCACGAGCCGCCTTTGGTCGTTCCGGCCCTCGAAGCGACGCTCAAGACCTCTCACCTCTTCAATCTCCTCGATGCTCGGGGCGCCGTCTCCGTGACTGAAAGAGTCGGTCTCATCGGACGGGTCCGCCGCAACGCCGTGGCGGCTGCACAGGCATATACCGCCCAGCGAGAGAAGATGGGATGGCCGCTGGGCAACGCCCTCGAAGGAAAGGAGGCCGAGTGATGGCCACTTTCCTGCTTGAAGTCCGAACCGAGGAAATCCCGGCCAATGCCCTGCCCGGGGCACGCCGCCAACTCGAACAGCTCTTTACCAAGCATCTGGCTGATGTCGGGTTTGACGGCATCGCCGTTCGTGCGCTTTCCACCTCGCTGCGACTCGTGGTCCTGGCCGAAAACCTCCCTGACCGTCAGGCCGATCGTAAAGAAGAGATGATGGGCCCCCCAGCTCGAGTAGCATTCGACAACGACGGCAATCCGACCAAGGCCGCCGAGGGATTCGCCAAGAAGGCCGGCCTCCCCCTTGACGAGATCCACCGCGTCGAAACTCCAAAAGGAGAATACCTGGCGGCAACCGTGACCCACACCGGCAGGACCACGACTAAGATCCTCGCCGAAGCAACGCCAAAAATCCTCGCCGCCCTCCGCTTTCCGAAAATGATGCGTTGGGGTCTTGGAACTCACCTCTTTGTTCGACCGGTCCATGGGATCGTGGCTCTTCTGGACTCCGAGATCGTGTCGTTTACAAGCTTCGGCATTGCGTCGGGCCGCTCGACGGTCGGCCACCGAGTCCACAGCCCCGACGCATTTGACCTCGCCCAAGCCGACGACTATCAGGCCACTCTCGAAAATCGCTCGGTGATGGTGGATCCGGAAGACCGCCGCCAAGCCCTCGAAGACCGCGCCCAGTCGCTGGCGGCTGCGGCAGGCTGTCGGCCTCACCCCGATGCGCGTCTGGTCGCCGAACACGTTGAACTTGTGGAGTGGCCGGGCCTGATCTCCGGATCATTCGAGACCCGCTTTCTTGATCTCCCTCCCGAGGTGGTCGTTTCGACCCTTCGCCACCATCAGAAATGCTTGATTCTGGAGGATGAGGCCGGCACCCTGCTCCCGCATTTCCTCGCAGTCATCGACCGCAAGGACGATCCCGAAGACCTCATTCGGCTCGGTAACGAGTGGGTCATCCGCGCCCGCCTGGCCGATGCCGGCTTCTTCTTCGACGAGGACCGCAAACAGCCCTTCGAAGACAATCTCAGCCGCCTTGAGCGAGTCGAGTGGCATCGGACTCTCGGTTCGTTGGAGGCCAAGGCAGAGAGGGTCGGCAAGCTCGCCGTCAGTCTCTCCGAGGCCCTCGAACTCGACCAAAAGGCCGCCGACCTGTGCCGCGCCGCACGCCTCGTCAAGGCTGACCTCGTGACCTATATGGTTGGTGAGTTCCCGGAATTGCAGGGAATCATGGGCGGCCACTACCTGAGGCTCGAGGGCGCCGATGAGAAATTGTGGACCGCAGCCCGCGATCACTACCGGCCCGTTGGTTTTGAAGGCGCTCCCCCGGTCTCGGCTGAAGGCCGAGTCCTGGGACTCGCGGATCGCCTGGATACCATCGCCGGCCTCTTTGCCGTCGGTGAGAAGCCCACCGGTTCCCGAGATCCACTCGGCCTCCGCCGGGCCGCCCAGGCCGTCGTCAAGATCGTCGTGGAGTCCGGATGGGCCTTGGATCTCCGCTCGAGCCTGCTGAAGGCCGTGGACGGGGTCGCTGAGCACGCTGGAGAAGACCTCGAAACCCTGCAGGAAGCACTGGTCGACTTCCTGGCCGACCGAGTGCGGCGTTGGTTGACCGACATGGGCGGCGTTGCGGGCGACACTGCAGATGCCGTGATGGCGGCATCCTGGTCGAGTATTCCTGAGACGGTTGCTCGGGCTCAGGCTCTCGAAGCAATTCGTAACGATGAGACCTTCCGAGCCCTGGCACTTGCGTTCAAAAGGGTCCGTAACATCACCGACGCTTATGCGGACGGCGAGATCGATCCCTCCCTCTTCGAACACGCCGAAGAGAGCGAACTCCACGGCAAGATCATCGACTTCCACACGGCGCTTGAGCAGCTGCTTCCCGAACACCGAATCTCTGAGGCGTTCCAGGCCATGGTGCCGATTGCCGACACCCTTGACCGCTTCTTCGACGAAGTCCTGGTCATGGCCGAAGACAGCAACATCCGGGCGAATCGCATCGCCCTGTTGAAGACGCTGGGGCAGGATTTCCTCACCCTGGCCGATCTTTCGAAATTACAGATTGACGGAGGCGAATGATGAGCAATACCAACTACGTTTACGGATTCGGCGGGGGCGCCGCCGACGGCAGAGCCGATATGAAGAACCTGCTCGGCGGCAAGGGCGCAAATCTTGCCGAGATGGCAACCCTCGGAATTCCGGTTCCGGCCGGTTTCACCCTCACCACCGAGGTTTGCACCTATTACTACGAACACGAGCGGCAATATCCAGCGAGCATGACGACCGAAGTTGAGGCCGTAATGGCCAAGACGGAGCAGATCATGGGCGCCAAGTTCGGCGATCCCGACAATCCGCTCCTGCTTTCGATCCGGTCCGGCGCCCGCAGTTCCATGCCCGGAATGATGGAGACGATCCTCAACGCCGGCCTCTGTTCCTCGACCATCCCCGGTCTCATCGCCAGGACCGGAAACCCCCGCTTCGTCTACGACGCCTACCGACGACTCATCATGATGTATGCCGACGTCGTCATGGAGAAGGCAGCCGGCATCGAGCCCACGGAAGGCCAGGGCATCCGCCAGAAACTCGACCGCATGCTGGAAGAGGTCAAAGACACCAAGGGCTACGCCTCCGACGCCGATCTCAGCGAAGAGGACCTCAAGGCCCTTGTGGACCGTTTCAAGGCCGAGATCCGCTCGACGCTCGGCACCGACTTCCCCGATGCCGCTCACGACCAGCTCTGGGGCGCCATCGGCGCCGTGTTCTCCTCGTGGAACGGCAAGCGCGCTATCGCCTACCGCCGCATCGAAAGCATCCCGGACGAATGGGGCACGGCCGTCAACGTCCAGGCGATGGTCTTCGGAAACATGGGCGACACCTCGGCCACCGGAGTCGCCTTCACCCGCAACCCCGCCACCGGCGAGAACAAATTCTACGGAGAGTGGTTGATCAATGCCCAGGGCGAAGACGTCGTCGCCGGCATCCGCACACCCAACCCGCTCAACGACGACACCAAGAACGACCAGAACCGTCATCTGCCGTCCCTGCAGTCCGCGATGCCCGACATATACGCTCAGCTCTTCGACATCCGCAATGCCCTGGAACAGCACTACCACGACATGCAGGACATCGAGTTCACCATCCAGGACGGATATCTCTGGATGCTCCAGACCCGGACAGGTAAACGCACCGGCACCGCAGCCCTCAACATGGCGATGGACATGATCTCGGAAGGCATGATCGACGAGCGCACCGCCGTGATGCGGGTCGCCCCTGCCCAGCTCGACGAGCTGCTCCACCCGATCATCGACCCGGCCGCCGAGGCACGGGCCGACGTCCTGGCCAAGGGCCTGCCCGCCGGACCCGGCGGCGCCGTCGGCAGGATCGTCTTCACCGCCGACGATGCGGTCGCCTGGGCCGCCCGCGGGGAGAGGGTGCTGCTGCTCCGCGAAGAGACCAACCCCGAAGACGTCGAGGGCATGCGTGCGGCCATAGGCATTCTGACCGCCCGAGGCGGCATGACCTCCCACGCGGCTCTGGTCGCTCGGGGCTGGGGCAAGTGTTGCATCGTCGGCGCCGGCGAACTGGATATCGACATCGCCGGCAAGACCCTGTCGGTCAACGGTCGGCAGCTCAAGGAGGGCGACGTCCTGACCCTCAACGGCACCAAGGGCACCGTCTACGCCGGGGCGCTTGACATGATTGACGCGACCGAGAACCCGCGCTTCGTCGACTTCATGAAGATCGCGGACTCGATCCGCGTACTCAAGGTCCGAACCAACGCCGAGACTCCCGAAGACGCCATGAACGCCGTTGGCTTCGGCGCCGAGGGCATCGGCCTCTTCCGCACCGAGCACATGTTCTACGGCGCGGGCTCCGAAGAGCCCCTCTTCATCCTGCGCAAGATGATCATGGCCGACACCGAGGACGATCGCAAAGCGGCGCTTGAAGAACTCTACGCCTTCGTCAAGAGGGACATGAAAGCGACCCTGGACGTCATGGCTGGCATGCCGGTGACCATCCGGCTGCTGGACCCGCCGCTGCACGAGTTCGTGCCTGTCAGCGACGGTGAACGTACCAAATTGGCCGAGGCATTACGGCTTTCGATGGACGACCTCGACCGCCGCTCCGAAGAACTGCATGAAATGAACCCCATGATGGGCCATCGGGGAGTGCGCCTCGGGGTGTCCTTCCCCGAGATCTCCGCCCTTCAATTCAGGGCGATCCTCGAATCGACCGTCGAACTCCGCAACGAAGGCAAGACCATTAACCCAGAGATCATGGTCCCGGTCGTCGGCATGAAAGAAGAACTCGAAGACCAATTGGCCCTGGCCAAGAAGGTGCACGCCGAAGTCTGTGCCAAATTCGGCATCGACGAAATCGACCACCTTTACGGCACCATGATCGAGATCCCGAGGGCTTGCCTCACTGCCGACGAAATCGCCGAAACGGCGCAGTTCTTCAGCTTCGGCACCAACGACCTCACGCAGATGACCTTCGGCTTCTCGCGCGACGACATCGGCGGCTTCCTGCCCGAGTACCTCGACAAGAAGATCCTGCCGGTCGATCCCTTCCAGGTCCTCGATCGCGACTCGGTGGGCCGCCTGGTACAGATGGCCATCGAAAAGGGCCGCTCAATCAAGCCCAACCTCAAAGTCGGCATCTGCGGCGAGCACGGCGGCGAGCCCAACTCGGTTGAGTTCTGCCACCTGGTCGGAATGGACTACGTCAGCTGCTCACCCTTCCGCGTACCGATCGCACGGCTTGCGGCGGCACAGGCTCAGATTCAACATCCACGGACGTGATCGCAGGGTCATCGTAATCAAACGAACCCGGGAGCTGAACTCCCGGGTTTTTTTGTATATCGAGCCCAATAGATTGCTGCTTCGCGATCAGGTAATTCCAACTGACCGTTCAACGATGGACGTACGGCGCGCCTCGATGGAACGTGCCAGACCTTTAAAAGGGACACTTCTTATTCTTCGTTCATTTTTGACCCGATTGACCCTCTCGATCGGTCGGATGGAGTCTTTGCGGGGGACAGGAGCTGTCTTCATCATTTAATAGCATCCGGCGGGATGGCCTCTACATCGGCGGTGAGCGGATGCGGTTGTCGAACCATGCACGCCAGCACACCGGGGCCGAGAGGGGCTCGCTGTCGGCGCAGTACATCCATCCCGCGGAGATCGCGCACGGTCGGCGTCCCGCTCAACTTGACCTCGATCGGAAACAACAAACCCTCCT
>JAIOSJ010000412.1 GCA_021107705.1 Thermoanaerobaculales bacterium | reverse complement strand
GTGATCGTGCCCGTCTCCACCCGGTCACAGGTCACGTAGGTTCGGCCTTCGCCGCGGGCGATCAGCGCCGCGTCGTCCGCCGTGTAGGCCTTCAGGCGGGCAGGTCCCTCCACCTCGAGCCGAACGGGACCGTTCCAATCCCGGGCCGGTACTCCGCTTTCATCGACAACCCGGAGATCGACGGCCACTGTTCGGCCCGATCCGAAATGTGCCTGACTCGCGGAAACCACAACTCGAGAAGCCGGCCCGTGTTGCCGCCATTTTTCCTCGATCTCCACGCCCTCGCGGAGGCCTGACACCGTGAGTTCTTCGAATGTCCCTCCGAGACCCACGACGTAGTGGATCGCCCCGTCGAATGGGCCCACGCCGACGCCGTCTCTGTCGATTCGGATGGAGTCACAGTTGGTAAGAACGTGGAGTTCACGATCGGGGGGGCCTCCTTCATCACATGGAATCTCCTGACGAAAACGGGACGGGAGCTTCTCTGTCGTGGCGTTGGTGACAAACAGAGCCACGAAAGGCTCGGCCGAATGACGGGCACGGAAGAGTTCCGCCGCCATCTTCGGTCGTCTCCAGGCGTCGCACAGCCCGGCGAGACGACGGAATCGGTCTCGGTGCTCAGTCGCGTAGTCAGTGAAACACCAGACGGCATAGCCCGCGAGATAGGGACGACCCGCCATTTGTTCCCACTCCTGCTCCAGGACATTGAGCTGAGTCAGCTCTTCATGTTCATCGCCTTTGACGGAGTGCGGGTGGTTGCAGCACTCGCTGAGAACGACGTTCTCCAGGCGGCTCGAAAGAGCGGCTTCTTCCAGAACATCCAACTCATAATTGGTTCCCCAGACATCGGGCAGGTCCACGGTCTTCTGTCGCCGGGCACGGTAGAGGTGATTCTCCGCATAGGTCGTGGGACGGCCCGGGTCGAGTTCGCGAACGATCTCCCGCAGTTCCACATAGGCCTTTCGGGAACGACTTTCGTTGCCCATGCCCCACAGAATGACGGATGGGCGGTGGCGGTCGCGCAGCACAAGGTCCCGCATCTGCCGGCGGGCCGCTCGACGCCAGCGGGACGAGGAGCGCACACTCTTCCAGGTGGCCACTTCCGGATAGACCAACAGGCCGAGTTCGTCGCAGGCATCAAGGAAGGAGGAATGTTGTGGGTAGTGAGAGAGGCGGACGAAGTTACATCCCAGGTGCTTGAGCCACTCGGCGTCCGCCCGCTGAACTTCAGGCGCCAGGGCGGCCCCGAGGCCCGGAATCGACTCGTGCCGATTGCAGCCGTGCAGATCCAGGTGGAGGCCATTCAAGAAGAAACCCTCGCGCGGGCGGAACTCGGCGTACCTGAGGCCGAAGCGAAGGCGAACGATGTCGGATATTTCCCCGTCCTCGAGCCGGCCCTCCGCCCAATAGAGGTGAGGATCCTCCGGCGACCAGTGTCGGGGAGAGGATATTTTCAGGGTGGTTTCGACCAGCTGGCCGGTTAAGTACGGTTCCGTCCAAAAGCTTGCCGGTGGTGCAGTTGCAACACGGTTTCCGGTACCGTCGAAAAGCGTCCAGAGAATGTCACCGGACCGTGCTTTGCCACCACGGTTGACGGCCGGAACGCGGAGCCTGATGGGGATTCCATCGGCCTCCTCGGCGCCGACAACAAGCTCGACGGCAGACGTGTCAAGGTGGAGAGCCGGAACCCATTCCAGAAACACTCTCCCGGTGAGTCCCCCATAGAGCAGGAAATCGGGACTCTTGCTGCCCGGCAGCACGTTGCGTCGCGAAATGTTGTCGAGGCGCACGGCGAGTCGGTGTTCCCCCGGAATCATGGCCGGAAGATCGATGGCGAAGCCCATGTATTGGCCATCGACTCGGGCAAGTCGGCGGCCGTCGAGCCAGACCTCGGCCATACCGTAGAACCCTTCGCTTCTCAGGCGCCAAGAGCCCTTAGTTTCTGAGGGTCGGCACTCCGGCAAGGAGAAAGATCGTCGGTAGGCGCCATGACCGCAGAAGGCATGGCGATCGTATTGAAAGGTGTCGGTCTCGTTCCAACAGTGGGGAAGATCGACGGGCGAACCATCCTCTCCGGTTGCGCTCAGCCACTTTCGGCTCACACGCCCGAGTCTGAACGTCCACCGATCATTGAGATCAACCTGTTCACGAAGAGGCATCCGAATCATGTTGTCATCCTACCGGATTCCGAGAAGAGTCCTGTGGCTTCGAACTCCGTCACCTTGACCTCTGAGGCATCATCGATTTCGAATCTGGTGAGAAGGTCGCGCTAGGCTCTACACAATATTCTTACATCTCCCACCCATGGTCTTCATCCCTTTCGGATGAACTGTGTCCGACGAATGGACGGGGCTCAATCATGAGCCCACTGACCAATGGAGGGGATCGATGAAAAAACCACGTGTAGCGGCCTTGGGACTGCTCATTCTGACAGTTGCATTGACACCATTGACCGCGTCGGCGGGCGGCGTCGTATCCGGCGTCGTCATCGACGGCTTCACTGGGCAGCCGGTTCGGGGCGCCACCATCACCTTTGAGGACACAGATGTTGCCTTGTCGACCGATATGGCTGGGGCCTTCCGATCGGATATCCAGGCCGGCGCCTTCAGTGTTTTGATATCGCACAAGGGTTACGAAAGCCAGAAGGTGCTCGAAGTCGTTGTCCTCGACGGTGAGGTGGCCGACTTCGCGGTGGTACTCCTGCCCAACGCCGGAAGTGCCGGCATCACAGCTGAAGGCGGAACCGGCGGTGACGCGGCGTTCTCTGGAGAGATCACGATCGTCGCCGACGTTGCGACCTCGACCGAGGCGGCCCTTCTCGCCGAGCGCAAGAGTGCCGCCGGCATCACCGACCTGATCGGCAAGGAAGAGATCTCCAAAGCTACCGGCTCCAATGCGGCCGGAGTCCTTCAGCGAGTCACCGGCATTTCCCTGCAGGACGACAAATACGTCTATGTTCGTGGTCTGGGAGAACGCTACTCGAGCACCAGTCTCAACGGATCAAGGTTACCGACGACCGAATTCGACAAGAAGGTCGTCCCGCTCGACCTCTTCCCCTCCAAGCTGCTGGACAAGGTCGAGGTTTCCAAGACCTTCACCCCGGACATGCACGGAGACTTTGTTGCCGGACTGGTGGAGTTGAGCACACTGGACTTCCCGGAGGGCTCGTCCTTCGATCTGTCGATCGGCGCCGCTTCCGACTCCAATACGACCGGCGAGCTATTTGGTCGATACATGGGTGGATTGAGTTCTTCCGGCAACGGCGGTCAGACCCTGCCGGCTACTATCCCCGACGAGCGACTCGTGCGGTCCAACCCCTTCCTGCCGGGCCAGGGATTTACTCCGAAGGAGTTGCAGGCATTCGGCGGTGAATTCATCGGCGAGTGGACTCCTCAGGGAACCGACACCTTCTATCCCAACAGCGAGTTCTCAAACGCCGGCCTGGGAAACAACTTCGCATTGAACTACGGGGCGACCCTCGGAAGGTTCGGCGTTGTCCTGTCCGGAACCCACGTTCGCGGTTTCGACCACCGGGACGAGAACCAAAGGTACTTCGCGCTCGGTGACGAGAACGGCCTCCAACTCCAGAACGACTACGATCTCAACTACGACACCGAAAACGTTCGACGGGGCATGGTCGGCGCCTTCTCCTATCGCATCGGTAACAACAACACGATCCAGCTACGAACCCTGATCAGCGACGACTCCTCGTCGGAGAGCCGATTCCAGACTGGCTACAACGACGACCAGTCCACCGACATCCGCGAATACCGCGTGCGCTACCAAGACGAGGAGATGACCAGCTATCAGCTGTCGGGCGAACACTTTTTGGAGAGCATTGGCGAGGGGACGCTGCTGGAGTGGAGGGGCACGGTCTCCGACGCGTCCAATTCAGAAAACCTCCGTTCGAACTTCTACAAACACGAAAACAACGACTATTTCCTTCAGCAGGAAAGCCAAAGTGCCTTCCTGCTCTACAACGACCTCGCGGACGACATGACCGATGGCGCCATCGACTGGACCCAGTTTCTGACTGGTGGCGCCGCCTACGGCAACATCAAGGTTGGGATGGCCTACACCAACCGTGATCGAGATTTCGGTTCTCGTCGCTTCCGATACCAGTTCCGTGGCGTCTCCGGCATCGACCTGACACTGTTGCCGGACGACATTCTGATCGAGGAAAACATCACCCCAACCACCTTTGAAATTCGAGAGGACACCCGGGCGACCGACACCTACACCGCCTCTCACTCGGTCGGCGGAGCCTACATCATGGGCGACGTGACGACCGGTAAGTGGCGCTTCGTCGGTGGTCTGCGTTTCGAGGATTCCGACATCGAAGTCGAAACCTTCGACCCGTTTAGCCCCGACGCTCCTTCGATCTTGTCGACGGTCCAGGATCAGGACTTCATGCCGGCCCTTGGTGTAACCTGCCGAATCGGCGACGCAACCAATTTCAGGGCGGCCTTCAGCCAGACGGTCAACCGTCCCGAATTCCGCGAGTTGGCCCCCTTTGAGTTCACCGATGTCGTCGGCGGCCGTTCCGCACGTGGTAACCCCGATCTGACCAGTGCCACGATCCGGAGCTACGATGTGCGCTGGGAGTGGTTCCCCTCCGATTACGGGGTCGTGGCGGCCAGCCTGTTTTACAAGAAGTTCGACAACCCGATCGAACGTACGCTCCTGATCGCCGTCGAACTGCAATCGACCTGGCAAAACGTCGATAGCGCGCGCAATCTCGGCGCCGAGCTGGAGTTCAGGCGAACGCTGGGCTTCGTGTCCGAAAAACTCGAGCCCCTGACCCTCCAACTCAATTACACATGGGTCGATTCCCAGATCGACGTCGGCGTCGATGATCCGATCGTGACCAACACCACCCGGGCACTGGTCGGCCAGCCCGACCACACGGCCAATGCGATGTTGGACTGGGTCCACCCGAGTTGGGGTTCGGCTGCCCGCATCCTCGTCAACTACTCGGGAGAAAAGATCGTGGAAGCCGGCGCCTTCGGCCTCCCCGACGTTGTCGCCCAACCCTTCACGAGCCTGGATTTCGTATGGCAGCAGGACCTGGGTTTTCTGGCCGACGGTCTCGGACTCAAGCTCGCCCTCACCAATATCACCAACGAAGACCGGGAACTGAGCGGGGGACGGACCCAACTCTATTCGGAGGGTCGCCGGATCGGCCTATCCATCAGCTACTCGGCTTTTTAACACCGCTTTCAATCGGAATTCACCTTGTCGGACTGTGATGGCCTAGTCCACTCAACTGTGGGACTCAAACCAAGGAGGAACGAAATGAACCGAAAGCTTTTCCTAATGACAACCCTTCTGGCGCTGACCGGCGCGACCGCAATCGCCGCGGCCTTGCCGGGCCGATCAGCCCAAACCAGACTCGGCCAAGTTCTCGACATCGCTCCCTGGGCGCACAGCGTTGATCGCGCTGACCTTACCAAGTCCACCGACCTGTCCGCGGACATCGTCGCGCCCGCCCTCTTGATTGAGGCCAACTATCCGGCCCATGATTTGTCCGTTAACCCTCATCAGCGAGTGTTCCTGAGTATCGCTCCAGTTGGAGACGCGGTCCCCGTCACCCTGTTCGTGTACCGGCAGGACCGGATGACCGGCGAGCGCCTCTATTTTAACGGAAGGGACGGCCTCCTGGAGGCCGGTGACATCACCGATCTTTTCGGCAACGCCCATGCCCTGCCGATCTGGTCGCCCTCGATCGAGCGGCTCGAGCTGCTCGGGCCTTCCGGTTCGGCCTTTGGTCCGGCTCCGATCCTCGGGCCCGGTCACTACATGTGGGTCGCTGAACTGCGCGACCCTTCCGGCACTATGGTCCTGCGCCGCTCTTCGGCGATGTACAACGTCGTCGACCAGACCGTAGCAATCATCACGAATGTCACCGCCGACGCCACCTGGACAGCCGACACGCTCTACATCCTCGCCCAGCCGATCTTCATCGAAGCAGGGGCCACTTTGACCATCGAGCCCGGTACCGTGATCTTCGGCGACACCGGCAACCGAGGCACACTGGTCGTTGCCCAGGGCGCCAAGTTGATGGCAGACGGCACCCCGATGAACCCGATCGTCATGACCTCTTCGAACGAGTTGGGCGCCCGGTCGGCCTCGGACTGGGGCGGATTGATCATCAACGGCTACGCGCCGATCAACGTTCCCGGCGGCGTCTCCCAGGGTGAGGGCGACACCGGCGCCTACGGTGGCGGCGCCAACCCCGACCCCGACGACGACTCCGGCGTGCTCCGCTACCTCAGGGTTGAGTTCGCGGGCATCGAATTCTCCCCCGACAACGAACTCAACGGCATCGCCTTTCAGGGCGTCGGCCGGGGCACGGTCGTCGACCATGTTCAGGTCCACTTCAACGAGGATGACGGCATTGAGATGTTCGGTGGGACCGTCGACCTCAAGTACATGGTTCTGACCGGCATCGCCGATGATTCCATGGACTGGACCGAGGGATGGCAGGGGCGTGCGCAGTTCGTCGTTGCGGTCCAGTACGGCGCCGACGCCGATCACGGCGTCGAGGCCGACAACTGGGAGCAGGACAACGACGCCGATCCCAGGGCCCACTCCCGCATCTACAACTGCACCTTCATCGGCTCGGGCGACACCGGCGACAAGGGTGACGACGGCCTCAAGTTGCGTCGCGGAACCGGCGGCGATTTCCACAACTGGATAGTCCACGGTTTCCGTGAAACCGGCCTCGACATCGACAACGATTCGACCTACAACCAGGCCAACACCGGCGGTCTTGTGCTCGACAACAGCATCATCGCCGGCAACGGCGCCTTCACCGGCCAGCCGAACCTGAAACAGGATGCCGAAGGCGACTGGCAGGGTTCCGATACCTGGTTCACCCAGTCCATGGGTGCCAACCGCATCGTCGATCCGATGTTGGCCGACCCCTTCTTCAACCTCGTTCCCGACCTGGCCCCGATGGCCGGTTCACCTGCGTTTGACGCCAACTTCGTCCGGTCTCCTCCGGAAGACGGCGGCTTCTTCGAGCCCGTCGATTACCTGGGAGCTGTGGCGCCAGGCCCCAATTGGACCCAGGACGCCTGGATCAACTGGTCGAAGAACTGAAGGTAAGAGAATAAAGGAGAATTCCATGAAAAGAGCACTGATTCTGCTGACTTTTTGCTGCCTGCCCTACACGGCCGGCGCCCAGACCTTTACGGCTTCCTTGATCGGTGATTCCGGCACGGGCTTCGCCAATTTCGAAATCAACGGTGACACCATCGCGTACTCGATCGTCACCTCCGGCCTCGACCCGGCGCCAACCACTGCCACTCTTTCAGACGGTGGAAACCCCCTCGACCTCAACGCCGCCTTTGTCTCAGGCAGCGCCTTCGGTTCGGTCGATTCCCAGTTGGCCGTTGATATCGTCCTCGAACCCGAGATGTGGATGCTTACCGTGACCAACGGCGCCGACTCGTTGACCGGAGTGCTCTCCGGCGGTGATCAAGCGGCAGGCACGACATTGGTCTTCGCCGTTGCAGCCAACGTCACCGGTCAGACCGACACCAACTTCGTCACCGATGCCCGCCTGGTCAACCTGGGCGGTTCGAACACCACGGTCACCCTGGACTACTACCAGAGCAGCTCGGCCGGTCTTACTGCTCCGACCGCCACCGTCGAAGTGACTCTCGGCGCCGGCGAGCAGGCGGTACTTAACGACATCGTTGCCGTGACCTTTGACATGGCCGGCACCAAGGGTGCCGTAGTCGCCACGACCGACGGTGACATTCTTGGTTCGATGCGGATTTACAACGATCAGTCCGATGCCGGTCTCGGCACCTTCGGTCAGTACGTCCGTGGTCTCAGCATGGATGCGGCGCCGACCGCCGGAACGATGGCCTTCCTCTCCAACGAGGATGTAGCCACCGGCGCCGGTTACCGCGCCAACATCGGCTGGTTCAACGCCGGCGGCACAGCCGTGACGGTGACCTTTACCGCCAACGACACCGACGGCGCCCAGCTCGGGCAGACGACCTTCGACGTCGCGCCGATGGCCCAAGAGCAGTTTGCGGTGTCCGCGGCCAAGTTCTTCCCCTCGCTCAACCCCTACGGAGATTTCTATATCACCTACAGCGTTGCCGGATCGGACGGCCTCTTCGTCTATGCCTCGGTCGTTGACAACGTCAATGGGGATGCGATCTTCATCGCAGCAGAGTAAGCCCCTCTTCAAACAGACACCTCTCCATTCGTCATTGGCCCCGGCACACCCGCCGGGGCCGCCTTTTCATTTGGGGGAATTCAGATAGGATGCTGTGAGTGATAACCATTCAGCTGGCTTGGGTCTTTCTTGCCGCAGCTCTCGGCCCGGCGACGACCTTTGATGTCGTCGAGGTCAGCGGTCGCATCTCGGCCGAGGCGATCCAGGCTCATGTCGAAGTATTGGCCGGAGACGCCTTCGAAGGGCGGGCGCCGGGAACCCCGGGTGGGGAGAAGGCTGCCGCCTACATCGAGGGCCGCCTTCGTGCCGCCGGTTTGGCGCCGATCCTCCCCAGGGATTCTTTTCGGCAGCCGGTCCACCTTCATCAGAGTTTCCCCCGGTCGGAAACCGTGTTGGAACTTCGGCTCTTTGGGGAGGGTTCGCCCATGGTGCTCGGCGAGGATTATCTGCTGCACGCTTGGTCGCCCTCGAGCATCATTCCTCGACCGGTCCCGGTGATCTTCGTCGGCCACGGCATAGTGGCGCCGGAATTCGACCATGACGACTACGGAGAGACAGATTGCCGCGGGGCGGTGGTGGTCTATCTGGCCGGAAGGCCGCCGTGTTTGGCAGATCGGCAGTGTGCAGTCTTCAGCTCTCCTGAAAGCAAGCGACGAACGGCGATGGCCCGCGGCGTTGTCGGTACGATTCTCCTACCGACCGTACGCGGTGACGCCATGGCCGCATGGGAGGGCCTCCAGCGCATTTTTGCCCTTCCGGGATTGGAGTTGCCACGCGGAGTCCCTCAGATTCCGAGCTTCATCCTGCACCCGGGCCATACGAAGGGGCTCTTTGACGAGGCCCTCTTCGACTGGGAGGCGGTTCAAACCATGGCTTCGGACGGCACCCTCCGACCCTTTCACCTGCCGCTGACGTTGCATTTCAAGGGCCGGTTCAGCCACCGTGATTTTGCCTCTCCGAATCTCCTGGGCCTGATCAAGGGGAGTGACGCTCAACTGGCCCGCGAGGTGGTCGTCGTCAGTGCCCATTACGACCACTTCGGCATTTCACCCCTGGAGATGGACGATCGTATCTACAACGGAGCGGTCGATAATGCCCTCGGTGTCGCCGGCGTCTTGGAAATCGCCCGGGTGCTGGCCGAGTTGCCCCGTTCCCCCCAGCGGTCAATTCTGTTCCTTTTGACGACTGCCGAGGAAGAGGGCCTGCTCGGCGCCCGTCATTTCCTGGCTGATCCGCCAATGCCCACGTCGCGAATGGTGGCAGCCGTCAACGTTGACGGTCTGGCGTTTTTGGACACCTTCGACGACGTGATCGCCATTGGAGCCGAATACTCGAATCTCGAAGATCATCTCGAGAAGGCCGTCGCACCCTTGAAGTTGCACCTGGGAGAAGCCTCGCGTGAACTCTGGCTTCAGGAAGGATTCACCCGTTCGGACCAGCTGGCCTTCGCCGAAGCCGGCGTGCCGTCTGTGATGATCAGCGAGGGGTTCGACTGGCACCACGTCGATCCCGACGAAGCAGCGGTCATGGTTCTGGAATGGATGATGACCCGCTATCACACGCCCCAAGACGACGTGGACCAACCCATGGATTTCGACGCCGCAAGACTCCACGCCCGAGCCGTTCTGGCCCTGGTTCTGGCCCTGGCGGATCATCCCGAAGCCCCACAGTGGACCCCCGGAACACGCTATGCCTATGAACGTGCCGTGGCTCAAGCTCGCCGTCGTTAGCCTGATCGGTCTCTCCCTCCTCTCGGGGTGCGGATCGACGGTTCAGGTCCCGTCGACGGCAGAGATCCGCATCATCGGTTCCGACACGATGCTCCCCCTCAACCGCCACCTGGCGACCCTCTTCATGACCACGCACCCGAGTTCGGTCGTCGTTGTCGAGGGTGGTGGTACCGCAGTCGGCGTCGATGCCCTGATCGACGGTCGGGCCCAGCTGTGCGCCGCCTCGAGACCGCTGCAACCCGACGAAATCGAACGTCTCTTCGCTCAGCAAGGCACTCTCGGAATCCGAACGCTGGTGGCCCTGGATGGCGTCGCGATCTATGTTCACCCAGACAACCCCGTAGAATCACTGGGCCTCGATCAGCTGGCCGGACTCTTTGACGGCAGGCTTACCAGATGGGCGGCGGTCGGCGGCGATGACCTAGCCGTCGTTCCCGTCATTCGACCTCCAACCTCGGGCACCCACCGCTTTTTCAAAAACCACGTCCTCGGTGGTGGCGCCTACTCCGGCGCCGCCCGGACCGAGCGACGGACCTTGGACGTGATTCAAGCCGTTGCCGCCGAGCCCGGCGCGATCGGTTTCGGCGGACTGGCCTATGGAGGCGCCGTGCGAATCTGTCAGGTCAGCGGTAATTTGCCGGATTCGGACGCTCTTCGGGGCGGTCAGTATCCACTCGCGCGTTACCTCTACCTCTATTCGGCCGAGCCTCCCCAGGGTCTCCTCGAAACCTTCCTCATCTGGGTCGAAGGCCCGCAGGCCCAGGCCGGAGTGGCAGAGGTCGGCCTCGTTCCACTGTGGCCGGAGGATCAGGCTTGAGTATCGGCGTTTTCCGCCTCGGTGCTCTTATCCCTGAAACCAATGCGATCGAAAGGATTGACGATGCTCGAAGCGATGTTCATCTGGTGGGCGGAGATCCGCTTGAGGAATCGGGAATACAGGGCGACCGCCACCGCGTCCGGGCCTTCGATGCCGCTCTCGCCGTCGATCAACTGGTTGACGATGTCGTCGGCTTTTCGCGTGATCCACCAGTGGTCGGACATTACGGTTCCGGAAGCCTCCGAGTCCGAAGAAGGAAGGGCTTCGATCAGGGTGTTGAAGGCATTCATCACGGTCGACTCGATCCTGCCCACCCTCTTTTCGAAGGGACCGCAATTGAGGCGTTCCGGGTGACGAAGTGCCAAGTCGACGATGTTCTTGGTGTAGTCGCCGATGCGTTCGATGTCGATGACGATGCTGATCAGGACCATGCCTCCGTGCAAATTGGCGCCCTGCCCGAGGGCCAGGTGGGTCATCGCCTTGCGTCGGACCTCGCGCTCGTAGTGATTGATCCTCTGATCGGCGGCATAGACGTCCATGTCCAGACGGGCGTCGTCCCTCCTACGAAGACTCTCAACAGCCGTTGCGAACATCCGGCTGTCCATTTCGAGCATTTCGACCGATCGGTCGAATGCCTGTTGAAGAAGATTGTCCTTGCGGAAGATTTCGAGGAATTGTTTGAGCATGGTCTTACCCCAGTGACAGAATTACGATGAACGGAATGACATAAAAGGCCGTCAGGACATAGACGATGGCAAGCCAACGATGAGACGCCGCAACCTCGGCCAGTACCTGAGCCAGGATTATCGGCACCCGCCTGATAGCGCCAACGGGCCACACCAAGCAGATGCCGAGGATGTTGAATAACAGGTGGGCGAAGGCCACGGCGACCGCCGCCTCAACTCCGAGTGACAGGGCTGCCAGAATCGCAGTGATCGTCGTGCCGATATTGGCGCCCAAGGTGTAGGGAAAGATCTGGACTAGGGTCAGAATACCGGCCCCGGCCAGAGGTATGACCAGCGAGGTCGTGATGCTTGAGGATTGCACCAGAACCGTCAGTATGATCCCGAGGAGCATCGCCCGCCCGGCATTCTTGAAGATGACGGTGTCGAAAAAGGCCTCGATCCGAGCCATGACGACGATCCTGAGTACCACGACCAGGTATCGCAAGGCCAGGAACATCATGATCAGCGAGAGAATCACCAGGGGCCAGGGTTTCTGGTCGAAAGTCTCGACCAGGAAGTGGATCACCGGTTTGGTGATGATCTTGATCGGGCTGGCGAAATGCAGGCCGCCGATGTCGACGAACGCCTCCTCCATGATTCTCGCCACCCGGCCCAGGATGTTGAAGTAGTACTGCAGGGGCATCAGGATCGCCACGGCCATGACGTTGAAAAAGTCATGGACGGTCGATGCGGCGAAGGCCCGTTTGAATTCTTCCCCCCGGGTGATGTGGCCCATGCTGACCAGTGTGTTGGTCACCGAGGTGCCGATGTTGGCGCCCATGATGACGTAGACGGCGCTTTCGAAGGGCATCGATCCCGCCGCCACCAAGCCGACGACGATCGAGGTCGTCGTCGATGAAGACTGGAGCAGCGTCGTTGCCAGAATGCCCCCAAATAGGGCGACGATCGGGTTGCTCGAGGTCTCGATCAGCTGCTCGGCAAAGCCCTTGCCGAAGAGCTTGAAACTGGCGCCCAACAGTCCGATGCTGACCAAAAATGCGTACAACAAACCGATCAGGGCTGCCACCAGGAGGATCGTCCTCCATCGGCCGGATCGGCTCAGCGCCCCCCACAAAGACTCTTTCATGGACCTTCACCCCCCGTGATCCACACGACTCCGTCACCATAACCGAACCTCGGGAAACCGCCAAGACCCTCCCCCTGATGCTCTCAGCTATCGGCTATCAGCTATCAGCTCAGCTCTCAGCTGGCGCTTGCACCGCCGGGTTGATCTTTACATGATCTTCACGGCAAATTTACACCCTTAATATGAACTTCACACGGGCTTCAAACGGGCTCAATCCGCCCGTCATATAACACTCAAGCCCAGGGGGGGCGAATGAAAACTGTACGGGCTTTTCTTTTCCTCGTAATCATCTCAACGATCACTATCCTGGTCGGCACAGGCGTTCAGGCGGCCGCCGGCGACCTGGATCCACTGCTCAGCCTGTTAGTCGCCAAGGGCATCATCACCCAGGAAGAAGCTCTGGGCCTCCAGGCGGAATCCGAAGCCATTGAGGCTGCAGAGGTCGAAGTCGCTCATGCTGCGCCTGTCGTCGACTCTCCCCCCGAGGCGGCGAAGGCCGCTTGGGCCGACCGCTTCGATGTCCTTGGCGACATTCGGCTTCGCTACGAGGGATTCAGCAAAGACGGCAGTTATGACGACGATCGGCGCGATCGGTTCCGCATCCGGCTTCGAGCCGGTTTCATGGCCACGGTTACCGACTGGATGAAGGTCGGCCTGGAGATGAGGAACGGAGACCCCACAGACCCGGTCTCCAACAACACCAGCTTCGACGGCGGTTTCCAGTTCAAGGAGTTCAACTTGGCCCAGGGCTTCCTCGAGATACGTCCCAACAAGCGTTTCGGCCTGATCGCCGGTAAATTCGACGCCAAAAAGTGGTGGACCGTCTCGGATTTCCAGTGGGATGACGACGTCACGGTCGAGGGTTTGATGACCAGTTTCGGTCTCGCCTCCGGGGACGGAGCCTTCAAAAGCCTCGACCTGGTGGCCTACGGTTTTCTTCTCGAAGAACAAAAAGACGGCTCGGATTCCAATCTTTACGGTGGCCAGCTCCGCTCCGCCTTTCGGCTGGGGGGAGACAACGCCCTCAAAGTCGGCGCCGGCTTCGACGCATGGGAAAACCCCCAACACGTGGCCGATCTGACGGCGAGTGGCGACCTCAAGGGCAACAAGGTCACCAATTTCGTCGATGCGGACGGCCGATTGATCAGTGATTTCGAGATCCTTAACCTTTTCGCCGAATACAAGAACTCCTCCAGCAAACGATGGCCCGTCAAGTTCACCCTGTTCTATTACCGGAACCTCGGGGCCGAAGGTCTCGGCGCCGACAACGACACCGGATATTTTGGGCGGGTTCAGGTCGGCGACTGCAAGAATCGGGGCCACCTTGCTCTCCGCTACTCTTACTACTACTCGGAGCCCGACGCCCTGTTCTACGTCTTCACCCAAAGTGACACCGGCCGCGGTTCGGACGCCGAAGCCCGCCGTTTCGACCTGCGTCTGGGCTTCATCGCCAAGTCGTACTTCAATTTCACCTGGTACAACACCAAGCCTGTCTACAAAGAGGACGAAACCATTAACCGGTGGCAGCTGGATTACATCGTTAAGTTTTAGGAGGGGAGGCAGGTCACAGGATGCAGGTCACAGGATGCAGGTCACAGGATACAGGTCACAGGTTGCAGGACGTAGTTCACTATTGCCTTCGTAAAGGGTGGCGCAGTTGCTTGCTTCCTGAAACCTGTTGCCTGAAGCCTGTCCCCAACCCACTCCGATAAATCAACCCAAAGGAGATCCCATGAAAGCAATCGTCACAACCCTGATCTTGACGCTGGCAGCGCTTCCGGTCTTCGCCGGCGCGCCGTCGATCGATCCCAACCTGGGCCACTACGAAAAGACGACGGGCGTCCGCGGTACGCTCAACGCCGCAGGTTCCGACACAATGCTGGAACTCCAAACCCTGATGGCCGAAGCTTTCCGCAAGATCTACCCACAGGTCAAAATCCAGGTCGAGGGCAAGGGCTCGTCCACCGCCCCGCCGGCCTTGATCGAAGGTACCGTGCAACTCGGCAACATGTCACGCAAGATGAAGCCGACCGAGACCGATGCCTTTGAAGAGCGTTTCGGCTACGAGCCGACCCGGTTCGACGTTGCCTTGGACACCCTGGCGGTCTTCGTCAACAAGGACAATCCGATTGAGAGCCTGACCCTCGAGCAGGTGGATTCGGTCTTTTCGAAGAACCGTCGTTGCGGCGCCGCCGCCGACATCAGTACCTGGGGCCGATTGGGACTGACCGGCACCTATGCCGGCGCTCCGATCTCCCTCTATGGCCGCAACGCCGCCTCCGGCACCTACGGCTATTTCAAGAAACACGCCCTGTGCAAAGGCGATTACAAGGACTCCGTCAAAGAGCAGCCGGGGTCGGCGTCGGTTGTTCAAGGCATCGAGAACGACGCCTACGGTATCGGCTACTCAGGAATCGGGTATGCGACTTCCGGTGTTCGGGCAGTGCCGTTGGCCCGCTCCTCCGGGCAGCCCGCCGTTCCGGCCTCGTCGGAGACCGCGGCCGACGGCTCCTATCCCTTGGCCCGCTTCCTCTATGTCTATGTCAACAAAAAGCCCGACCAAAAGCTTGACACCCTGACCACCGAATACTTGCGCTTCATCCTGTCCGCCGAGGGCCAGGAGATCATTATCAAAGCCGGGTTCGACCCCCTTGACGCCGGGACGGCTGCGGCCCAGCTGGCCCAACTGGTTCAGTAGATCCTCGGTGAGTAACTTTTTCGACGCCAAGGGCAAAGACCGCATCGCCGCCGCGTTGATACGCGGCGGCGGTGTCATGGTCATCCTGGCCGTCGTGGCGATCGTCGCCAACATCGGATTGGAAGCCCTGCCTCTGCTCGGAGGGGCTTCGGTTCACAGGCTCGACGGCTTTCAGACAGATGATCCGCCCCTCGTCGTCGGGACTGATCCGCGACAGGAGACTCCATGGGTCCTCGGGAATACTGGGATCATCTCTTTCCCGAATCGAGGAGATCGCGAGCCCCTCAGACCCTTCAGCGACGAAGTGTCCGTCGTTTCGGCCGACGTGGAAATCCACGATCTGATCACAATCCTCGATGATCTTGGCCGGATCGTCGTCGGAAAGGTTCGACACCACGACCGCTGGGAGGATGATCAACGTTACACCACCGCCCGTTGGCGTGCCTCGGCCGACATCCTCCAACTCGAGCCGGGGACCCACTGGACCGGGGCCACCGCCAATGCGGATTCGGACGGCAACCTCCTGGTGCTGGCCTGGTCGTCGTCTCAACCTCCGGTCCTGTTTTTGTGGGATCGAGAAGACGAATTTTGGGAGCGGCAGCCGCTGGACCTGTCCGGCTCGATCATCGCGGGTGCCGTGGCCGAGGAACTGGGCGCCGTAACCGTCATCGACTCGGAGCATGGTCTCCGGGCCTTCAACCAAGACCGAACGGGTCGATGGACCGAACAGCACATTGAAGGCCTGCAGGGTCCCATTTCCAGGGTTCGTTACCTGATCGGCGGCGGCACGCTGGTAGCGGCCGGCCTCGACGGCGCCATCAGCATCGTGTTGTCGGTACCTTACATTGGGGTGACCAACAAGGGGCCGGATCCCCTCAAGGTCGCGGATTCGACCATCGCTCCCGGGGAGACGGTCGTTCTCCCGGACGACGAAATCGGGCAGCAATTGGCATCCGTCTCCAGTGCACACCTCGAATCTGCCCCCGCCGTCATGACCGTCGTCAGGAGCCTTCCCCGCGCCGAAGGTATTCCCACCGCCATTGCCCCATCGCCTCGAAAACGTGGGTTCCTGGTGGGCGGGGACACCGGGCATATCGCTCTATATCATGCGACGTCGGGACGCCGGCTGATCGACGAAGAATATGTCGACGGGGCCATCACTGCAGTTGCCATGGCGCCGAAGGCGAACGGCCTGGTCGCCGCAGCCGGCCACCATATCATCAGGGCGACCATCGACAACCCGCATCCCGAAACCAGTTTGAAGACCCTCTTCATGCCGGTGTGGTACGAGGGCTACGCTCGCCCGCGACTCGTATGGCAATCGACCGGAGGATCCGACGCCTTCGAACCCAAGTTCAGCGTCGTGCCCCTGATCTTCGGCACCCTCAAGGCGACCGCCTACGCAATGATCATCTCGATTCCCCTGGCCCTACTGGCGGCCCTCTATGTTTCCCAGCTCGGACCGGCCTGGTTTCGATCGGTCGTCAAGCCGACGGTCGAGTTGATGGCTGCCGTGCCCTCGGTCGTTGTCGGCTTCCTCGCGGCTTTGTGGTTGGCGCCCCGATTGGAGCAGGCCCTTCTCGGGGCCATTGCCGGGGCGTTTTCTCTGCCGATTGCCGTCGTTCTGTCCCTGGGCTTGTGGCGTGTCCTTCCGGTATCCGCTCGGCGGCGCCTTGGTGGAGCAGCGGAACTGCTGGTGCCCCTCTTCGGCGCGGCCGTTGTCTTGGGCCTCGTCGCCGTAATGATACATCCCCTGGAGGACTTCTTCTTCGGCGGCGATTTCAGCAGGTGGCTCTTCACGACGGCGGGATTCCGCTACGACCAACGCAACTCCCTGGTCGTTGGAATCGCCCTGGGCTTTGCCGTCATCCCGGTGATTTTTTCGATTTCCGAGGACGCCTTCTCTGCAGTGCCCCGGTCCTTGGTCAACGCCTCTCGGGCACTGGGGGCAACCCGCTGGCAAACCGCTCGCAGCCTTGTGGCGCCCGCAGCCGGCGCCGGGGTCTTCTCCGCCGTTGTCCTCGGTCTCGGCCGAGCGGTCGGCGAGACGATGATCGTCCTGATGGCGGCCGGCAACACACCTTTGCTCGACTTTTCGCCGTTCAACGGCATGCGAACGATGTCGGCTGCGATTGCCGTGGAGATTCCCGAAGCGCCCGTTGGAGGGACCCTGTTCCGGGTACTCTTCCTGACCGGCTTTCTCCTGTTCGCCTTCACCTTCGTCTTGACCACCCTTGCGGATCAGGTCGGCCGAGTGCTGCGGAGGAAATATGGCGCACAGTAGGGCTAACATCCACGGCGCTCCGTCACCATCGCCCGGCATCTGGGCCTCCGCTCTGGCGACCGGTATCGTCCTGATGATGCTGGTCGTGTTGATCGGCATCGTCGCCGTCAACGCTTTCGGCTGGTTCTGGCCCGCGCCGATTCACGAGGTCCACCTCAAGGACGGGAACATTTTGATCGGGCTCGCAGTCCAGACCGAAAGGATGCCTTCGGGTGCCGGTGAAAGGACGAAATTCAAGATCGGGGCGCGGGATCTCGACGGCCGAGATTTCGAGTGGGTCGATCATGACCAAATCCACATTTCAGACAGCCCATCGGATTTTGTCAGAGTTGAGCGTTCCGAATATGGTGACGTCTTCGGTCGACTGGTCGAGATTCGCGACAGCAGCGGCCAGTCGGTCGAAACGACTGATGCTCCCGGTCTCGCTGCGGTGCTCCGACACGGAGAGGACCTCCGTCGTCAACGCCTGGATCTTCTCAAGCAGAGGGAAAAGGTTCGCCACCCCTTGACTTCAGTGGAGGACGAACTCGACCTCAAGGAACGGTCCGCCGGAGCAAGATCTCCCGAAATCCTGAACGTGATCGAAGACCTCGAGGCCCGCCGACGGACTCTCGAGGCCCGGTTGTTCCCGAAGATGGACGGATTCGACCGATCGATTTCGGACATCGACGCCGACCTCGAACGCGGGCGACTCGCGATTGACACCGGTAGGGGCGTTGTTACCGTTCCGCTCGGCCGGGTGATCACCGTCGGTCTTCCCAATGCACAGTCCCTGCCTGCCCGCATCTGGGAAACGCTGTGGCGGGGCTTCGACTTTCTCTTTGCCGAGCCCAGGGAGGCCAACACCGAAGGCGGCATCTACCCGGCCCTGTTCGGCACCGTTTTGCTGGTCCTGTTGATGACCCTCGCGGTCGTGCCCCTGGGCGTCATAACAGCCGTTTACATGACGGAGTACGCTCGCAAGGGGTGGCTGCTCACGCTCGCTACGCAGGCGGTCCACAATCTCGCCGGCGTCCCGTCGATCGTGTTCGGCATGTTCGGTCTCGGTTTCTTCATCTACGGGATGGGCGGCGCCCTCGACCGATGGTTCTATGCCGATCGTCTGCCGACTCCGACGCTGGGAACCGGTGGAATCCTATGGGCCTCACTGACGCTGGCCCTCCTGACCCTGCCCGTCGTCGTCGTCGCATCCCGCGAAGGCCTGTTGGCGGTTCCCAGGGACTGGCGAGACGGATCTCGGGCGCTCGGTGCGACACAGTGGCAGACCCTGCGCACGGTCATCCTGCCCGCAGCCATGCCCGGCATCCTGACCGGCGTCATCCTGGCGATCGGGCGAGCGGCGGGCGAGGTCGCTCCGCTGATGTTGACCGGCGCCGTCAAACTGGCCCCGAGCCTTCCCCTGGACGGCTCGGCGCCGTTCCTCCATCTGGACCGGAAATTCATGCATCTGGGTTTTCACATTTACGATATCAGTATGCAGTCCCCCAACGTCGAGGCGGCAAAGCCTATGGCATTTGCAACCACCCTGGTTCTGTTGGCCCTCGTCGCCGGTCTCAACCTGGGGGCCATCGTCATTCGGCGGCGTCTGCAAAAGGCCTACCGCGGGGGTGAGGTATGAGCGGTCACGAAACTCATGAAATAGCCACAAAGAGGCAGAAAGAGGCACAAAAAGAAATGCCGGACTCGACCTCATCAACATCAACCGTTCTCGCTTCCGAGGGCCTGGACCTCTATTACGGCGAGACCCAGGCATTGAAGAAGGTCAGTCTGACGATGCCGGAGCGGAAGGTCACCGCACTGATTGGGCCCTCCGGGTGCGGCAAGAGCACCTTCCTGCGCTGTTTCAACCGCATGAACGACTCCATCGAGGGCGTTCGCCTCAAAGGCAAGGTCTTGGTCGAGGGCGAGGATGTCAACGCCCGCGAGGTCGATCTGGAAAAACTCCGGACCCGGGTCGGCATGGTCTTTCAGAAATCAAACCCCTTTCCGATGTCCATCGCCGACAACATCAACTACGGGCCGCGGATGACCGGCGTCAAGAACAGGGCCCGACTGGAAGAAATCACCGAAAGGGCACTGAGACAGGCCGATCTCTGGAACGAGGTCAAGGATCGACTGTCTGATTCCGCCCTGGATCTTTCGGGTGGGCAACAGCAGCGACTCTGTATCGCGCGGACCCTGGCCAACGAACCCCACATCATGCTTCTCGACGAGCCGGCTTCCGCTCTCGATCCGATTTCGACCGCCAAGATCGAGGAAACACTGGCGCATCTCAAAGAGCGCTATACCATTGTCATTGTGACGCACAATCTTCAACAGGCGGCCCGGATCGCCGATTTCACGGCCTTTTTCATGTTGGGAGAGGTCGTCGAATTCGGAGACACCACAACGATGTTCACGACCCCAACCAACACCATGACCGAAGACTACATCACCGGGAGGTTCGGATGATGCAGCGACTTTTTGAGGACGAACTGGAGCAGATCAAGGAGACCATCTTGACGATGGCCGGCTTGGTCGAGCAGGCGCTTTCCGATGCCGGAAAGGCCTTGGTTGAGCGGGACTCCGCGCTTGCGCAGAAGGTCATCGACGGCGACGATGCCATTGACGAACTCGAGGTCGAGATCGACCGGCTGGCGGCCGAGTTCATCGTACGACACCAGCCGGCGGCCGTAGACCTCCGATTCGTGGTCGTTGCAATCAAACTGGGCCCCGAGTTGGAGCGGATCGCCGACCATGCCACCAACATCGCCGAGCGGGTCCTTTATCTCAACGACAAACCGATCGTCAAACCCCTGATCGATCTGCCTCGCATGCTCAATCTGAGTCGGGCGATGGTGTCGGACGCGATTTCCGCTTACGTCCAGCGCGATCCGAAGAAGGCTCGAGAGATCATCGGCCGGGATGACGATGTTGACGCGCTGTATGTCCAGATCCTCCGCGAACTGATCACCTTCATGATCGACGACCCACAGACGATTTCCAGGGCGATCGCCCTGATCTTCGTCGCCCGCTATGCCGAGCGTATCGGCGATCAGGCGACCAACATTGCCGAGGAGGTGGTGTACCTTGCCGAGGGCAGGCCGATACGGCATCAGCCACTGAAGGAGTAGTCATGGCGCGGGAGCGTTTGTTGTTGATCGAAGACGATGCCGATCTGGTCCAGTCCCTGCGGCTGGCTCTGGGACGTGAAGACTATTCGGTGGAACACTCCCTGTCAGGACTGGAGGGTTTGACCCAAGTGGTCGAACACCCACCCGATCTTCTCCTTCTGGATCTCAATCTGCCGGATATGGACGGATTGTCGATCTGTAGGGAGATCCGTCAGAATCCGGCGATCCGTGACCTCCCGATCATCATGTTGACCGCCAGAGTCCAGGAACACGACCGCATCCTGGGTCTGGACCTCGGCGCCGACGACTATATCGTCAAGCCTTTCTCCGTCCGCGAACTCAAGAGCCGCATCCAGGCACTGCTGCGACGACGTCAACTGGACGACGGTGTGCCTGACGACGTCTTCTCGGATGAACTCCTGACGGCTGATTACAACACCAGGCGGGTCTTCTTGGACGGCGCCGAAATACGCCTGACGACACGGGAACTCGACCTGATGTGGATTTTGATCACCAACAGGCCGCAGGTCCTGTCGCGGGAGCGGATCCTGGAACGGGTCTGGGGGCTTGCCTCCGACACCGAGACCCGGACGATCGACGTGCATGTGCGGGCTCTCCGCAAAAAGATCGATCCCGATATCGTCGAGACCGTCGTCGGCGTGGGCTACCGATTCCGACGATGCCGATGACTCACCCACATATCTCACCAGCTATCTACTGCGGGCGGCGCATGGCAGCCATCTGTCGTGCTTTTCGCAAATCGTTCTCCTCGACGGAGCGTTGCTACGACTGCGTCGCCCAATTTCCGAAAAACCCAACATCTAACGACCCTTCGCAGTCCTCGCGACGAGACCTGGTGAGATATGTGGGCTAGAGGTCGTGTTCTCCTCCTGGCCGCGGGCTCAGCCCTGCCGGTCCTGATTGGAGCGATCGTCTTGGTGGCGCCGATCGGGCCGAAAGCGGTGGTCATCGCGGGCGTCGTATGGCTGATCTCTGTCGGTCTGTTGTCGGAAATCCTCTGGAGGCACTGGCTTCAACCGATCTCCGGTCTCCTTGAGATTCTGAAATTGTCATCGATCGCGGAGATTCAGCGACATGTCCACGGCCTCCAAGACGAGGCTCAACGCCGACGGGTTGAAAATGCAGACCTTGCCCAGCTGATCGACGACATCTCCACCGGTCTTGGAGAGGGCCTCCTGGTCGTCGATCCCGAACTCCACCTTCGCCTGGCCAACCCGCGAGCCCTTCAGTTCCTGGGAACCGACACTTTTGAGCCCGGCGTCTCACTGTTGGACTTGGAGCGCGATCCCGAAGTAATCAAGGGCGTTCGCGGCGCCGTTATTGGGGAGTCGAGCCGGCGTGTCATAGTGGAGAACGCCCGAGGAATCTGGGAAATCAGACCCTTCCCCTTGAGCCGGGGGGGGGCTGTCATTCTGGTGACCGAGGTCGGGCAGGTGCATCGGGCCGCCGAATTGCGCCGCCGATTCGTTCAGGATCTCTCACACGAACTGCGCTCACCCCTGACCGTCATGCGCACGACCGTCGAGGCGTTAGAAGAAGAGGTCCCTCCCGACATCGCACGCATGATGGTCCGGCAGGTCGAACGGATCACTCGACTGACCGACGAACTCTACGAATTGGCATCGATCGAAGCCGGCACCCTCAAGATGGAACCCACCCACCAGTCGGTCCTTCCCGTCATACGACAGGTAGCCTCTGATTTTGCTGCAGTCGCCTCTCAGGCCGAGATCGACCTTCGCACCGAAGTCCCGGAGGATTTCACGTTCGACTTTGATACGCGGGCGCTGTTCCGGGTCATCTCGAATCTGGTGGACAACGCCGTCAAGTACAACCGCCCCGGTGGATGGGTGAAGATTACGGTGATCCGCCTGGAGGCTTCGGCCCGGATCGAGGTCGAAGACTCCGGTTTCGGCATTCCCGCCTCTGAACTCGGCGCCGTCATGCAGCGGTTCTACCGAATCGATCGCGCACGGACCCCCGGCGCCGGTGGGCTTGGACTCGGGTTGGCCATCGTCAAACACATGGTGCAGCTGATGGGCGGCGACCTCAAGCTCGACTCACGAGAAGATGTCGGTACCCGAATGACGGTGGACCTGCCCTTGGCTCGCATTTCTCACCGCCCTCGCAACGAAATCCGGTGAGAAGTGCGGGTTAAGGTTCGCGCCGTGATCGGAGCTTGTCCGCCTTCTCGAGGTAGCGCTGAGCCTGTTTTGGGTCTCCACGTCGCTTGGCAAAACGCGCCTGCGCCTCATAGACCGCCGGTTCATTGCGGTAGGTGCGCCGCGCCCTTCGCAGATAATGCTCGGCATCATCCATGTTTCCCTGCGCAGCCTCGGCGTCGGCGAGAGCGATCAAGCTGAAGGGGCTCGAGCGGCCCTGGGCGGCTGCGCGGAGTGCTGCCGTCGCCTCTTCCTCCCGGCCCGACTGTTGGTGTAGGTAGGCGATGTTCGTCAGGGCCGAGGGATTGCCCGGGTCCGCGTCAAGGGCCCTTCCGTAGGCTGCGAATCCGGCTTCCGGATTGCCGACCCTCGAATGGGTGACGCCAAGCCCGATCCACGGCGCCGCGAGATGGGGCGCCAGAGTCGTGGCAACCTCGAAATGGTGTTGAGCCGCGGCCAAGTCGCCGCGCCTGATGGCTTCCCCTCCGTAATTGGTGTGGAAGAGGGCACTCGCGGAGAGGTCGTCGACCACCACCCTTCGAGAGTTGGGCACCTCTCGGGCGTGGTAGAAGTCGTACAGGTAAAGGCGACTTGCTTTGGAATAGCCGGCAACGACATGCCGGTTCACAACTACCACGTCTTCGCGTTGTTCGATGCTGGGCGGCCGGTAGACCGTGACGAGGAAGGCGGGCAGGTCGATACTGCGTGCGAGCGTGATGAAGAGAGCGGTGAAAGACAGGCAATTGCCGCGTCGTTGGACAAATGCCTGATCCGCGGTAAGGGTCCGCGTTTCGTCATAACTGAACGGGAAGGTCTTCGGTTCGAAGAGGGCCCGGTGCAGCATGGTCAGTTGGTCCAGGGGCTCGACCTCATGTCGTGTGACGGTTTTGGCCCACTCGACCATCTCCGGGGTCGCGGTGAACGGGTAGACCGCGCCTCCCGGTTCGATTCCCTTCGCCTCGAGGACCATTTTCCACGTTTCTTCGCCGAACCTCATCGGCGGAGCCGAGGAGGTGCTTGCGCAGGCGCCGGTAATGAGTACTGCAATCGCCAACAGAGATCGGTAGCCTTTCGAGTTCATCTCTACAATCCTACGATACCGGCCGGAAATGGTTCTCCGGAATTTTGGGCTTGGACCTTTACTCCAGATTATTCCTGGTACCATATGCCGCATATGACGGAGGAATTTTGCAACGACTTCGGATAGATCTGTTCTTGGTGACGGCGGTGTTCTTGCTGGCGGCTTTCGTGGGCGCCACAGCGGAGGCTGCGGACGACCAACCGGATGTCGTTGGTGGGCTTTCGTTCGTTGGAGAAGTCGAGTTGACGGTTGTCAATATCGATGTCTTTGTGCGAGATAAGGCCGGCAATCCGGTGACCGACTTGGAGAAGGACGATTTCCGGATTTTCCAGGATGGCCAGGAGCGGCTTTTGAGCCATTTTGCCCTCTTCTCCGAGGAGGAGATCTCCGACCGTACGATCCTTCTTGCTCCGGGGATGACGGAATCTACCCCGGCGCCCACGGTCGAAGGGGAGACGCTTTCGCCCGAGCCGAGATCAGCAATGGGTCCGGATCTCAAGCCGATTCACATCGTGCTCTTCATCGACAATGAGAACCTTCGGCCGATGGATCGCAACCGTGTTTTGTCGCAGGTCCGCAGTTTCTTGCGCGAGGTCATGTATCCCCACGTCCAGGTCATGGTGGTGACCTATCAGCGATCCTTGAAGGTGGAACAACATTTCACGAACGATAGCCGGGCAGTTTCTCGAGCCTTGCGCGACGTCAAGAGGATGACGGCCGGCAGGGTAGAGATGGACACCGAGCGGAAGAAGTTGCTCAAGGCTTTTGCTACGGCTCGCGATGGAAATACCGAGAGAAGACCGGGGCAATACGGAGGAGGGCTACAGGCGGACCTGGAAGGCCGCGTGTGGTCATTTGCGGATCAGGTCGCCCTCGATCTGGATCACGCGGTCAATGCGGTCCGTGAAGTCATGACCACTCTCTCCGGCCTGCCTGGCCGAAAATATCTCATTCACATTTCAAGTGGTCTTCCGATGGTGCCCGCCCTCGACCTGATGAACGAGTTCGGCAGTATTTTCCAGAGTCGATCGACACTGCCGATGAAGGCTCGATTTGACCGTCGTCGGTTATTTAGGGGCTTGGCCTCGGCCGCCAACGCCCAGGGGGTGAATTTTCTGACCATCGACGCAAGCGGCCTCGGTGGAACGGCGGTTTCTTCGGAGTATTCTCAGCGTTCCGACCCGATGACTGGGGCCATCTACGTCAACAACCATCAGGAGCCGCTCCTCTACCTCGCCGACAGGACCGGTGGACGGGCAATTTTCAACACCAACGACATCACGGATGATCTGCAAGACTTTCGCCAAGACCTCTTCACCTACTACTCGCTTGGATACACCATCAATTCAAGTGGAACGGACAAGGTGCACCGGATTAACGTCGAGGTGCCGGCCCATCCGGCGTATTCGGTGATCCATCGTGGGGCCTTCGTCGAGAGATCGCTGGAGAGCAAGGTCCAGGACCGAGTCCTCTCGGGCCTCGTTTTCGACATCGACGAAAACCCAATGGCGCTCGAGGTGAGGCCGAGGGCGGTGGCCCCCGCTTCGGAGGATCGTTGGATCCTGCCGCTCGAGATCGCATTCCCCCTCGAGTCGATCGCCCTCATCCCGGAGGGTGAGGGAGATGAGTACGTCGGGCGGGTCGTGGTCTTCCTCGCGGCTCGGGATCAAGCTGGAGACTCAACCGTCCAGCGGCATGAGCAGGAAATTCGTATTCCTGCGGCCGACTACAAGACGAGGCGCCGTGAACTCTATGTGATTGAAATGCAGTTGCTCATGGAACAAGGAACATTCAAGATCGTGATCGGGGTTATGGATCGCGTGACCCGTCAGGCCTCGTATCTGAGGATCCACCGGGAGGTTTCGGGTGG
>JAIOSJ010000268.1 GCA_021107705.1 Thermoanaerobaculales bacterium | reverse complement strand
TAACACCGGCCTTCTGGTGCACCTGGTGGGTGCACCAGCGTCGCATTGTCTGCGGGCCGGAATGGCAGGGTGATACAAGCAGAAATCCGGTCCCGCAGACAAAGCGAGCGGCGGCCTGCCCAACTACCGGGAGAACTGTTTTTGAACGACCTGCCCGTGAGTTGCCAGGTCGGACCTTTTGCACCCACTCAAACGAAACGATCAACAGCAAAAGGTCGGACCAGGGGCACGCTCCAATGGAGGCACAGTCTCGTAGTGTCGAGGACCCGCGACCTCGACCATTACTCCGGCCTGGAGGGCCACATGCAATCCGTCCGACGGATTGCCCGGGAGGTGTGCCTGAAGGCCGGGGCTGGAAGGACCTAAAGCAACGTCTTGAGGATGACTTTGAACTCAAACTCCACATCGCCGGCCTGAATTTTGTCGCCCGCTTCGAGATGGTGGGCCCTGATTCTCCGGCCGTTGACCAGTGTCCCGTTGGTCGAATCCAGATCGACGGCCGCAAAACCGTCCTCATGAGGAACGATCTTGAAGTGCTGGCTGCTCAGCGCTTTGGAATCCAGCTTCAAGGTGTTGACCCTCGGCGCCCGACCGACGGCGAAAGCCCGGTCTTGCCTCAGTCTGAAGGAGCGGATCTCCATGCCCGGCTCCATGACATTGAGGATGTGCTGCTCGTCCAATATGCTGGTCGTGTCCAAATCGCCGTCGAAGGGAAGGCGCTCGAAGGCCGACGGGTCCAGGATCAGCTCGTCGGCGCGTTCATCCATCGGCAGCGCCGGGGCCAGGTCAACTGTCGGTTCCTTTGCCGAAGCGCTTAATTCGTCGGGGAGAAGCGACGGGTTGGTCTCCCATTCGCCGGATTTATCCGGGCCGGATTGGACGGGACGACGCCACCGCCACAGCATCACGAGGGCCGCGAGGACTGCGACGATCAGCACCAGCAGGAGGGGCAGGAGCCACCAGGGCGCGGAGCTGATTTCTTGGGGGGCCGAGGAGGGTGACTGTTGGGTCGCGGCCATCGGAACCTCAACGCCCTGTCGATGGGATTGAGTGACCCGAGCGGCTTCGATCTCGGAGGCCGTCGCCCGAGCCGCTTCCGTGAGACCCTGGGTGACTGTCGTCAGCTCAATCGCGCCGGTGTTTCCCAAATGGACGCCATCGGTCAGCAACGCCAACCGGCGGAGGGCGCGTTCGTCGATGCGGCGTCCGGCGCCGAGCGCGACGATGCGTATGTGGTTGGTACGACACAGGCCCGCAACGTCTTTGACGGTCGTCGCGGAGTTCTCATCCCGGCCGTCGGTCAGGAGCAGAATGACACCGCCGTCCGGGAGTTTTCGGGCTGCGGTGAAGAGAGCGTCGTTGAGCAGAGTGAAGTTCCCCGCCGGTTTGAGATCGGCCAGAGCACTTTCGACGGCCTCCCTGGTTCCCGAGGGCTCAACGATCCACTCTGGCGAGTCGTCGAATGCCAACAACCCGATCGGTGTGTCCAACGGCAGGCCGGCGAGGATGTCGCCGACGTTGGAGGTCATCGACGCCAACTCCGACGGGGAGAGTGAACGGCTCGTGTCGATGGCGACGACGACCGGCACTTCTTCGGCCGAGATCGCCGGCGCCAAGGCCGACACAGTCAGGAGGACAACCGAGATCACAGCGGCGTGACGACGAAATGCAACCGAAACCTCAATCAAACGGCGCATGGCAACCCCCACCGATCCAGAGTACACCATGCTGCCCCGACGCGGAACGTGTGGTGGAAGGGAGCAGAGGCCGCGGCGGGAAAGAGCCTGCGAACGTCTCCAAGATCCCGAAATCGGGACATGCTTTCCCGAAATCAGAAATTTCCCCTCTTCTTTCGTGTACCGCGAACCAAGGAACCGGCATATACGTTGCATAGAGTGGGACTGGGTCTAGGAGAGTGTAGGACATTGACGGCGGATGGATTTCGGAGGGTCGGGAAGTGGAATTGAGGCGCATTCGAGACGCAGTACTCCCTGTACGGGCCGGGGATTCAACGAAAATGGGCCTTCACGACACCCGAAAGGCGTCGCTGATTCAATGCCCTACACCCTCTTGGAAGAGGGAGTGACCATGTCTGGCGAACGGCAGAGACAAACCTCTGGAGGCAATGGCGAATCAACACCTTCAGGGCTTTTGAGTCCACGGGTCGTGATCTTCGAGAGCGATGAGGAGCCTCGAGTGGAAGTCATGGACCTCGGAGGAAACGCCCAAATCGGCACGCTTATCTGTCATCACGGCACATCCTGGCAGGTGATTGACCTTCGGACCCACAATCGGGTCATCATCTGCCGCCCCGCTGAGGCTTGAAGGCCGGGCTAACTCTCCGACTCCGGCCGAAAGGTCAGTGCTCGTCTATCCTTGAAAATTCCCGGAAAACTCAGGACTCGGTTGTGCATCGCTACATAAACCCCGGCTTGAAGAAGTCTCGCCGCCAACAGGGCTTCCGTTACGTTCTGCAGTGCGTCGGTATCACGGAATTCGTACGGCCGCATGGCGCCGGTCAGAATCACCGGATGTTCGAGATCCTGAAGTTCGCTTTGCAGGAGTTCACCGGTCTTCGAGAGTGTGTCCGTGCCATGGACAACGATGATTGCATCCGAGGTGGGGAGCGCCACTCGGACGGCGTCCAGAATTCGCAACCGGTCTTCGTCGGTTATGTCGAGTGAGTCCTTCGACATCACGGCTTCGAGCCGAATGAAGACGTCGGGCAGACGCAGACTACTTAGAATGGTATCCAGAACCGACCGCGCATTGCTCAGACTTCCGTCGAACTCGTTGTAGGTCTTGTCGATGGTCCCACCGGTCGTGAGAATTGTAAGCTTCATGATGACTCCAGGGGTATTATCAAAACAAACCCACTCCCCACAGGTCGTGCAGGTGCAAAACGCCCTCCAGAGCCTCGCCGGGGGCACACACCATCAGGGAGGTGATGCGTCGGTCCTCGAGAATCTTGAGAGCTGCCGTTGCGAACTCATCCGCATTGATGCACACACCACCGGGATGCATGACATCGGCTGCCGTCAGGATCAACGGATCTACTTCCTTCTCCATCAGACGGCGAAGGTCGCCGTCCGTGATGACTCCGAGAAGGCGTCCATTATCGTCGAGAACCGTCGCCAGGCCCAATCCCTTTCGACTCATTTCGTATATGACATCCTTCATCACCGCATCCGAACCGACGCCGGGAACCTGGTCCCCGGAATGCATCAGGTCACGTACTCGAAGGAATTTCCGACCCAGTTTCCCGCCCGGGTGGAGACGGGCAAAGTCTTCCTCACTAAAGCCCTTGCGCACCGAAACCGTTATACACAGAGCATCCCCAAGCGCGAGGCTTGCCGTCGTCGATGCGGTCGGCGCCAAATCCAGCGGACAGGCTTCCCGAGTGACCCCAAGGTCAAGGTGGATCTCCGCCGCCTCCGCGAGCGGCGACTGCGGCTGTGACGACATCGCGATCATCGCAATGCCCTGCCTTTTCAGAAACTGCACCAACCGAAGAATCTCGTCTGTAGCGCCCGAGTTGCTGATGGCGATGACCAGATCACCCGGCGCCAAAATACCCAGATCACCATGAGTCGCTTCAGCCGGATGGAGAAAAAAGGCCGGCGTCCCGGTCGAACTCATGGTGGCGGCGAGCTTTCGACAGATGATGCCGCTTTTCCCCATGCCGGTCCACACCACTCGACCCGTCGTGGAGAGAATTCTCTCGACCGCCGCTTCGAAGCCACCATCCAGATTTTCCACCAGCCGCTGAATGGCCTCGGCTTCGGTGACCAGGACCCTGCGAGCCACTTCAATCACGGTGGTCACGGCAGATACTCCCGAACTGCATTCCACACTCCCTCGAGCTGCGGAACCAGGCGCTGGAATTCACCCAGAGACAACTGAGTCGTGGCATCCGACAGAGCCTCCTCAGGGTTCGGGTGAACCTCGATGAAGAAACCGTCCACCCCGGTCGCCGCAGCGGCCCGTGCCAAATAGGGATGAAATTCGCGGGCCCCCGCGGTCGCATGACCCAATCCTCCGGGCAATTGCAACGAGTGAGTTGCGTCAAAAATCACCGGCGCCAGACGCCGCATGATGGCTAACCCACGCATATCGACCACCAGGTTGTGATAGCCGAAGCTGCTCCCCCGCTCGGTGAGGGTGATGTGTTGATTCCCGGTCGATTTCACCTTGTCGATCACATTCGACATGTCTTCCGGCGCCAGAAACTGACCCTTCTTGACGTTGACGGGCAATCCGGTCCGTCCGCAGGCAATCAGGAGATCCGTCTGACGGCAGAGAAAGGCGGGAACCTGCAGCACATCGGCGACTTCGGCAACGATCTCCGCCTGGGCGGCTTCGTGCACGTCGGTGAGAATGGCGAGTTCGGTCTCTGCCTTGATCTTTGCCAGAGTCTCGAGACCTTTTTCCAGCCCCGGTCCCCTGAACGAACCCACCGAAGAACGATTGGCCTTGTCGAAAGAGGCCTTGAAGATCAACGGTACTTGCGAATGGGCGGCGAACTCCGCCAATTGTTCAGCAATCCCAAGGGCATGGTCTCGGCTTTCGATCACGCATGGGCCGGCAATATAGACCGGTCGTGCTCCGCCGCCGATCGAAATGGATTTCGTCAAGTCAAAGGTCTGCTCTTTCATCATGGGTGATCATACCTTTACACCATCGAACTCGGAAGCTATCGGAGTAGGAGGACAATCTAATTGGCCTCAATTTTGGGCCTTTTTGTGGCAATTTTCGGAGTTTTGCATACGGCCAAAGGACAAGCACCTACTCACGCCGTCTTTTCATCGACCTCCGCCTCGACTGCAGTCGGCTTAGCGATGGTGATGGTCTCGACTTCTTCGTCCACGAGAGCGAGGCGTTTGTCTCGATTCACTTTCGCAGCCCCTATGAAAGACTTGAAGATCGGGTGAGGGTCGTATGGGCGGGACTTGAATTCCGGGTGGAATTGACAGGCGAGAAACCAGGGATGGTCAGCCAGTTCGATGACCTCCACGAAGATCCTATCCGGTGATTTCCCGCTGATCTCCAGGCCCCTCTCTTCGAACAGGGGCACGTACTCCGGATTGACCTCGTAGCGATGACGGTGACGTTCCCATACCTCGTCCGAACCGTAGGCATCCCAGGCCAAGGATGCCGGTTTCAACCGACACGGATATTTTCCAAGCCGCATGGTTCCGCCCATCTGATCCACACCCACGAGTTCGCGCATCTTGTAGATCACCTTGTAGGGAGGCTGGCTTTCGAATTCGGTGGAATGGGCCCCGGCCAACCCGCACACGTTGCGAGCAAACTCGATGATGGCCGTCTGCAATCCGAGACAAATTCCGAAGAAGGGGATCTTGTGACCACGAGCAAACTCGATTGCCCGGATCATCCCTTCGACGCCGCGTTTTCCGAACCCTCCCGGAATCAAAATGGCGTCAACCTCAAACAGGCTTTCGGGATATCCGGCGCCCTCGAGCGTCTCTGCATCGATGAACACGAGATTGACTTTGACTTCGTTCGCCAGCCCACCGTGAATGAGCGCCTCATTGAGGCTCTTATAAGAATCAGCCAAATCGACGTATTTGCCGACGATCCCAACCGAAACCTCACCCGAGTGTGAATTGACCGAAGCCACGACATCGCTCCAACGACTGAGATCCCTCTGCCCCGCCGGCAAGCCCAGCTTCTCCAGAACGATCTCGTCCAATCCCTCGGCCGCGAGTTTCAGCGGAACCTGGTAAATAGTCTCCACATCTTCGGCGGGGATCACGGCTCGTTTCTCGACGTTACAGAACAGAGAAATCTTGTCTCGCAGGTCGCTCGGCAACGGACGGTCGACTCGTGCCAGCAGAATGTCGGGCTGGATTCCGATCTGCAGCAGCTCTTTGACCGAGTGCTGGGTAGGTTTGGTCTTGAGTTCGTTAGACCCCTTGATGAAGGGGACCAGGGTGAGATGGATGTTGATCGCATTGGCCCGGCCGACGTCCACTCTGAACTGGCGGATTGCTTCGAGGAAGGGCAGGCTCTCGATGTCGCCGACGGTTCCCCCGATCTCGACGATGACCATGTCCACGTCGCCGCCCAGGGTCTTGATATTGGCCTTGATCTCGTCCGTGACGTGCGGAATCACCTGGACTGTCTTGCCGAGGTAATCCCCCCGTCTTTCCTTCTCAATCACCGATAGATAGATCTTCCCGGTCGTGAAGTTGTTCTTCTTTGCCATGGTGCCCGAGGTGAATCTCTCATAGTGGCCGAGATCGAGATCGGTTTCGGCGCCGTCATCGGTGACGTAGACCTCTCCGTGCTGAAACGGGGACATTGTTCCCGGATCGACGTTGACATAGGGATCGATCTTGAGCATCGTCACACTGTAACCGTGGGTCTCGACGATGGCCGCCAGGGACGCTGCCGAGATGCCCTTGCCCAGACCCGAAACCACACCACCGGTCACGAAAACGTATTTGGTTGCCATTACTTCAACTCCCCAGCGCCGACCGACGCCGCATCAATTGCTCGACCCTTTGAAGGTCCTCCGGTGAATCCACACCAATTGCCTCGTCCGGAGCATCCAATACGAGAATGTCCATCCCGTTCTCAAGGGCTCGCAGTTGTTCCAGACACTCCGTCCGTTCAAGGGGCGACGGTTCCAGCTCCACAAATCGTCGCAGCCCCTCTCTTGTGAAGGCATAGATGCCGAGGTGGCGCCTGATCAGGTCCGCCGCACAACCCGTTACTCGAGGAAAGGGGATCGGCGCCCTTGAAAAGTAGAGAGCCCGGCCATCCGTCCGCCTCACGACCTTGACCGAATCAGGATCATTCTGGTCACTCAAGGAGAGTGGCCGACACAACGTACCCATTTCGATTTCGTGCCCGGGCGCCATCCCGGAAACCAGAGCATTGATGTTGCGAGCCGAGAGCATGGGCTCATCTCCCTGAACGTTGACAACCAGGTCCCATCCCGGACGGCCCAGGACAGCCGCAGCAACTCGATCCGTACCCGAGGGACATTCCCCGGTCATCACCGCCACCGCACCGGCCTTCCGGGAGGCTTCAGCGATGCGCTCATCGTCGGTTGCAACGACGACTTCACCAATGGTCTGCGCCTCCGCTGCCCGGCGAATGACATGAGCAATCATCGGTTCACCGGCAATCGAAGCCAGGGGCTTCCCAGGAAATCGGGTTGATGCCCAGCGGGCCGGGATCACGGCAATAGCGGTCAATTTCAAGTTTTCCATTCCGTGAACAGATGCTAAGGACTTCAGTCGCCCGCGTCAAGCCCAAGACCCAGTTTCATGCAGTCGTTTGTTTGGTTCTGTATATTTTTCAAATATTCACCGACTATAGGGTGCCTGAGGATGCTGAGTTAGGAGGGTGCAGGGCATTGAATCAGCGGCGCCATTCGGGTATCGTGAAGGCTCATTTTTGTTGAATCCTCGGCCCGTACAGGGAGTACTGCGCGTCGAATGCGCCTCAATTCCACTTCGCGACCCTCCGAAATCCATCCACAGTCAATGCCCTACACCCTCCTAGTCGAAAATCCGCAGATATGATACAAACAACTGTATGAACTCTCAACTGACAACCCGTGAACGCTTGATCGAGGCTGCCGGGGCCCTCTTCTCGGAACATGGTTACCGCGGCGCAGCAGTCCGAGACATCTGCAATCTCGCCCGAGCGAACCCGGGTGCCATTTCCTACCATTTCGGCGGGAAACGACAGCTCTACCGGGCGGTGCTTCGATCAGCGGTGGACCATCTCGCCGCAACCACCAACTCCTCGGAAAACCCGTCGATTCAAAGCGGTTTTCGTGCTCTCGAAAGGGAGATTACCGCAAGACCGCAAGCGGCCAGGCTCCTTCTGAGGGATTTGGCCGATGGCGGTCAGATGGCCCTTGAGGCCCTTGCGCCGGCCCTGCGCAACCTCCGGGGCGCCGTCGGCGAGGCCTTCGACGCATCCGAGGATCCTTCGCTGCGACGAGAAATCAACCAGATATTGCTTCGCCTCGCCGCGCCATTGCTGCTCATCACCGCGGCGTGGCCCTTACTCGAACGGTCCCTCCAGTTGGACGAGGAGGACAGATCGACCCTGCTTGCCGAAGCCGAGATTCAAATTTAGGTTTCACCTAAGATGAGCGATTCTCACCGGCGATCTGCACCAAACTCTTGCGCTCTGGACACTTTCAGAAAGCCTCGACAGACCTTCGGGTATGCCTACGTTTTCTTCAAGCACCAGAGCATCAAGAACTTGACACATCTCATCCGGCAGATTCACTCATCTTAGGTTTCAGTCTCCTGAAAGATCACACCCCTCTCAGCCAGCCGATCGAGTACAAAGCGGAAACAACCCTCAACACGGCCCACCACTTCAGGCGCAGAGACTCCCACTTCACGAAAGAGACCGGCGGCAATCGCGCGCACGATCGAGGTACAGGTATAACCCGTCGTGCGGGCCATCGAGGTCGTCCAGGACGAACGATCGAATCTGTCCAGAAGTTGATAGGATCTCCGGATTCTTTTTCCATCCTTCATACCAACCACGTCAACCGTCATCACCGTCAGATCTTCCTCCCCTTCTTCGAGCTGCCAGGCCGGAAACAAGAGCCTCGTCGTCAAGTCGAGTGGAGAAACCACTGCGCCTTTGACTTCGATCGGCTCGGCAGAGAAGAAGCCGGTGTCTCGCAGCATTCGCATCTTGTCCGCGTGGCCGGGATAGCGCAGGGTCTTTTCCTTCATTGAGGGCACATCACAGCGGAGCAGGGTTCGAAGCCCATCGGTATTGAAGGCTTCCAGAGTTCCCACGCCTTCGAAGTCGAGAAGCTCGACTTCGGTGAGTGCGTCCTTCACGACGACCGAACCATTCTCGACCAACCTCGCCGGTCGTGTGTACTCGGCGATCACGTCGATGGGAGAGAAAACCGCCCGATACTCGAAAGGTTGATGACGGACCGTGGGGAGGCCGCCGACGCAGCAAGAGAACTCCTCGACATTGTCCAATTCAGCCTCGGCGGCTCCGAGGATGAGATTTGAGCATCCCGGCGCGATTCCACAGTCTGTGAGCACCATGACGCCCCGCTTCTTGGCCAAATCATCCAGTTCGGGGTACGGATCCTCTCCAAAGAAAGAAATATCGACAATATCCCGACCAGCCTCGATCACCGAATGCACGGTCCCATAACCCATCGGTCCCGGAACGGCCCCAACAACAAGGTCGTGTGCACCGGCCAAGCGTTGGACCATCTCGACGGTCCGTAGATCGGCTCGAACGGGAGTCAAACCTTCAACCCCGGACAGCGGCCGCAGCGCCTCCGCATCGATGTCCGCCACAGTCACTTCAAATTGATCGTCCATCGCCAAGTCCCGCGCAATGGCCGCCCCAACCCTACCCGCTCCAAAAACGATCACCCTCATGACGACCTCCTTCCCCTACGTTACCAGAGAGTTGATCGCAAACAGCTAAGTCCACAACGAAACGAAATGGCCACTCAGCCGCCTCTCCCGCGGAGTCGACTCCAATCCGGGGCGTTCGTTCGATCTGTGCATCCCCAACCGAGCACCCGTCGTCAAACAGCCACAACGCCGAGCCGGCGTCACACAGATCGCAGCCGTCCAGAGATCGATCCACCGCCAGCGCGTGACATAGTTTTCCGGGCCCGTTCACCAGATCCTTGCGGCTCGGTCCCCTTCCCCGACGTCTGCGGGCCAATGCCTCGCCGGCGACCACTACGCCCCCCCTGAGCAGAACCGCCTCTCCGGCCTCATCTCCGACAGTTACGACGTTTAGGCAGTTGTGGATCCCATAGATCAGATAGACGTAGGCGAGACCCGCCTGGCCCCACATGCTGCGAACCCGAGGTGTGCGCCGCCCACCCGCGGTATGGCAGGCCGGGTCCTCGGGTCCGAGATAGGCCTCAACCTCGGTCAAGCGAACCGCCACCCTTCCCTCGGCAGTGATTCGAACAACGACCTTGCCCAACAGATCCCGGGCGACGTCCAACGTGGGGCGCTGATAGAATTCCCTCTCAAGCGCGGCCGAGAAACGCCGCGAATCGATCAACTGGGAGAAATATTTCATGCCTTCTACCATCTGCATCACCGGTGGCGCCGGCTTTATCGGCAGCCATGTCGCCGACGCCTTTGTCGCCGCCGGCCACCAGGTCATCATTCTCGACGACCTTTCCTCCGGCTGCAAACAGAATGTACCGACCGGCGCCGAACTGGTGACCGTTGACATTCGCTCAGGTGAGGCCACCGAAGTCCTGGCTGACCGAAATGTGGATGTTCTGATCCACCATGCGGCCCAGATGGACGTGCGCCGTTCAGTCGAGGACCCCCGCTTCGACGCGGACGTCAATATCCTCGGCCTTCTCAACCTGCTCGAAGCAGCCCGCAGAACCGGGGTCCGCCAGGTGATTTTCGCATCCACCGGCGGTGCGATTTACGGCGAACAAGATTTTCATCCAGCGGATGAATTGCATCCGGCCCGCCCCATTTCTCCTTATGGAGTATCCAAACTCGCGAGCGAACGCTACCTGTATTTCTATTACTCACAATATGGGATTGATGCTACGTGTCTGAGGTATGCCAACGTCTACGGACCGCGGCAGAACCCGCACGGCGAAGCCGGGGTGGTGGCCATCTTCATGCACAAACTCCTTCGCGACGAACAAACAGTGATCAACGGAGACGGGAAACAGACCCGGGACTATGTCTATGTCGGCGACGTTGCCCGGGCGAATCTTGCGGCCCTGGGGCGCAAGGGCTTCAACATTTACAACGTCGGCACAGGTGTGGAAATCGATGTCAACCAGCTCTTCACCGAAGTCCACCGTTCTCTCGGAACCGGATCGCCGGCGACCCACGGCCCCCCCATGGCTGGTGAGCAGAAAAGGTCCTGCATCTCGGCTGACCTCCTCCAACGAGAATTGAGCGTGCATCCCAAGATTTCCTTCTCACACGGAATCAGCCAAACGGCCGAATGGTTCAGAAAACGGCACGAGGCCCGACGGTAGGGTTCAACGGAAGCGTTTGAATAGATCTTATGCGTCGTGATGCGAGCCGTGCAATCGCGCGACGGTTCGGCCCCCGCGCCCCGGTGTTAGCCCGACCTTCTCACCAGCGATCCGCTGCAACGCAAAATACGCAGCAATCTTCCGCGCCTCGCAACGAAAACTGGTGAGAAGCTTCCTACGAGCCGTCCTCGGCTCGACCCATCTGAAAGAAACTCGGTATCGCCACTACATGACGCCATCTGTTTTGTGGTAACGGGCTTCCAGCCTGTGGTCGGAAAGGTCGCGTGCGTGATCATCCCCTCTCTCGGACCGCAGGCTGGAAGCCCGCTACCACAATGGGCGCTATCAACCTGCTGAAGTTTCTTGGGAGGTCGGTTTAGTGTCCTCTTGGGCCCTTTTGACCTCTTCGACCTTTTGACCCTTCGATTCGTACTGTCCCCGCAGCCGGGGGATGGGCAACCACACAGGGTGCCCCTACGACTCTTTAACCTTTATCCCGCCCGCTCCTCAATCGCATCGTACAACTCGAAGAACTGTCGGGCCAGTTTATGACTGGGCGCAAGATAGGGAACCGGCATCGCAGCCTCGTGAGACTCACGAATCTTGACGGAAGCGGTGAGAAAGGGTTCCAAAACCGGCAGGCCATCCTCGACCAGTTCGTCGACCAGGCGTTGAGGCAAACGCGCCCGTTGTTGAAACTGATTGACGACGATGCCTGCAATCTCCAGTTCCGGATTGTGGTCCTCTCGAACCTCTTCGACACTTTCCAAAAGACTGTAGAGAGCCCTTTTCGAGAAATCGTCACAATCAAACGGGATCAGGCACTGATCAGCGGCAATCAAGGCGCTCAAAGTGAAGAAATTCATCGCCGGCGGCGTATCGAGATAGACGGCGTCATACTCCTCGAGTTCATCGAGGGCGTCGCGAAGCTTGTAGATCTTGTGTTTCGCCTCGAGTTTGGACTGCAAATCCACCATTTCGAGGCTAGAGTAGAATCTCCAGATGGAAAACACACTCAACGCCCGTGAACTGAGAGATCTCATCCAACGCGTGTTCGCTCCAGCCGAGATGGACCACTCTCTCGTCATCCTGGTCGATCTGCCGGACGGTCATTTGCCCGACAATCCTGCGTGGGCCGACCGCCGTTTGATGGCCGCCGGTTGGGCCAAAGAACTAAGTGCGGCCGCAGCCGATCACGGGATTGAGGTCATTCTGGCGCTGTATCGCAATGCTCGGGCCAACAATGCCGATCTTCCCGACACCGCCTGGATTTGGGACCCGGCCCTCGATCTTCCGGCAACAGCGGATGCCGCAGATGGAAGCCCGTCCATACCGATGCGGGATCTCCTGACGCAAAATAGGCTGGCCTTGGCGCCAACCGAGCTGTCGGCGACCGCACCTCTGAAGGTCCTCTCCAGGGAATTGGGGTTCAGGGCAGCCACCATGCCTGGATTTTCTCCGGATATGGTCCCGGCCCTGAAGCTTGATTACGTCGAGGTCAACCGGAGAGTCAATCTCCTCAAACGAATGCTCGATGATGCTTCCCTCGCCACCTTGGTCTTCAACCTCGGCGACGGCAAGCGGCACATTCTGAAACTTGACCTTCGCCATCGCACCGCCCACGCCTCAGGTGGTCTTCTGCATCAACCCGGTACCGCCGGCAACCTGCCTTCGGGAGAGGCGTACATCGTGCCTTACGAGGGGGAGATTCCCGGGGACGACAGCCGAAGCTCGGGCCTCCTGCCTGTGCAATTGGAAAACGAGGTTGTCCTTTATCGCATCGAGACCAATCGAGCCGTCGAGGTCGTGAGCGAGGGTCCCATTTCCAGACGAGAGACGGATTTGATCGCGCGAGAGCCGGCGTACTCCAATCTCGCCGAACTGGGTCTCGGAGTCCTGGCGGCTTTCGGCATCAGGCCGGTGGGAGAGGTCCTCTTGGATGAGAAGCTCGGGCTCCACATTGCCTTCGGTCGTAGTGAACACTTCGGAGGGCAGGTTGGGCCGGAAGATTTTTCCTCGCCCGAGGCAGTGACCCATCAGGATCGGGTTTACATTCCCCAACTGCAACCGGACATCCAAGTCGAGTCAGTCGATCTGGTGATGCACGACGGTGAGAAAACCCCACTGATGCGAGACGGCGAATACACCGTCGAATTCTAAGAATTCGACGAGATCTCAGCCGAGCAGGGCGCCTACGACCAGGGTTACGACGAAGATCGCACCCACGGCCAAGGGAAACAACACATGATGGCTCTCGGAACTACTCACCTTGCTCTGAGCGTCACGCATTGAAAAATCCCCCTGCTGAATTAATTTTGTGAACTGGTCAGCGGCACGACACGGACCGGTCCAGCTTCCGGGCTCGGATTGTAGATCATTTCCACAGTGTTAACCAGTGTTTTCATAAATATTTCAAATCCATCTCCAGAATGACTCAATTTTTCGGGCTCATACAGGCAAAAATGGGGCAAGCGAGTAGAATTGGCGAGAGGAGACCATTATGCTGCCCGTAGTTGACAACGACGCGATACGCGAAGCCGACCGCCACACGATCGAGGACCTTGGTGTTCCAAGCCTCGTCCTGATGGAGAACGCCGCCACCGGCCTCGTGGATGCCGTCAGAGAAAAGTTCCCCGCAGCCCGGCACATACTGATCCTGTGCGGCCCTGGGAACAACGGGGGCGACGGACTGGCGGCCGCACGCCACTTCGCGAACGGAGGTCATCGCGTTCGAATCCTGCTCCTTGCGGACCCGAACGACCTCAGCCGGGATGCGGCGAAAAACCTCGAACTCGCCCGCGCCTTCGCCCTGGATTTGACAATCGTACCGAACGACGACATTGAGAACGTACGTTCGGCCCTTCAGGGTCCCACACGTCCCGATATCGTGATCGACGCTCTCCTGGGCACAGGCCTGGCCCGGCCTCTGGGTGGCCGCCTGGCCCGGGTTTCGGAAATGCTTGGAGAAGCCGGGATTCCGATCGTCGCGGTCGATGTACCGACCGGGTTGAACGGATCCCGGGCCCAGATCCCGGGGCCGGCCGTGCACGCCGATCTCACGGTCACTTTCGGCGCACTCAAGATCTGTCATACACTGCCGCCCGCCTGCGAACTCTGTGGTGAGATCGCTGTGGTGGACATTGGAATTCCCCCATCGGCAGTTGAAAGCAACAGCTCTACATGGTGGGTCGAGGCCGAAGACATCGCCCTGATGTTGCCGAACCGAGCGGCTGCCGGCCACAAGGGTACCTTCGGACACCTACTGCTGGTGGCTGGAGCCAAGGGACGGGGCGGGGCGGCGGCGATGGCAGCGAAAGCCGCTGTTGCCGGTGGATCCGGTCTCGTAACAGTCGCCGTTCCGGACCCCGTGTTGTCGGTTGTGGACGGCGCGTGCCTGGAGGCCATGACTCTGGCTTTGCCGGCCGACGGTGATTCTGAAGCCGCCGGACCGGGGTCCCTCCAGGAGGTTTTCCCAAGGATGAGCGCGGTGGCGGCCGGCCCCGGCCTGGGCACAAACGGCGGCGCTCGTGAAACTGTCATGATGCTTATCGACGACTGGGTTGGACCGCTCCTGCTCGATGCAGACGGGATCAATCTCCTGTCGGGTCATCCCGAACGCCTGGCTCACCACAACGGCCCAACAGTGCTCACACCCCACCCGGGGGAGTTGGGCCGCCTTCTCGACCGCCCAACCTCTGAGGTCATCGACGATCGGCTCGCTGCCGCGCGTGAAGCCGCCAAACGTTCCGGCGCCGTTGTCGTCGCCAAGGGATACCGCACGATCATCGCCGACCCGGAAGGGCGGGCCTGGATCATCCCGACCGGGGACCATCATCTCGGCACCGGAGGATCCGGCGATGTCTTGACCGGTCTGTTGGGCGCCCTCCTTGCTCAGGGTCTCGATCCGGCCCGTGCGGCCCTTGTGGGCTGCTGGCTGCACGGTCGAGCGGGAGAACTCGGCGGCGAAAGCTGGCCAGCCGCCGTACCCGCCTCGGAACTTCCCTCCTTGGTGGCTGCCGCGTGGTCGGAACTCGAGCAACCGGATGAAAGCCAGTGAACGAGGTCGAGGTCATTATCTCTTCAGATTCCGGAGCAACGGAAACCGTGGGTGAGCGCCTAGCTCGCCGCTTGAGCCCGGGAGATGTGGTCCTGCTCGAAGGAGATCTCGCCGCAGGCAAAACCACTTTCATTCGAGGTCTGGTCCGGGGCCTGGGCGGCGACCCAGAAAGCGTGACCTCTCCAACTTTTGTGATCGTCCAGACTTACGACTGCAACGGACCCATCTCTTTCGTGCACCACATCGACCTCTACCGTCTGCCGGAAGATCCAAGCGCCCTGCGTGAGATCGGCATCGAGGAGATTCTGGCCGATGAAAACGCAGTCATCGCGGTGGAATGGCCGAGGGACCTCCTGGTCGATTGGCTACCCGCCAACGCAACCCCTCTGAGGGTTGTTCTGACCCGGAGACCGGACGACGCCCGCAAGATCGAGATTTTCCCTGTCTGATCAGCAGAAATCCAAGGTCGGGACCCGCGGGATCAGGCCCTCACTAAAGGCGCGCTCGAGGAAAAGGCGCATCGCTTTCCGCCCTCTTTCACCGTAGTCAACGGTGAGTTCGTTGACGTACATTCCGACAAATCGATCGGCCTTGGCCCGGTCCAATCCCCTCCCGTACTCGAGGGCGTAGTCCAGAGCCTGGCCACGATGGGCCAGAGAGTATTCGATGGACTGTCTCAAGAGGGCCGACACCTCGGATATCACGGTCCCACCAAGATCGCGGCGTACGACGTTGCCGCCGAGCGGAAGCGGCAGTCCACCGGTTTCCTCACTCCACCAGACACCGAGGTCGACGATGTTGTGCAGCCCCTCCTCCTGCCAAGTGAGCTGGCCCTCGTGGATCACGACCCCGGCATCCACATCGCCCGCGAGCACCGCCGGACCGATCGCGTCAAAGGGAAGAATGGTCGTCTCCAGATCGGCATTCCACATTTTTAACGCCAATGCCGCCGAAGTGAGTTTGCCTGGAATGGCCACCTTGCACTTTGAGAGATCCTTTTTGCTCAGGGCCTCACGAGCCACCAGAATCGGACCATATCCGTCTCCCATGGACGCACCGGAACTCAGAAGGGCATAACGGCCGTCCAGATGGGCATAGGCATGGATGGAAACGGCGGTCACCTCGTAGGTGCCTTCGAAAGCCTTTTGGTTCAGGGTCTCAATGTCGGAGAGAACATGTTCGAAGCGGTAGTCCCCTGTCGCAAGGAGTTCATGCGCCAGGGCGTAAAACATGAATGCGTCATCGGAATCCGGAGAGTGTGCAACACGAATCAGGGTCATCTTTCCTCCACCCGGTTATCCCGGAACGAGCATGGTACCTCAGCCTGTTTCCATCCGGAACGTCGAGTTTTGCGCGACCGGGAGATCAAAACACATTTCGGAGAAGCACCCTTTTCATCGCACGAGGAAAAACACGAAATGACGCCGAGATTGCAGAAATGCGCCAATTCCGGACGGGGACATGCTACCTTCCGCCATGCCATGAGTGAAGAGACGATCTACCGCATTTCCTTCCTGAATCAGGGCGAGGTTTACGAAATCTACGCGAAAAGCGTCGGCCAGGGTGACCTCTTCGGTTTCATCGAGGTCGAGGAGTTGGTCTTCGGTGAGCGGACAAAACTCCTCATTGATTCCTCAGAGGAACGATTGAAAACCGAATTCAAGGGCGTTCGCCGGACCTTCATTCCGATCCATTCCATTCTTCGCATCGACCACGTCGATCGCGCTGGGAGCGGACGAATCCGCGCCGGCAACGGCAAGGTCTCCTCGTTCCCTGCGCCCTTGATTCCTCCACGCGGTTCCGGCAACCGCAAGGAATGAACGCAACCGTAACCCGATTCCTTCGTATTACGCCATCGATGACCGAGTTCAAACCGCGGTTTCGTATCCTGTGGAGAGAGTGGTTTCAACCCATCCTGATCATAGTTCTGATCGCGACCACATTTCGCTCCGCCATCGCGGACTGGAACGATGTGCCCACGGGTTCTATGAAACCGACGATCCTCGAGGGCGACCGCATTTTTGTGAACAAACTCGCCTACGACCTTCGCGTACCCTTCACCACCAAACATCTGCTCTCATGGGCTGATCCCGATCGTGGAGACATCGTCGTCTTGAACTCCCCCGGCGACAAGACCCGCCTCGTCAAGCGCGTTGTGGGACTCCCGGGTGACACGGTAGCCATGGTCGCCAACCATCTCGTTGTCAATCGACAGCCGATTGAGTACGAACTGATGAGCGCCTCGGCGGAGTACCCGAGCCCTTCATCGGAGCCGCGAATCCTGGTCCTCGAGGACCTCGGTTCATTGACCCACACGGTCATGTTGACTCCCGGTCTGCCATCGGCTCATTCCTTTGGACCGATCCTCATCCCGAAAGACCACTATTTCGTCATGGGAGACAACCGCGACCGCAGCCACGACTCCCGACACTTCGGTTTTGTCGAACGCTCGGCAATTCTCGGCAGAGCGACTGCCGTGGCGGCGTCGGTGAACCCTGAACGCCACTATCGCCCACGCTGGGAGAGGTTTTTCACCGCTTTGCGATAGTCACTTACCACCGATCGAGGTTCGCACGATCCGAATCACCCATCTCGACCCCTCCGTAGGGGAAGTACTCCTTCCATCGACGATCAACCTTGCGGGAAGTCTCCGGATCGCAGAACAGTTCATCCGGGTAGCTCGATTTCATTCGAGCATCGAGCACAACCGGCGCCTCATAACACAGGTGATGGCGGTAAACCCGAAAACGGGCATGAAGATCCGCCGCCGGCTCAAATCGAGTGAAGGTGGTCCACAGAAAGGATGCGGCGTTGACGGTCGTCTTGGAAACATCGTCAACCACAACGATCAGCGGCCACTCCCGGAAGGCGGTGTGGTCCGCAACGCGTTTCGGAAAATCCACGTCCTTGGTCCAGGTGGGCCCACCGATCACAAGACAGCCGCCGCAGAAGACCTCAGCTCCATTGAGACCCGGCGGCACATCCGGGGACGAAAACTCTCGGGGCAGATCGCGCACCTTCTCACCAACACCAAGCCAGACCCCCTTTGAACCTCTGTTGACCTCCGGTCCGGTGTAGTCGAGCGTATCCATTGACAAATTCGAAAAAACAAAGAGATCGGTCTCAGGCCGGGTTCTCTCCAGAACACACTCCAGAGTCGCCCGAAAATCTCGAAGATCAACACCCCGGTCCGTCACCAGGAGAAACTTCGTCAAGCTCAGCTGGCCTTCACCGAGGATCCGGAATGCCGAGGCCATAGCCTCTCGTCCATAACGCTCCCGGACGATGGCTGCGGCCAGAGCATGGTAGCCGGTCTCTCCGTAGGACCAGAGGTCCTTCACCGCCGGCATCACGACCGGAAACAGCGGTGACAACAGCTCCTGGAGCTGATCACCGATGTAGAAATCCTCTTGCCGCGGTTTGCCGACGACCGTGGCTGGGAATACTGCTTGGCGTCGATGCGCTATGCAATCAACCCTGAAAACAGGATAATCGTGGCGAAGCGAGTAATAGCCGTAATGGTCTCCAAAGGGACCTTCGGGCAACCGCTCCCGCGCCGCAACATGACCCACCAAGGCAAACTCTGCCTCGGCCACCAGGGCATGGACGCCGGGCCCGGCACATCGCCTCAAACGAGCGCCTGAAATGAGAGACGCAAGCACCAGCTCCGGGACATTCTCCGGCAACGGCGCCACTGCCGCGAGAATCAAAGCCGGTGGTCCCCCGAGAAACACCGTTACCGGCAGAGAACGTCCCGCTGCCTCGGCGATCCGGTAGTGGAAGCCACCACCCTTGCCGATCTGCCAGTGCATGCCGGTCGTCGTCCTGTCGTGAATCTGCAACCGGTACATACCGAGGTTTGAACCACCATTTTCCGGGTGCTCGGTGTAGACAAGAGGCAGCGTGACGAAAGGACCGCCATCTTCCGCCCATGAAGTCAGTACCGGAAGGCGGTCAAGATTCGGCGGCTCCTGAAGGACCTCAGCCACCGGTCCGGTCCGCACCTTTCGGGTTCCGATCCTAAACGCCGCTGCAACGAGATCCCGTGCTCGCCAGAGATCTCCCACATCGGGTGGCATTGCGGTTTGGACCAGCTCCACGAGTTTTCGCACCAACTGCCCCGGGCGACTCCCAAACGCCATTGCAGCCCGGTCCGCGGTTCCAAACAGATTGGTCACAAGAGGGAAATCAGAGCCCTCCACCCGCGTAAACAGCAGGGCAGGCCCACCACCCGCAATCGCTCTGCGGTGTATCTCCGCCACTTCAAGGTGCGGAGAAACGGGAGTCTCGATGACTGCGAGATCCCCCCGACGAGAGAGTTCATCGAGAAAAGACTGGAGGTTTATGAAATTCATGCCCTTCTAACCACCTTTAGGAGAACTTAGGTAAGATGATACTTGAAGAATGGAAAAGAACCCAAGGAGCCATGGCAGAAGCCGATAACGATGACCGAAAACACCGAGAACCCCGTTACCTCCGACGCTCATTGGTTCAGCGCCCTTGCAGAATCTGCGTGGTTTGCCGTTTTCGCCCACAGGGGAGGGGGACGGGTCATCTATGCAAACTCCGCTACCACCGAACTTACAGGATACGACAACGAAGAACTCCTCTGCTTGAGCATCACAGATTTCATCGACGGTGATTTCCTTGAGAATCTCCCGCCACCCAACAGAGAAACGGGCGTTTATCCCCGTTTTGAGGAACCCGTCGAACTCCAGGTCCACCGCAAGGACGGCGCCACCCGTTGGGTGGCTGTCACCAACGGGCATATTCAGATCGGTGACCAGGTGGCTGGAATCGGAACGGCCGTCGATATTACACAGCGCAAAATCGCCAAGCAGGCCCTCACCCGCCGCCTTGAACTCGAGAACGCTCTCACTGACATTTCGAGAAATTTCCTCGCACTGCCTCCCGAAAAGCTCAAGAACGGAATCGAATATGCCCTGGAAAAACTGAATGAAGCGGCACACTCTGACTGCACCTTCCTTGTCCTCCTGGCCCCTGACGAAGAGACGATAACGACCGAGCTTAGCTACCACGAAGGAAAGAAATCCAAGGGAGACCCACGCAACTGCGTCATTGGAGATTTCGGAATCAGCCGCGCAGATCTTCTCCTGGGTGAGGTCCTGACCCTCAGTGGAGAAGACGGGGAGAAGGCTGCTCAGGCATGCTGCTGCGACTCGGCTTACCGGAAGCGTTCTTCCAGCCTGATGCCTCTTCTCGCTGGAGAACGCCTCCTC
>JAIOSJ010000272.1 GCA_021107705.1 Thermoanaerobaculales bacterium | reverse complement strand
CTACATCGCAACCAGTTAGCCCTGGATTCCTTCGAAAGGCGAAGGAGCCCAGGGGTATTTTCCAGAACCTCCTGCTTTGGCTTCCGTAGTAGAGAACGGGACCCAACTCGAAAGGAACCGGGTTATGAGAGGAGCCAAGATCGTGAAAAGAACCGTCATGGTGCTCGTCGTTGTCGTCATCATTGCTGTGATCGGCGTCAGTTTTGCCTCGCGAGGCAAAAACAATCAAGGGATTGCCGTCGAAACTGCGCTGGTGGAAACTCGAGAAATCGTTGAAACGGTGGCCGCCACCGGAAAGATCCAACCCAAGACCGAGGTCAAGATTTCGGCAGACGTGTCGGCCAAGATCACCCGCCTGCAGGTGAAGGAGGGCGACTGGATTGAGCGCGGCACTCTCCTGTTGGAACTCGACCGAGAGCGCTATGTCGCCGCGGTCGAGAGCGCCGAAGCCAATCTGAGTGCGGGACAGGCAAACGTCAACCTCGCAAAGGAGAACATGGTAAAGGCACAGAAAGATCTGGCCAGGACCCGGCAACTCTTCGACAAGAAACTCGAGAGCCAGGCAACCTTCGACACCGTAGCCGCTATCGCTGCGGTTGAAAGGGCCCGCCATCAAGCAGCTCTCGATCAGGTCGGTCAGGCGAGAGCCGCCCTCAAACAGACCCGAGACGACCTTGCAAAGACCACTATTTATGCTCCTCTGTCCGGAACGGTGAGCCGGCTCAACAAAGAGGAGGGCGAGATCGCTCTCGGATCACAATTTCAGGAAGATGTGATCATGGTGCTCTCCAATCTCTCGGGCATGGAGGCACTGGTCGACGTCGACGAGAACGACATCGTGTCGCTTTCGATCGGTGACCGGGCTGAAATCGAGGTCGATGCCCTGCCGGACATCACATTTGCGGGCGAGGTCACCGAGATCGCCAACACCGCAAATATCTCCGCCTCGGGAACGACTGATCAGAAGACCGAGTTCGAGGTCACGATCACTCTCATCGATCCCTCTTCGGACCTTCGCCCAGGAATGACTGCCGCCGCAGACATCGTGACCGAGGTCCGCCAGGCCGCCATCAGCGTACCGATTCAAAGCGTCGCCGTCAGAACGCTCGAACAGCTCGGCGCCTCCGGCGCTGTCCCTGAGGGCGACGAGGAATCCCGATTCAGCCCGGACCAGGACGGCTTTGTCGAAATCGTCTGGGTGATCGAGGATGAAACAGCCTCCGCCCGCCAGGTAAGACCGGGAATTCAAGGCGAGAGCCACATCGAAATCGCCGAAGGATTAATCGAAGGTGAGGAAATCGTCACCGGAAGCTACCGAGCCATCAGCAGAGACCTGAGTGACGGTAGCCCCGTCCAGCTTCAAGGCGACCAAGATCCGGGGAGCCGAGACTCATGACCCTGGTCGTACGTGATGTCGTGAAGACCTATGCAATGGAAAGCGTCGAAGTGCACGCCCTTCGCGGCCTGACCTTTGATGTGGAAGAGAACGAGTTCCTCGCCCTGATGGGGCCTTCGGGCTCAGGAAAATCAACGATGATGAATATCATCGGCTGCCTGGACACACCGACTTCCGGCGACTACGTGCTCGACGGTGAGGATGTCGCCGAATTGAACGAAGATCAACTCGCCGAGATCCGGAACCGCAAGATCGGCTTCGTCTTTCAGACTTTTAACTTATTGCCGCGGTCGGATGTTTTTCACAATGTCGAGCTTCCGCTGATCTACAGCGGTCTGAGCCCCGCAAAGAGAAGGATCAAGACCGAAGAGGCGATCGAAAGCGTGGGCCTCTCCGATCGGGCCACCCACCGTCCAAACGAACTTTCCGGCGGCCAACGACAGCGAGTGGCCATCGCCCGGGCCCTTGTCAACAACCCGTCGATCATCCTTGCCGACGAACCAACCGGAAACCTGGACACCACGACCGGCGCCGAAATTCTGGAGATCTTCAAGAACCTGCACGCCCAGGGCAATACGATTCTTATCGTAACCCACGAAGATGAGGTCGCCCGACACGCCAACCGTGTGATCAGGCTTCGTGACGGCAAGATCGAAAGCGACACGCTGAACGGAGTGAATTGATTCATGAGTCGAGTTCACCAGACCGTTGAGTCCTTGCGAATCGCCCTGAGGGCTATTCTCGGCAACAAAGCCCGCGGCGTCCTCACCACCCTCGGAATCGTCATCGGAGTGTTGGCGGTGATCACGACCATGACGGCGGCCAACGGGATCGCGACCTCATTCAAAGAGAGTGTTTCGGTTCTCGGCACCGACGTCCTCTACGTTTCACGCATGCCATGGGTCTTCACCGGCAGGTTTTTCAACTTCAGAAACCGACCCAACCTCACCCTGAAGGACAGCGATCGGCTTGAGCGTAGTCTCGGCCCGAGAGTCGTGGTCAACCCGACTTCGAACACCAATCGCTCCATCAAGTTTCGCTCAACCGTCACCGAGAACATTCCGATCATCGGCACCACCGAGAAACACGTTCTGGTGTCCAGCGCAGTGCCCATGAGCGGACGCTTTCTGACCGCCATAGACGTCCGCAACAAGAAGAGGGTCTGCGTCATCGGCTCGGAAATCCACGAAACACTCTTTGAAGGCGTCGATCCAATCAACAAGAAAATGAAGATCGGCCGTTTCGATT
>JAIOSJ010000059.1 GCA_021107705.1 Thermoanaerobaculales bacterium | reverse complement strand
TTCTGTCTCGCAGCGGACAGGGTCGAGGATTTTGTGCCCGCGGATTTTACCTCGGCGGTGGCCTACGCCTTCGACACCTTGGAGATCATCCGAGGCGAGGATTTCGACATCTACACGTCCCAGTGGAGCATCGTCTTCGACACGTTGAACCTCCGTGCCTACTTCCGGACCCACGACGCCCCGGAGATCCGCTATGTAGACCTCGAGACTTTCGATCTGGGTTGTGACTCGCCGGTACAGATGCTCGACATCCAGGCGCCGCTCTCGGGTGACGTAGCCGATGACTTCTTCGATTTTTCGTATGACATCAACTTCGAGCACACTGAGCGGTTCATGATCAATTGGGGCATCGATATTTCTACTGAGACCCTGCACCGAATGCTCCGGCACTTCGAGAGCTTTCCATGTGCGGCCGCTCGTCCCCGCCGGCCGGCCGGCCGAGCACGACCTGGCCTCTAGATTTTCTCGCAGAGCAGGACGTGTGATTTCTTGATCTCCGGCGCCTTGCACTCGTTGAAACCGGCGTCGATCGTATGTCGCCGGGTGATTTCGAATTCCTCGTCCGAGATATGCCCACGTGGTTCAGCAATCAGGATGCGCGCTCGCGGTCGAAGGGCGGCATGGCATTCGCCGAGGAAACGGGCCGAGTTCTCCACCTCGTGGACGACGTGCATGAGAAGGGCGAAGTCGGTCCGATTGCCGAGATCGTTGATCCCAAGGCTGTCCTGAGTTGCCAGACGGGTTTCGATACGGTCGCTGAGGCCCTTGCGTCCGGCCCTGCGTTCGAGACTGCTGAGCATTTTCCTCTGGACATCGATGCAGACGACGCGCCCACCGGCGCCGACCATTCGAGCGAGCGGCAAACTGAAAAACCCCATCGCGCAGCCGATGTCGAGCACGGTCATATCCGTCTCGATCAGTCCTGCGAGGATCGTCTCGGGCTTCTCGCCGAGCCTGCGGATCGGGCTCGCGAGAAGATATCCCATCCACCACGGGCAGATACGGTGTTTGCGGACGTTCGGCTCGGTAGCGGACGAAGTGGATTCCACCATGGGAAAACCTCCCTGATTGTCTCCTATTCTCCTGCAACCTCCGCGCTCCATTGCGAGCAGTTGCCGCTTTCGAAGTCGTCGGCGAACACCGAATTGAGTCCGTCGCACGCCGTGGGGCCTTCGATGCGGACATCGTCGATGTTCCAGCCGGCGTACTGCCAGCCGGAGTCTGATTCTCCGTAGGTCCACTGGACGCGGACGTCAGCGTGGCCTGCCGCGGCCCCCGTGATGTCAAAGACGTGCTCGGACCACGAAAACTCGTCGATCGTCGTCAAGCCGTTCTCCCACAAAATATTCCAGTCCCCGCCGTCGACCGAAAGTCGAACCCGGGCATGGTCAAATCTGTCGTCTTCAACGCCCAGCCATCGCCAGTAACTCAGCTGGACTGTCGTCGCCTCAGTAAGGTCAATCGAGGGGGTCGTCAGGGTCAGCTCGTTTTCGCCGGCGTACGCAGGGGCGTCACCTGAGATATTGATACCGTAGACGTTCTCGTCCGTGTGGCCGGAGGTTGGATCGGGTCCGCCGTAGCCGTCCTGGCCTTGCCCGGTCGGCTGTCCGAAGGCCCAGCCTTCAGCCGAGCTGAATCCGCCGTTGTCGATCGTCCATGCGGGGTCTGTGTCCATCGTCTCCTCGAAGTAGACGGCCCATCCCAGAGTGTCCGCCGAATACCAGGCGCCGCCGTTGGTGTCGATGGTGGTGTTCCCGACGGCGTCGGTCGAACCGACCTCGAAGAAGATCGTCTGACAGGGGTTGAGATCCTCGATCGTCATCGAGTGCGTACCGTCGATCAGGGCGCCGTCCGAGACGACGTTGGTGGGTGGCACCGTCGTGCCCCACCGCACCAGGGTCGTGCCGGGTTCGTCGGTGAAATAGGTGATTGTCAGGCTCTCGTGGTCGGTGGCGGCCTCAACCGCTTCGATACCGGGCGGGCTGCAGTCGATCGTCGCCGTGGCGGTCTTGGTCTGGGGGCCTGCGCCGGTGTCGGCGTCCTCATAGGTCACCACGAGGGTATCGTCGTCGGCAACGATGAGTTCGTCGCCGAGAACGACCGTGCCGTCATAAAAGCCGGTGTTGACGTCGGTCTCGGTCAGGACGATCTCAACCGGCGAGCCGCCGGCGGAGACCTCGACCGACAGGGTGTCGATGACGAACTCGCTCGAAAGGGGCACGTTGGCGTCCGCAACGCGAATGCCCGCCGTCGACGAGCAGGCGTAGGCCGAGTGGTCAAGGTTGAGCCGGCCATCGTCCTGAGCGGTCAGGTCAAAGGACTGCGGTAGGAGATTGTGGCCGTGAATGTGGCAGTGGGTCGGCTCACCGGTCACCGCAGCCTGGACCATGCCGGTTGCATCGATCAGGCCCGAACCGACCGGGGTGATCGTCTGGCCGGCTGTCGTGTAGAAGTTGACGATCGCCGCGCCGGCCTTGGCCAGGGGCGCCCCGCCGATCTTGACCGTCAAAACGGCTGTTCCGCCGATGGCGTTGAAGTCCTCAGGCATGTCGATGTCGCTGGGCTCGACGGTACGGGGCCACAAGACTGCCGAGCCGAAGAGCGTGCTCTGCTCCATGAACTTGGTGCCTTCATCGGAGTCGCCGTCTTGGTTAAGGTTCATGCAGGCGATCTTGCCGGCGATATGCTGGGCGCCGGCGGTGAAGTGGGTTTCCAGCCGGATGGCGTCGACCACGCCTCGCTGGGCGTCACAAGGGGGTACCCAGCTCTCGTTGGTCGTCGCCGCCTCGAAGCTGACGGCCCCGCCACTTGGTTAGCGCAACCAGCTCTCCGCGAAGCACTCGTTGGTGCTTTGAAAGGCGCCGTTGAGGCAGGCGACGTCCCAGATGACCGGCAGCATCTCGCCGTTGACCAGCGAGTTGACGTTTGTGACCGAAAAGCCCGACGTCCCCCATGAGGTGACGCTGCCGTGACCGATGTAGAAGCCCAGGCCGGCGCCGAACTCGACCGAAGTCTTGACCTCAGTACTGGACGGGAAGTGGTAGAGCTGGTCGAATTCCGAGTAGGTGTAGGCGGTCTGGAGCAGAACGTCCCGGAGGAAGTCCATGCGCTCCCAGTCGGCGATGGGGGGGGTCCCGCCCGGATCGTTACCGGCGACGCCGAAGGCGCGGTCATACCAAGTGGCTGAACCCCCGGTGTCCGGCTGCTGTTCGTAGTGGAGGATCTTGTCGACCTGGATGGTAACGTCCGCCCCATTCTGAGCGGAGATCCGTGAGATTGCGGCGTCCGGTCGGTTGTCCGAACCCTCCAGTTTGGTGTAGCAAGGGTCACAGGGCGCACGGGGAGAATAGATGTCTGTAAATACTCCTAATGCATTGGGAATCTGCTGATAATCGCCGACCAGGATGATCCAAGCCAGGCCCTCAGGCTCGTCGTCATATAGAGTCTGAATGTAGGCGTGGATCTCTTCTGCCGTCGGCGTGGAACCGCCGTGAGGTACGGACGAGAGCGGCGTCAGGAGCGTCGGATAGCCGACCAGCGTTTCCCAGTCGGCCAGGGGTTGCACTTCATCAAGGAAATCATCGTAGGCCAGGATCAACAGCCTCCCCGCTGCCGCTGAGCGCGTATCCCGGAGCGAGGGGGCATTGACCGCCCGCTGCATGCTGCCGAACAGTGCCGTCGGCGTCCTGTCCGGACCGGTGCGAGGGTTGGGCGCATCGTTGACGGGTACGATTTCGAAGGTTGCTTCTTCAATAATTCTCAGTGTGTTGGTTGTGGCATCCCAGTCCGCGACCGGTACGCGGAATGCCTGGGAGCGCCAGGGTCCGGCAATGGTCGGAGGATCGACCCAGACGTCCGCTCCCGGATACGGTTTCTCACCGCTGTAGACCTGGGGATCGAAGACCCAGGGTACGCTGTCCGGGTCGATCGACCGGTTGAAGTGGCCCTTGGAGGGTGCGACGCCCACCAGATCGTAGGTCCCGAGATCGATCTCGGTGGTGACGACGTCGATCATCCGGAGGTCGATTCCGTCCGTTCGACCCAGGAGGTACTGGGTTCCGAGGAAGGGTAGAGAGGGGAGGCCTTTTTCCATCAAATTGGATCCATCGAGCACCCGCGGTGCGGCCCAGCGCTGTCCCTCAATCTCGACGACGTCCAGCCGCAATTCGGAAATCGTGACGTGGATAACGTTTCGGCCGCGATCATTTTGGTTCATGACGAACCCTGTTTCTCCCGGCCCGAGCTTGATCACCTCGGAAGCCGATGCCGAAAAGGGCATGAGCATTGCGAAGAGAAGGATGACAAAAGTGAATGTTCGAAGCATGAGGAATCTCCAGAATTTGATCGGTGACCGTACGGCGATCATTCTCGGTCAGACTAATACATGAACGTCAAAAAGGCAATTAAATTGAGAATGAATCTTAAAACATGTCTCTCACTCCTCAGTATTTCTCACCTTGACGCCGGTCACCGCGCACCGCAGGAAGCTCCCTTCAATTTCAAAGGGCAAGGCTGTGAGATGGTGGGCTACGGGTGTTATGTCAACTTCGACTGAGGCCAGTTTGTCCGGTTGTTGGACTTCGGCGCCGACCACGAGGTAGCGGATGAAGACCATGGCATCCCCGAGTTGAAGCCTCCCTCCACGGCATGGTTTGCGGGGTACCTCGTCGACGGTGTCTGAGACGGCGGATACGGCCCGAGCAAGGAGTACGAGATCCGGGAGGGGCAGGGGAAAAGCGGGAATGATGTACCTGTAGCGACCGGACCAACCGGGCGTCCGGCGGCCGCCGATCTGAAGCCGATGGTCAACAACGACATCGGCATCGATCGACCAGCCGGGCTTCCACACCTGAGCCTGTCGACCGGACGCCGGAAGCAGGGCGGTTGTCTTCAGTTTTTCGATGCCGTCGTCGCCGAGTAAGGCGCCGGTTCCACAGTGAGTACAGAGGAACAGAATGTCGTGTGGACCGCCGGTCATTGCCGAACCACATGCTGCGCAGTCGAGGTTCACGAGTCTAAAACCCATCTTCCGGGTCTCTCTCAATCCAGCCCAAGCTCTCGGGCTACCGATTTCATGGATCCGAGAGCGGAATAATCAGAATCGGGCGCCAATCCGGAGCCTTCCTCGACGATTCCACCCCGGCGGAACTGTCTAAAACCCCAATGGATCAGGCCGGCGAGAATCAGGCCGATGATACCGAGTGCAGCCAAGGTAATTTCCGAGTGCAGGAAGCTTCCCACGTTCTGGAGCACGGTCGTGCCGACAAAGGAAGCGCCGGCACAGGCGGCGATCACGGAAAAGGCACGCCAAAGGTGGTTGCCCGGCGCCTTTCCGTAGGCCAGCGTGCCGTCCTCGCCATCCACAAGAACCTGGTAGGTTCGTCCACGAAATGAGTAGCGGAAGACCCACATAGGGTAGTAGAGAATGTCCGTCCGCGGTCTCAGAACCGCAAACCATGCGAATGAGGTCTTGTCGGGCGAGGAGCGTCGTTTGACCTCTTCCATCGCCACTTCGATGATCCTCTCAGAAATTTCGTCCGCCGATCGAGTCGGCCGGAAGACCATGCCTCGTGACCGCAGGAGGTCCTCGTTAAGAGCCAGGATTTCATCTCCGGCGAGGTTTACTTTGCTGACGCCGAATTCCGCCATACGGGTGGCGGGCATGGTTCGATCTATCGGCTGTTCCACTTGACATTCGACGGGATCTTGAACCGTCACCCATCTCTTACCGCGTTTTTCTCGCCTTTCGTTGATGCCGAGGACCCAGCCGACCACGTCGCACCGGGTTCGAATGAAGGGAAACCACGCGAGAAACGACTCGTCGAAACGCGCCTCTCGTTTGAGGGCGGGCTCCTTTCGAATTCCCTTCTTGAACCAGCGCCTGATCGCCTGGGAGGCGTGGGCTCGCCGAATCCTGTCAAGGACCATATATCGGCCGAATCCCCTCTCACCGACAATCGCCTGAGGAGTTGCGCAGAATCTGCACGAGACCGTCGTCCTCCCTTCTTCCACGTCCACTGTTCCGCCGCAGGAAGCACAGGTCAGACCTTTGATCAGACGTGGTTTGGGCGTGGACGTCTGGGGGAGTGGAGGAAGAGAAGGAGATCCCATACCTCAGACCTTGCGGCTCGTCAGCCATGCCAGGAGAAAAAGTGGTACCGCAGAAATGGCGAAAATCACAGCCTTGAACAGGAGATTTGTAATAACCAATCCCTCGATGCTGAAGACTGCGATGGCCGCAGCCGCAACGAGAAAATACGGCGTTTCGGCCTTGGCCGGAAAATCGGCGGGAAGCACCTGACCGGACACCCCTTCAACGGCGGCACTGTATTTCTTGCCTCCGTAGGTGTAGGAGATCCGGTACAGGGGAAGATGGTAAAGCACCGTCCGCTTCTCACGCATCTTCCCGAGTCGTTCGGTCAGCCAATTTCTTGCGGTCGCGAGGGGAACCTCGGGTTCGACGACGGGCACGGCGCCGGTGATCCCCGCCGTCCAGATGTGGGAGTTTCCAGGGGGGAGGTCCATACCCTGGAGTCCCTGAAGGAAAGACGGCGCCGCAGGTTCCAGGACAATCCGTTCACCTGCATCAGTGGCGATGGAGAAGGCCCAGAAGGGGAAGTAAACCAGCTCAGGTGTTCCGATTCGTGCTTTTTTGTCGAGGTCGGCAATGGTCTCTGTACCCGCCATAAAGCGACGAAGGTGATGAACAGCCTCCTTCAGTTTCACGGTCGGAAGCATCACCTCCCTGAAGAGGGTTCCATCGCCGTCGACGACAAGTGCCGTGTCGCAAAAGGCACATTGAACAAGCCGAACATCGGCCGGGACGGGCACCTCAGCGCCGCACTGAGTGCAGCGCACATTCATCCTATTCTTCCTGTGGTGCGCCGCATTCCGGGCAGAACTTGGCGCCGGCAGGAACCTCCGTGCCACATTCGGAACAGCCTGAAGGAACGGCCTGCTTGGCGCCACAGTTCGGACAGAATTTTCCACCGGCAGGGACCGCGCTTCCGCATTCGGTACAGAAGGAACCATCGGCGGTTTCTGCGGCGGTAGTTCCGGCGGCGGCGCCGGCGGCCGCAGTTGTGGCTCCGGCGGCCGGTGTCGTCGGGGCGCCACCACCCTGCCCGGCCTGTTGCATGGCGTTTGTGATCATGCCCGGCATCATGGCGCCGAAGCCGGCTCCGAGCCCGAGGCCCATTCCTGCGGATGCTGCCCCTCCGCCTTCTCCTCCTCCCGCCTGGGCCGCGTCCTGAATTGCCTGTGCGGCCTTGAATTGCATGTAGGTGCTCATGTCACCGACAGCACCCATTGCGGCGCGTTCGTCGAGTTTTTCTTGGACCTCGTCAGGAGGGGTAATGGAGTTGACGTAGAAATCAGTGAGATCGACGCCATATTTGTTGAAGTCTTCCGCCAAGCGGGCCTTGGCCGCGGTCGCGATCTCGTCGTACATACTGGCAAGGTCAAAGATCGTCTTCAGGGTTTCACCAAGGAGATCGTTGAGCCTGGCAACAATGACATCGCGGTAGAAGTCTTTGAGCCTATTGGTGTCGAAAAGCGCTTGGTTGCCGACGACGGTGTTGATGAACAGCTGACTTTCCTTGATGCGGTAGGCATAATTTCCGAAGGCTCGAAGGCGCACGACCCCGAGTTCGGAATCGCGGAAAACGACCGGTTCCCTGGTACCCCATTTTTGATCCAAAAAGGTCCGTTTGTTGATGAAGGCGACCGACACCCGAAATGGTGAGGTGCCGCCGAAAGGCAACGACAGAGTCTTGGTGAGCATCGGGATGTTCTGCGTCGCGAGGGTATGACGGCCTGGGCCGAAGACGTCAAGGGCGCGACCATCCCTGAAAAATACGGCTTCCTGGGACTGTTGGACCACCAACTGTGCGCCGAGTTTGATGTTTGCGCTGCCTTCCAGGGGGAACCTGTAGACGATCTCTTCCCCGGTTGGGTCAAAATGTTCAAGTACTTCCAGTGTCTCAGCCATCACCGATCTCCTTTCCGGGTCACATCCTCGATGCAGGTAGCTCGCTCGTCGAACAACCTGTCCGCCGCCTCAGTGGCCTCGAGGAGGTTGTTCAACGCGGAATCGCCGACGTCACTCGGCAGGGCCTCTATCTGAACCGCAAGCGCCTCGACCGTTTCAGACAGCTTGAGGTCGAACTCATAGAGCTTTTCAAGTTCGTTCTCACCAATTTGCACCGCATCGAAGAAGCCCGAGGAACCGTAATCGGCGTGCCGTATCCGGTTGGCAAAACGGTCCAACAGCTTCTCAAGACTCGAAGCGAGGTCAAGACTCTGCAGGTTCCCCCGGCGTGACCATTCGCGAATCTTGGACTGTACGCCCTGTCGTCCGCGGTCAACCTGCTCCGCGAGCCAGTCTCGCTGCATCTTGTCGACCTCGCGGCGGAGTTCTCTGTCGAGATACCCCTTGAACCCAGGAATCTTGGCGAGGATCTTCTCCAGCCAGTTTCTTCTTTCACGTGCTTCTTCCAAGCCGATGTTCATGGCGCCTCCTCCTTCTCGGTCTGGGTGTTCAGCCGACAAAGGCCCACACCCAGCTCTTGATTCAGTCCAAACCGCATGGTGGATTCATACGGTCGCGGTTCGACTCTTCAGTCGAGTTTTTCGAAAATCGGTCATTTTGTCATCCTACAGTGTTATACGAGGAGAGGCCAGGGTCGGTTTCCAATGCTCATGCGGGCATGGATATTGCGTTCATTTATTTTGTCATGGTTGGTTTCCGTCCCACACCCTGCCCGTCGATGAACGGGGTTCGAAGCGCGGACCTTTCGCTTGCTTCGAGTGGGGGAACCTTCCTGTTCCTACCCAACCAAGGTGCTGACGGCGCCTCCCGCCAGGTGTTCCTTCCTTACATTCTTACCTGAAATCCTACCTAAATGACTACTCCGGGCCCCAGGGAACCCGGAGTGGCGCCTTTCACTCCTCGAGGGATGGAAGTACAATCGCATTATGAGTAAGAAGCCGCGAAAGAAAAAGAAGAAGATGTCCGCAACGGTCAAGAGAACCGACGGGAAATCTGAATACTATTCGGGCTGGGAGCTGTTCATGGCGGGTCTTGGGGTGGCTTTTCTGGTCCTTGCAGCGGGGCTGATTATTACCTCGTTGTTGAATTAGCCACTCACTCCTGGACTCCTCTTAAAGGCGAAGGAGTTAGGGGCAAATGGTTATCAGCCCTCGTTTGCGTGTTCTTCGCCGATTGCCATCAGCTGTGAAACGTGCTCGTCAGCAAGGCTGTAGAACACCATACGACCGTCACGTCGCGCGTGTACAAGTTCTCGATCTCGGAGGAGCCGAAGCTGGTGACTGACGGCGGATACCGACAGATCGGTGAGAGCGGCGAGGTCACACACGCAGAGTTCTTCGGTAACGTTGAGTGAATGGAGGATTCTCAAACGTGTCGGATCGGCAAAGGCGGAGAACAAACGGCTGAGCCGGTCAATTGTTCTCTCCGGCATCGCCCGATCCTGAACGAAGGCCACGGCCTCAGGATCGATTTCGGTGATTGCACAAACTTCGGCAGCGAAATCTTCGTTGATCATGTGTACATTGTCGCAAAAGTCCCGGCTGCGGTCAAATTTCCTTGACGCGGGCCGCGAGTTGCAGGAGTCTTTACCTTGGAGGTCGTCAATGGAACAACGGGACATGAGGGGTGGGAACTACGCAGCCGCGGTGCAAACGCCTGACGTCTACAAGGGTCGTCGTCGGCGGCTTGCCGAAAGCGTCGGCGAGGGGACCATTGTTGTTTGGGGCAACGGTGATGACCGGGGCGCAGGTGATGTCGGCACTTTCCGGCAGGATTCAATTTTTTTCTACCTCACCGGCGTCGAACTTCCAAACGCGGTGACAGTCATTCGGCAGACAGACAAGGGCGATCTTTTGTTCTTGCCTCCCAGGGACGAGGATGTGGAGCGTTGGACGGGTCCGAAATGGGGGCCTGGTGCAGGGGCGGCGTCGGCGCTGGGCTTTGACGACGTTCTCTCGATCGCGCCTGGGCAGACCGTTCTGGATGCGAGGATCAGGCCGGTTCCGGGTTTTGAGGGCCGGTTACAGGCCTGGCTCAGTGGATCCAACGGCATTCTGTGGACCATTTTCCCATCGCTTTCATCCTCCACGGACCTGCCGGTGACCCATCGCGCCATCAGTCGACTTCGCGATCGAACACCCACCTTTTCGGTTCGTGATCTAAGCGATGAAATTGCGACTTTGAGAATGGTCAAAGACAATGGAGAGGTTGGTCTCATGCGCAGAGCGATTGAGGCGACCGTCGTTGGGCATCGCGCTGCGGCGAAGGCCATTCGCCCAGGAATAGGCGAGGGCGTCGTGGATGGGGTGATCTACTCGGCCTTCAGGGCCTCCGGCGCAGAAGGCTTGGCTTTCCCAACAATCGTGGGTTCGGGATTTAATGCCACGACGCTTCACTACGACCAGAATGTGGATGTCTGTAGTGACGGTGAGTTGGTAGTTGTGGATATCGGCGCCCGTTTTGGCTACTACTGCGGCGACATTACTCGGACATACCCGGTGAATGGCCGCTTCACCGATAGGCAACGTGATTTGTATGACTTGGTCCTTGAGGCCCATGACCGGGTGGCGGAGGCGATTAAGCCGGGAATTACCATTTTCGACCTCCGAAAAATCGCCTATGGCGTGTTCCAAGACTCCCCCTTGAGGGACGATAAATCCGAGCGGTTAGGCCAGTACTTCATTCACGGTCTCGGTCATTTCCTCGGTCTTGACGCGCACGATCCCGGTGGTGACGCCGTGATCCTTGAACCGGGAATGGTCATCACGAATGAGCCTGGACTCTATCTGCCGGCTGAGGCAACCGGAATTCGGATCGAGAACGATCACCTCGTGACCGCCTACGGAAACGAAAACCTGTCGTCCGCTTTACCGACCAAAGCGGACGAGGTTGAGGCCATGATGGCTGCGGGTTAGGTTCAGCGCCCGGCCCACTCGATGGTGGGTTCCACCCAAGATGAGTCTGGCGTGTAGAAAGCGCCGTGACCGGACCCGAGTTGAGTTGTCAGTTCGTCGTGGATTGCTCCTTCGGGCATACGGGAAAACAGGTCTTCACACGAGGTCGCCATATCCTCGCCACTATCCAGAATGGAGAGAATCCGCCCGTTTGGGACCATGTCCGGGAGCTTTCCCACCCATGTGCCACATCCGGCCAGGATGACCCATTTTACATCTGTGCGGATGATCTTGGATGATGCGAGAGTGGCGATGATCCCGCCTTTGGAGAAGCCGACAATGGTGATCTGCTGCTCCGGGACGCCGGCGTCAAGGAGAGCTTGGACCTGGGTGACCACCCGCCTCGCGTAGGCGTCGGGGTGAGTCTTTGCCGGACGAACTTCGGAGATGACGGTGAAGCCCCGGTCGGCAAAAGTCTGAAGGATCGTTGAGTATTCGTAAATGCCGAAGCGGGGATGAGTGGGCCTCATTCCCTCGGTTTCCACGATTGCGCCATGGAGATAGATGAGAAAATCATCATTGATATTTGGGAGGTCCGGAACAGTCGACAGGACACGACCGCTAGGCGCCTCCACTCTTTCCTCGACTACCTGTTCGATCCCCTGTTCATCGCAAGAACCGAGGACCACCATCGTAGAAAGACAAAACGGGATGAGAAAAATATTTCGCATGGCGGGATGATACCAAGTCGTGGTTCCCAAGATAGCGAAGCCACAAGCAAAATTGGAGGCCGTACCTTCGATTGAGCGAGGAGGGGATCAAACAATAAAGAAGCTAGGAACCCAAGAAGTAGAGAATTTTGTCTCGCCTTTCGAAGCAGCTGAGAATGCGGGCTAATGTTCCAACTGATCCAGGCGAGACTGAAGCTTGGCGTTCTCGACGGCCAGACCGACCTCGTACATGAGGATTTCAAGTCCGTCCAGGGCGGCTATACGCTCTGTCGCCGGGTGATTGTCTCCATAGAAAACCCCAATGATGTTTTTGTTTACGTGGAAGGGGACGACGATGACCTGGTTCGGGGGTCCGCCTCCAAGAGATTGGAAGAGGAGCTGATTGGCAGCGTCTGCCACCGGTTGGGTCACGACACCTCGACCCTTCATCACGGCTTGGAGAAGAATTGATGGCGTATCCAACGGCACGATCATTTCACGAATGCGTTGATCGGGGGGGTGCTGACCCTGCGGCAATCCGAATTGACCGATACCACGGAAACCCTCGGGTAATAGTGCGAAAAAGACGCCTCGGTACAACACCTGAGAGGCATAGCGCAGAATCAGCAGGGTCACCTCAGCGGTGAGAGTCTGAGAGAAACCCTCCATGCGGTTGATTTCTCCCACGATGCTGTGAAGGCCGGCAAGGTCCACCCCATGAGCGCCCCCATGATCATGAACCCAGGTGATTTCCCCAGAGTTCTCATCGACAAGCACCCTGAAGGCAGCCGTTATGTCCGACTCTTTGTCAGATGACGACTTGATCTTGCTTTGTTTTTCGGCCTTCTCAATCTCCTGGAGCCAGAGATCTCGTGCCTCCTCGTCGAGAGAGGCCAAGGTCCGAAGAAGTAATTGGTCCAGATTCACGCCTCGGTCGGTGAGAAAACATGCCGGGTCAACGGTGGGACCGGTGCACTCCGGTAGGGTGAGCGGTTCAAAGGAGAACTCTCCTTCCTCCCATTGCAGAAGCTCCCTCGTGACCATTTCGATCTGCTCGCGCACGACGATATCGAGTTGATTCATTCCTGAGTGGTGTTTCGTGATCATAAATGCACCCGAATCGGTTACGGAGCCCGGCAGTATGGCGGCGATTCGACTGATGAGTCGCGGGTCCCCCTCGACACGGGTCAGCGAACTGTCGAAGACGGAGTGGAGGGTGTCGGAGGCAGCAAAAACGATACGCCCGTTGCGAAAAATGACGATTCCGTGCCGCTGTCCTGTAGAAAGCATGAGCTTTCCCGTCTTTTGGGTCAGGGAGATCAGCTGCAGGATCTCGGTTGGAGACAGCGTATTGAGTTGTCCTTCAAATGCCACTCGCCGGGGCCCCCTTTCGGATAGGAGTTGCTATATTACTTCATCTCCGGTGAATTCTTCGAAACGCCGAATTTTACGGTGATGAAGGTTGATTTCTGGTCTCCTAGCGGAAATCACACAGATTGTTGTCCATCGAGCATTGCAACTGGTTTCAACGACTATGCTTATGCCCTCCGGCGGCGAAAAGCAGCCACGCCGAGTTCCGAAAGGGTCGTCCACACGGAGCGCCAGGCACTCAGGTCGGCCTTTGGTGCCATGCCTCGGCCCATTCTGCGGAGTTGGAGTTCCCACCAACTGAGGTCGAGGATCACCATGCGATCCACGCTCTTAAAACCGGTTGTGGGGCGAGGCAGGTCGATATGTCCAGTGGGGTCCGCCATCAGCCTTTTTGGAAGATCCGGTTCGATGGCAAGCGGCCGGCCGAGGCCGATGAAATCCGTTGCGCCCGAGTTCAGCGCCGCCAGCATTGCCGGACCTGAGCGAAAACCACCGGTGACGACGAGAGGTGTCTCGACCAGTTGTCGGACCTCCTCCGCGTAAGCCAGAAAGTAGGCTTCGCGCTGCCGCGTGCTCTCCTTCACCCGGTGCCCGATCATCGCCGGACTCTCATAGGTGCCGCCGGAGATTTCGATCAGATCAATGTCCTCGGCGGCGATCGCCTCGACCACCGCCATTGAGTCCTGTTCCGAAAAGCCGCCACGGAGGAAATCCGCCGAGTTGAGTTTGATGCCGATTGGGTAATCTTCCCCGACACTCGCGCGCATCGATCTGTAAACCTCGAGAAGAAAACGCCGTCTTTTCGTGGCGTCGCCGCCCCATGCGTCCTCGCGACGATTGTGGTGTGGCGACAGAAACTGGTTGATGAGGTAGCCATGCGCTGCATGGATCTGCACTCCGGCGAAACCGGCTTCCCGAGCCAATGCTGCGCTGGTTGCGAAACGCTCGACGATCTCGAGAATTTCTTCCTCCGTCAGCGCCCGGGGAGTCTTGAAGAGGTGGCCGAGTCCGTGGCCCAGAGGCACGACGGAAGGCGCAACCGGTTCCGAACAGAGAAAGGAGGGAATCTGCTTTCCCGGGTGATTGAGCTGCATCCACACTTGGCAGTCATGCTCTGAAGCGGATTCTGCCCAGGCGCCGAATTCCTCCAGATGTCGTTCGTCTTCCAAAACTACGTTTCCCGGTTCCCCGAGAAACCGCCGGTCGATCATGACATTTCCGGTCATCAGCAGGCCGCTGCCGCCTTCTGCCCACAGGCGGTACAGGGTGCTCAAATCCGGCCGCGGTCCGTGGTCTTTGTCTCCCAACTGCTCACTCAAGGCCGACTTGAAGAATCGGTTCTTGATATGAACCCTTCGAGCCAAGTCGAAACCATCATCGAGCGAAATTCGCATTTGATCGGTTACACCTCTTCCGTTATAAATGCCTTCATTTCGGTCTCGAAGTGCTCGATGATGTCTGCCGGTCGGGGGATGAGCCCGGCATCCGAAATGACTCCAAGGCGCACTTGGCCGGCGTAGGACAGGATGCTGACGCCGAGAGCCAGGTGGGCCGCCTGAGGGACCCAGAACATCATTGACCTAACGGCCCTTCCGGCCATGTAGATCTCCTCTCGTGGGCCGGGAACATTGGTCATGACCGCCGTGGCCTTGGCGCCGAAGAAATTCATGGCCGCGCTTTCGACGTCGGGGCTCGTCAGGCCGAGCGCATTAAGTACACCGAAGGTCACAATTGCCTCGGAACTCTTCTTGATCACGTCCATACGCTTCTTGAGTTCTCTGAGGCGACCCATTCGAGTCGGAAGACCCACGGGTAGAGAGAGGTAAACCAGGCCGAAGCGATTTCCGAGTTCGCCGGGAGGACCCTCGGGCCGAAGGTTGACGGGGACCGTTGCCCGCAGATTCATACCTTCCAGATTCCTCTCGCCGCTATGAATCAGATAGTGGCGCAGGGCGCCGCAAACGCCGGCAAGAAGAACGTCGTTGATCGTTGCTTCGGCCCTTTTCCCGAAGTTTTTCACCTTTTCAAGGGGCATGATCTCGGACCAGGAACAACGTTTTTGAGTGGCGATTGGTCCTTTGAGGCAGGTTTTGGGGTCTGCGGACATCGTGCTCAGGCGGGCGAGCACCCCCGCTGCCTGAGCGCCCTCGGTGGCGATAGACATGATTTTTCCTGGAGTCGTCAATGCCTCGACACCGCTTCCCACGACTCTTCCGGTGATTCTGCGGGCTGCGTAATAGGCGTCGTTGACAACCTCGGGAAGCCAGAAGCCGGTGCCAGGGGAGCGCCGCCGCCGTCGCCGGTTGGTTCGTTTTTGAGGGCTTGGGGAGTCATCCGTCATGCTCAGAAGAACCCGAATAAGAGCGATTCCGTCACCGATGCAGTGGTGGAGGCGGGCAATGAGGGCTGACCCTCCGCGGTAGTTGTCGATGAAATGGAACTGCCAAAGAGGTTTTGTGTAATCCAGGGGGGTTGAAGCAAGGGTGGAAGCCAGTTCCTCCAACTCGGGTTTCTCGGCCGGTTTGGGCAGGCCCAGCCGGATGAGATGGGACTTCATATTGAAGTGTTCATCTTCCACCCAGCGTTGTTTGCCGAAGGGAAGAGTGCTCTGGACGATGCGTTGACGAAACCGGCCATAGCAAATGAACCGATCCTCGAGCAGGGCCTTGATATCGTCGAATTCAAGGGGTTCATGAAAGGCCATCACTGCGGTGATCACCATGAGATTGGTACGGTCCTCCATCTGAAGCCAAGCGGCATCCACATTCGAGAGTGGCTCACCCTTTCCGAAACCGAGAACCATTGATCACCTCCTGAAGGTCACCCCGAATATCTCACCAGCTTTCTACTGCGGTCTCGCTACAAAATCCGGTGAGAAATACGGGCTAGAAGAACTTTACCAAAGATTGTGCGAGGTATCCGGGTTCGTTTCTTACCAACGAGATTCTACGCGAGATGACATGAATGCTCGCGGCAATCAGCTTAACTGTTTGTAGACCCGAAAAAATGGCCGCAAAACTGCTCGAAAAGGAAGGCAGTACTCTCGCAATGAGCGGAAAGGGGGAAAGATTGAAGGGTGAAGGAGGAAGACAATTCTCTCGCAAAGAGCGCAGAGCAACGCAGAGGAAACACAAGGGGGAATTTTTCTTCTTCTTTGCGCCCTTGGCGATCTCTGCGAGAGGCAATTGTTTTGGCGGCGATCTTTGCGGACAAGAGATTCGCGTTCCCTTCAACGTCCAAACGCCTCAATGACCCTGGAGTCCTTGACCTCTTCGACCCCTTTTGACCTTTTTGACCCTGTGATCCTGTGACCCTTTGACTCTTTGACCCTTTGACTCTTAGACCCCCATCCGGGTTACGGCGCCGCAACACCTTTCGCGGTGATTCCCAACGACGTCTTCGGTTGAGGTGGTTTCAGGTAACGGCCGAGGAAGTTGTAAATCTCTCTTCGCGCTTTCCACGCCTCGGGTGTGTCAAGCCGATCGAAACTATGGCCGCCGGGCACATCATAGACCTCGTACTCGAATTCTTTGCCTTCGGCCTTCAGCGCCTGAATCAGATGTTCGACTTCGATGTAGGTGACGTCCTCATCGTGCGGGTTGGTGTGGATCCTCAAGGGTTTCGAGAGTTTGTGAACATGCCAGACGGGAGAACGTCTCTTGTACTCCTCCAGATTCTCTTTCGGCGTCTGGCCGATGTGGTGCTCAGCGTCGTAATATGCCTGATATTCGGGTCCCCAGACACCCATACGCATGACCAAATCCGACACTGGAACCCCCGCAAACGCACATGCGTAGGAGTTCGGATGGTCAAAAAGACTCATCAAGGCGATGAGGCCGCCGTGGCTCCATCCGAGGATTCCAACTCTCTTGTCGTCAACTCGAGGATGGTTCTTCACCGCCCAGTCGCGAGCCGCCAGACAATCGCCGATCTCCCGACCGCCGTAATCAATTGATTCGTAAAAGGATCTTCCGTAGCCGGTTGAGCCTCGATATTCCGGCGCAACAACGACGTAGCCCTGGGC
>JAIOSJ010000343.1 GCA_021107705.1 Thermoanaerobaculales bacterium | reverse complement strand
TGCTCTCCACAACCCAGGTCTCGGCCCTCGCAGGGAAGACCTTGACGCCGTTGCCGAGGTCGAACACCCGACTCTTCGAGTTGTGGTCGTTCGGCTTCGTTCCAATCGGGACGGTCTCTTCTCCAGAAGTGTGCATCACAGAGTGATTATGCCCAAGAAAAGGCAGACATCGAAAGAAATACACTCAATTCACCTGTCTGCAAGACTCGAGGGAAATGCCACGAAGAGGGAAATGAGCCACAAAAAGGCTCGAAGAGGAAGATATTTCTCTCGCAGAGAGCGCAGAGGGCATAGCGTGGGCTATGCCCGCAACCCAAGGGATACGTGCGTGGTTTTCGATTGAAGAGGTTCTCGGTACCTTTGAGCGCCCGTTCCGGCGGAGGGTCGAAGAACACAGTTATAACGCAAAGGCGCAGAGGCACAGCGCAAAGGGGGAGATAAGGAAGAGGCGTTCCCGGTAAATTCTTCTTCTCTTTGCGTTACTCCTGTGTCGTTCCAAGAATACGGTGGGTCTTCCCGAACCGAGAATTGCCCTATTCCGCACCTTCCTGATTCCAGCCGACCCCCAGGTACTTCTCGAACCACGCGAGATCCCATGCCATCTTGGCTTCGCGGTGGGTGTAGGTTCGCAGACCGTGTTGCGCTCCTGGATAGACGATGAGCTCACTGGGTACGCCGAGGTAGATGCTGAGTGCACGATAAAGACCTCGAGAGTGGGCTGGGGGAACCCTGGGATCGTCGCCGCCGACATGGATCAGGGTCGGGGTTGTGACCCTTGCCATTCCATACAGCGGGGAACTCTTGACGTAGTGCTCCGGATCTTGCCAGGGGAGGGCGGCGTTCATGAAGTTGATGACGTGGCCCGGGGTGTCTTCGGTGGCCCACTGGAGGACCATGTCGATGGTGCCGGCGCCTGAGGACGCAGCTTTGAATCGATTGGTGGCGGCGATGATGGCATTTGTCAGGAAACCGCCGTTGGACCAACCCATCACGCCGAGTCGATCCGGGTCGGCGATGCCGCGCTCAATCATTGCATCAACTCCGGCGAGGATGTCTTTGACCTCGATGTCGTTCTCGCGGCCGACCAGCCCGGTCATGAAGTCATCCCCGTAACCGGTCGAGCCACGATAATTTGGGCTCAAGAGGGCATACCCTTTGGCCGCAAGAAGGGTGCGTCCGTAGATCCAGAAGCGGAACTGGTAGTGGGTTGCGGCGGTCGGACCACCATGAATTTCGACGACGAGCGGCAGGGGACCGTCGTCGGCCTTCCAATCCGGTGGGAGTTCGAGAATGCCTTCCACCTCCGCTCCGTCCGGCGCCTGCCACTGGACGAGTTGAATCGTCGGCAGTTTCCAACTGTCGATCTGCGGATTGATGGTCGTGAGTTTGGAGAGTTTGGATTCTTCGACGCGGTAAAGATCGCCGGCAGCGTCCAAAGCGCCGCTGATCACAATGAGTTCTTCACCGTTGGCGTCGAAGGCCCACCCGGAGACGGTGACATCGCCTTGGGTCAGGGATCTCCCATCCTCGGCAGCCTTCCCGTTTCTGACATCGGCAAGAGAATAAAGGCGTACCCTGGCCTTCGTGTCACCCTCGAAGATCAGGTCTCGGGATTGGGGTCGCCAGTCGATGGCTCCACCGACGATCGAAACACCCTCGGGCCGGTTCAATTCGGCAAGAAGCCAGGCATTTTCCTGTTTTTCGGCGGTGTAGATCATGGTCGGAAAGCCGTCGAAGGAGATCGAAAATGCGAGCGCCCCGCCGTCGTCGGCCAATTTTACGCCGTTGATCCAGCCGAAAGGAGAGGGATGGGCAGTACGCCACCCGTCGGTAGTGATGACGGAAATCTCTCCCGAGGAGAGGTCAAGGAGATCGACTCGTGACCAGCCCTCGTTATGGACGAGTTCGTTGTCCGGCGTGGTTACGATGGCGGCGAGAGTTCCGTCCCGGTTCGCGTCGAGGCTTTTGATAACGCGCTTACCGTCAAAGACTTTATGCGAGCGCCAAGTCTTCATGTCGAGAACGTGGACTTCAGAAAAATTGGTGATTCCGTGTCCGTACTCGAGGTCTGAATAGGTGTCGCGCAGATCCCTCCACTCATCATCCGTCTGGTCAACCGTGACGGTGTAGACCAATTTTCGGTCGTTCGCGGCAAGGTCCCAAAGATCGATTCCGTCCTTGACGCGGGTCAGGTCCTGGGTCCTTCCGTCTTCCGGGTCGATTCTCCAAACCTGGGCGTCGCCGTCATCATCGTTCGCGGCGTAGTAAATCCAGCGGCCTTGTGTGCCGAACCGAATGCTCCTCGGGCCCACGGCGTCGAAGGTCACGCGCCGGGGTTGGGGATCTTCTACTTTGGTGACCCAGAGTTCGGTCAGTCTCTTATCTGCATCGACATCCCAACGCATTTCGGTCCATGCGACCGTTTCACCGTCGTGTGAGAGGGCGACGTCGATGATGCCGGCGATCGAGAAGTAGTCTTCAGCTTCAATCGAGTGGGTTTGCTCACCCCCAAAGGAAAGGCCGGCGCCGAGAATAAGTGTCAGCGAAAACATAAGGATAGTTTTGTGCTTCATGGATCCTCCCAGGAAATCGATGTGGCGCGCTTCGCGCCGGGGAAGTGTACCTCGGGTCGGTCGAACGCGGCGATAAAAAACGGCATTGAGGAGTGGCCGCTTGCGCATCGGAGAATATCGGGGCGCGTTCTGTGAGGTCTTCCCGAGCCCGAGCCCGTTATCGTTATCGTTACCGAGGGGCTGAGTTCCGACAACGGGAACGGCAACGGTCTCGGGCTTGGGTTTGAAATTTCCAACCCGGTCTTGGTTCCGGCTCCGCCATGTTGGGCCTTAGAGCGATCTCACCAGGCGTCTTTTCGTGGATCTGTTTCGATGGTGCTGAGCAGGACATCGACCGCCCGACGGAGTTGGGTGTCCTCAAGGACCTGGGTGTCTTCGCTGGGTGGTTGGAGAACCAGCACATCAGGAACGGCGCCGTTGTTTTCCATATTCATCGAAGAGTCGGCGACGTACCAACCGCGCATCGGCAGGCGGACCCAAGCGCCGTTCGGCAGACGGGTTCCCCCGGTCGAAATCACAGCGCCGAAAGTTGTGTTGCCGACCAACTGACCTCGCTCAAACGTCTTGAAAGCGTGAGAGAAGATTTCGGCATTGGAGTAAGAATCCTCGTTGCAAAGGGTGACGGCGGGATGGGCCCAGGCCGCCAGCGGAAGCCTGCTCTGAGGGTAGGCCTTGATGTTGGACTGATCGTCTCTGGGAATGGTGAATGCGTGGCGCCGAACCATCAGAACGGCCATGAGATAGTCGGTTGTCCAGCCGCCTCCGTTTGACCTGACATCAATGACCATGCCCTCCTTGCCTTCCCCGGCGGCCTGCAGGTCTCTTTCGAATTTTTCGAACGAGGGTGTGTTCATGCTTTGAATGTGGAGGTAACCGAGGCGACCGTCGGAGTATTCGTTGGTGAATGCTCGACGCTGTCGAACCCAGGTGTCGTACCGTAGATCGTCTTGATCAGTGTAGCTCTGTGGGATCACAACGGCGGTGCGTTCGGATCCATCGGCCGTCCGAATGCGAATTGGGATGCGCCGTTCGACAGTGTCCACAAATAGGGAGTAGACGTTCGTGTCGGGCCCGACTTTGGTTCCTTCTACGGCCAGGAATCGGTCACCGGGGAGTAGGCCCACCTCGACCGCTGCCGCCGGCCCGTCGGTCAAAACCTCATCCACCAGGATTCCGGGTCCGCCTGCTTCAGCGTCAAAGGTGGCGCCGATCCAGCCGGTGTGTTCCCCGCCCCCATTGCGGTGGGGACGATAACCCATATGGGAAGCGTTCAGTTCTCCGAGCATGAGGTTGAGGATGTCGGCGAAATCTCGGTCTTGCGTGGCCTTCAGTGCCCAGGGTCGATAGATCTCGCTTTTGCTTTTCCAATCGACTCCGTGGAAGTCCGGGTCATAGAACCACTCGTTCAATGCGCGCCAGGCCTCGTCAAACGTCGCCGCCCGACGAGCCTCGAGATCAACCGAGACCCTGGCGGCAAACGGCATCGGATCGCCTGCTTTGCCGCCGATCCCGACCCTCTTGATGTGTCCCTTGGCATTCAGGTAGTAGAGGGTCTTTCCGTCCTTGGAAATTTGTACTTCTGAGGGTTCGGCGCCGCCTTCGGTCAGCCGTTTGAGATCTTTGCCGTCATAGCGGAGGCTGTAGAGATCTGAATCGCCGTCCGGAGATGCGGCAAAGACCACACGTTTCCCGTCCGGAGTGGCCAGGGGTGATAGCTCATTGCCGTTTTCGCTACTGACGGCCGCCGCACGCCGCCACAGATCATCGAAATCGATCGAGACGTCGACGAGTTCGTCCGGCTTTTCTGACTCTTCGCCTTCGTCTTCGCCGTTCTCCTTCTCATCTTTTTCCGGCTTGGCATTGAATGTTTTCAGCCATTGTGCGGCAGTGCGCTCGTCATCGGCTCGAGTAAGCCAAACGCCCCAGACGTCGAGGCTGTCGCGGTGACGTTTCGACACCCACAGGAGGCGCCGACCGTCCGGGCTCCAACTCGGTTGGACATCATCGTCCGGATGGCGGCTGACGTTGTAGGCATCTCCCCCGGAAGAGGGGATGATCCACACCTCGGCGTTGAAATGTTCGTCGAAGTTTGAAAAGGCGATCCATCGCCCGTCGGGAGACCATTGAAAATCAATCTCCGACCAGTGTTCGAACAGGATTTGGGGCTCCCCTCCGTTCGCATCCACAACAGCCAGGTCACCTTTGCCGCTCACATAGGCGATCCTCTTGCCGTCCGGCGACCACTGTCCGTCCGCCTCTTCCGCAGCCGAAGTGGTGATTTGGCGAACCGGAAAATCAAATGACTCCAGCCAGCCGGCGTCTCCATCATCCGGTTGAGCGATCCACAGGTCGTTGTTTCCTGATCGAGATGAGGAAAAGAGGAGTTTCTCGCCATCAGGCGACCACCGGGGCAGTGTTTCACGTTCGGGCGTGTGGGTGACGCGGACCGTGGTGGGCGCTGCGATCTCCTGGTCATCCTCGGACAGGATCTCTGCCACATAAATGTCGCCATCGACGACGAATGCAGCCAAGGATCCTTCAGGATGTATGGAGAGGTCTTCAGCTCCGTCGGTGGCCGTCCGCCTGATGATCTGCTCGGACGCTCGGTCTGCCGGAACGTCGATTTTCAATCGCTGCGACTCTCCGGCGGCCGAATGGACGGTCCAAATCGACTGTTCAAATTCGTAGGCGATGAGAAACCCGTCGCCTGATATTCTCGGAAATCTCACGTCGGTCCCTTTGTGGTGGGTGAGGGGAGAGAACTCCCCGGTAACGAGATTCGAGAGGAAGATGTTCTTCCTTTCCGAGCGGGAAGAGAGGATGGCGAGGGTGTGATCGTCCACCCACATCGGATGATCTTCGTCGCCCTCAAAATCGGAGAGTTTGGTGAAGTCTCCGGAAGAATCGCGCAGCCACGGAGTCCGAGAGGCGGCGCCGCGGTAGCCATGCCGGGTCCACTTGGTGGCGCCGCGCACAAAGGCGAGGGCCGCTCCGTTGGGAGAGTAGGATCCGTGTTCTCCGAGGGCGGTCTGCGCGAGCACCGGGGTGCCGCCTTTGACCGGTACCGTCCAAAGAGCCGGCATCCAGCGGGTCGAAACCGCCCGGCTTGAGGAGAAGAGAATCCCTTTTCCGTCAGGCGTGAAATCAAGGGGAATATCATTCCGATCAGCGTAGGTCAGACGCGTTGGCGCCGCACTGCCGTCGACCGACATGACGAAGATGTCGAATTTCCCGTGTCTGTTCGAGGCAAAGGCGATGTGTCGCCCATCTCTGGACCAGATCGGATACGCCTCGGAAGCGGCGTGGGACGTGAGGGGTTGAGCCGCTCCTCCCTGGGCCGATACGACCCAGAGGTCTCCCTGCCAGCTGAAGGCGATCCGACTGCCGTCGGGAGAGGGCGCGGGATGTCTGGGAAAGGGAGCGTCAATGGCTCCGGCGATCGATCCAAAAACCAGAATGAGACCGATGGTGGTGAGCGTGCGTGAGTTCATTGTCTCCTCCGAGGTCCAACGGTAGCAGGGCCAACCAAATTTGCGAATACCGAGCTCGCGGCAACCTCCTGCCATGGAGCCCATCCGGACACCTGTCCGCTCCGCGGTTGACATCTGTCAACCTTCTGTAGCTTAGCGAAAAGACAAACTATTGATAATAAAAAAGTTAAGTCTCACAAGAAGCCTGGCATGGACCTTGCGACAGAAAGTTCCCGGGGGCCAAGGATGATCAAAGACGCTTCTGTCATGGACCGACCAGTGAATCAACCACCGCTCGCGCGCCGTTTGCGACTCATCGGCCCGGCAGCTCTGGTATCGATCATTGCGATCGCTGCCTTCACACCCTCTATCCTGCGCTGGTATCGATCAGAGGCTTCGATCGACGTCTCACGTATCCGTATCGCCGAAGTGGTGCGCGGTGATCTCGTACGAGAGTTCTCGGTCGAAGGACGCATCGTTGCTGCATTTCATCCGACCTCATTCAGCCCAGCACGTGGAATCGTTTCGATCAACGTCACCGCGGGCCAGGTTGTTAATGAGGGCGATATTCTCGCCCGCGTCTCAAGCCCCGAACTCGGCAGTTTCATGGCCCAGGAAGAGACCACTCTGAACAGCCTGCAATCGAGGGATGATCGCCTTCGACTCGAAGCCCGCCAAAACCGTGCGGAGAATGAGCAACAGGTCGATCTCGGGCGCGTCGAACTCGCTGCGACAAAACGTTCCCTCGAACGGGCCGAGAGTCTGTACAAACTCGGCCTGACCAATGAAATTGATCTTGAAGCGGCTCGCGATTCCGTCGTCGTCGCTTCACTCAAACTCAACCAGGCCGAACAACGTGTTGAATTCGGCTCTGAAATCCTGAGGTTTGAACTTGATAACGCCGGGCAGCAGGTTGAGCGTCAGCGACTTGTCGTCGATGAACTTGAACGCAGAGTTGAAGCACTGACAATCCGCGCGCCGGTCGCAGGCCTCGTATCTCGGTTGCATGTCGACGATCGCCAGGCCGTCAATACCAATGACCCGCTGATCACGGTCGTTGATCTTTCGGCTTATGAGGTCGAAATCGCCATCGCTGAAACCTATTCCTCAGCGATCAACCCCGGAACCGAGGCCGTCGTTTCAAAGGACGGCATTGAATACGCGGCGGAGGTGCTCAGCATCTCCCCTGAAGTCGAAGGAAGCCGCGTCAAGAGCAGGGTTATTTTCACCGGGGCGACACCCGACGGACTGAAGCAGAACCAGCGCGTCACCGCACGCCTCATCTTGGAGACAAAACCCGACGTACTCAAGGTGGCGCGCGGCCCCTTTCTCGAAGACGGCGCCGGCCGTATCGCATACGTCATCAACAACGGATCGGCCGTCAAGCGACCGATCAAAACCGGAAGCACGAGTATTTCGGAAGTCGAAATTCTTTCAGGACTTGGAGTCGGCGACCGCATTATTGTCTCCGACATCGCCCGTTTCGAAGACGCTGAAAACGTCCTGCTTCGCTAACCACATCAAGGAGAATACGATGATCAAAATGCAGGGAATTCGCAAAATATACCGTACCGAACACGTCGAAACCCACGCCCTCGACAGCTTCGACCTCGAGGTCAAATCTGGGGAGTTCATTTCGATTATGGGACCGTCCGGTTCGGGAAAAACGACCCTGCTCAACCTCATTGGGCTTCTCGATAGTTTCGACCGTGGCTCCTACGTACTTGATGATGAAGACGTATCGACTTTATCGGACCGACAGATGTCGCGCATCCGCAACCTCAAGATCGGGTTCATTTTCCAGACCTTCAACCTGATACCTGACCTCAACATATTCGACAATGTCGATGTGCCGTTAAGGTACCGCGGAATGCCGGCTAAAGAACGGAGGGTGGCAATCGAAGAAGCCCTGGCCACCGTCGGTCTGGCATCTCGCAAGAAACATATGCCGGCGCAACTTTCCGGCGGTCAACAGCAACGCGTTGCCGTAGCACGTGCGTTCGTCGGCGGGCCCAAATTGATCCTCGCCGACGAACCGACCGGCAACCTCGACTCGGCGATGGCCAACGACATCATGGATCTCCTCGAAAAGATCAATGAACAAGGCACCACAGTCGCCATGGTCACCCACGATCCTGATCTCGCCCACCGCGCACCACGTCAGATTCACCTGCTCGACGGTTCGTTGATTGACCTCGAAACTCAAGACAAACCCGTTCCGCTGATCAACGGCGTGCCGGTCGGGCTCGCTAAAGCGGGCTGCTGATCAAGGAGAATGACAATGTTCGCGTATCAGCTCCGCCTCGCATTCAAGAGTCTGCGCCGAAACCCCGTACTCTCAGCCCTGATGGTCGTGGCAATCGGCCTCGGCATCGCAGTGTCGACGGCCTCGGTGACGATTTATCACATTTATTCGAGCAACCCGATTCCCCACAAGAGCGACGTACTCTTCCACGTCGAAATCGACAATTGGCATCCGGACCGCCCGTTCGACAGTGATCATCCTGAACGAGCTCCATTTCAACTCAGCTACCGTGACGTGAGGGCGCTTATGCAATCGCAAATTCCGACCTATCAGACCGCTGCGTTCCGCACTGAGCTGATGGTATTTCCCGATGGCGATGAGCAGCGACCCTTTCGGGAGATTGTGCGGATGTGTTTTTCTGACTTCTTCTTGATGTTCGACGTGCCATTTCAATACGGACACGGCTGGGACGATGCTGCCGATCATGCACCGGAGCCGGTTATCGTCATCAACTCGAGAACCAACCTGCGCCTCTTCGGCGGCGCCAACAGCGTCGGCCGATCGCTCAAGATCCAAGATCGCTATTTCACTATCATCGGCGTACTCGCAGAGTGGCGTCCGACGCCCAAACACTACGATCCGACCGTCAATGCATTCGGCGAACCCGAAGCGATCTACATGCCTTTCAATTTCACTCCGGTCTTCGAGATCACCAACTACGGCAACACCTGGAGTTGGATGTCTGAGCCCATCGACTCCCACGAGGAGTATTTGCAGTCCGAAATACTCTGGATCCAGATGTGGGTACAACTCGACGATGAAACGCAGAAACAGGCGTATCAGGATTTCCTCGATGCCTACGTGCTTGAGCAAAAAAAGCAGGGCCGTTTAAGCCGACCCCTAAACAACCGGTTGCTCGACGTCATGGCCACGCTGGAAGAACGTGAAGTGGTGCCGGATTCGACAAAGAGTCAGCTCGTCGTATCGCTGCTCTTTCTCGTCGTGTGCGCGATCAATCTCATCGGCATCCTGCTCGGCAAATTCTTGAGCCGGGCCCCGGAAATCGGCGTACGCAGGGCCCTCGGCGCGAGCCGCCGCTCCGTCTTCATACAGCACCTGATCGAGTGTGAGGTCATCGGCGTGCTCGGCGGCTCGCTCGGGCTCGCACTCTCAGTGATGGTGCTCAACGCTATCAACCGCATGTTGTCAAACGGCGAACAACTCCACCTCGATCTCACCATGGTCGGCGCCGGTCTGCTTCTCTCTCTGGTGGCCGGCCTGATCGCCGGCATTTACCCATCCTGGCGCATCTGCCACGTCGCGCCCGCCGTTCACCTCAAGATGCAGTGATTGGAGTTAGTTATGGAATTCGGTCCCATTTTCCGCGCACTCTTAAACAATCGTACGAGGTTCTGGCTGATTATTGTCGAAGTTGCCCTGACGCTCGCCATCGTGGTCAACTGCACCTCAATCTTCCTCGAAAAACGTCGGTCCTTTAATTCTCCGACGGGCATGGACGTCGAGAACATTCTCGTCATCAACACCGAGCCGTTTGGCGAAGACTTCGCGGTCCAGGATTTTGTCAAAGACGTGGGCGAATCAGATCTCGCACGACTGCGCAGCCGCCCTTCTATCATCAATGCAACACCAATCCACCATATCCCGTTGTCCGGCAGTGGCTCGTCAACCGGCCGGAAGGCGGCAGGTTCCGAACTCGACACTGTGGGGATTTCCTATTTCTCGGTCGACGAACACGGCATCGAGACTCTCGGCGTCGAACTCATTGACGGACGCAACTTCAATCAAGCAGAAATCGGAAGAAGGAGTGACGGCGGCAACGAGGATATGCCACGCAACGTCATCGTCACCAAGGCCTTCGCAGAGCGGGTTTTTCCCGACGGCAACGTCGTAGGCAGCCAGATCTCAAACGGAGACGACGAATACACGGCAACGGTCATTGGCGTCATCGACCTCATGAGCAATTGTTGGCCGCGTTCGTCGATCGGCAAACACACGATGCTGCAGCCGAGCGCGGCGGGTGACAGCCGCGAAATGAATTACCTGGTGCGCGCCGAGCCCGGCGCCATCGACACTCTCTACACTGAACTCGAAGAACTGATGATCTCGCTGGAGACAGATCGCGTCGTCAGGGTTCGAACACTCTCAGAAATCAAACTCGGGTACTACAGCCGCACGCTCATGGCGATGAAGATCTGGGCAGCCGTGATCGTGCTCATGATCATCGTCACCTCACTGGGCATTGTCGGATTGACCTCGTTTTCGGTGACACAACGCACCCGAGAGATCGGCACAAGGCGCGCGCTCGGTGCGACCAGGTCGGCCATACTGCGTTACTTCCTGATTGAGAACTGGCTGATTACGGGTATCGGCTTGGCCATCGGCACGGCACTGACAATTCTGCTCAACTATGTACTCGCCGAATACGCGGCAGCTCCGAAGATCGACTGGATATTGCTTGTCGGTGGCGCCGCCGTTTTGTGGGCAGCAGGCCTTCTCTCCGCACTGATTCCGGCACTGCGCGCCATCACAGTCACACCGGAGATCGCGACCCGGAGCGTATGAGGGGATACAATACCGATGTGAATGAACCTCCGCTCCGCGTGCTCATCGTCGATGACCAGGCTGGTGTTGTCACGGCACTGCAGGTGCTGCTCGACATCCACGGCATCAGCCACGTAGCCGCATCGACGCCGTCTCAAGCGCTGAAGATTGCCTCAACGGAAACTCTCGGGGCCGTGATCCAGGACATGAATTTCACCCCCAACGAGACCTCAGGTCGCGAAGGAGTCGATCTCTTTCGAGCTTTACGCAGGGCGGATCCTTCGTTGCCGATCTTGCTTGTTACGGCGTGGGCATCACTCGAAGCCGCGGTCGAACTGGTCAAAGACGGTGCCAGCGACTACCTGCGCAAACCGTGGGACGACGACGCCATTATCAACCGTCTGCGCGATTTACTGAAGATGCGGCAGCTCGAGGCCGAAAATAGACGGCTGCGCGCAGCAACCGAAAAGTCACAGCAGATACTCGCCGACGAAAACGATCTCTGCGGCGTTGTCTACGCGTCGCATGAAATGCACGAAATCGTTTCGTTGGCCGTCAATATCGCCCGGTCCGATGCTCCTGTGCTCATTACAGGACCGTCGGGGTCGGGCAAAGAACGGCTCGCCGAAATCATCCAGGCCAACTCTCATCGAAAAGAAGAAATCTTCATGCGCGTCAACGTCGGCGCCATCCCGGTTGATCTGATGGAGAGTGAACTCTTCGGCGCCGAATCCGGCGCTTTCACCGGCGCCTCGTCGCGCCGCATCGGTCACTTCGAGAGCGCCGACAAGGGCACACTCTTTCTCGACGAAGTCGATGCGCTTTCTTTGTCCGGTCAGGTCAAGCTCTTGCGCGTGCTGCAGAGCGGAGAATTCCGCCGTCTCGGTTCGAGCAGCAGCCGAAGGGCCGATGTGCGCATCATCAGCGCGACCAATTCGAATCTCGAAGAGGCGATCAACGACAAAAGGTTCAGGGAAGACCTCTATTATCGCCTCAACGTCGTCGAATTGAAGATCATGGCGCTCCACGAACGCCTGGATGACATTCTTCCGCTGGCTCGTTTTTTCCTCGACGCGTTCAAAGCCGGGGCGAAGTACCTCAGCCCGGCTGCTGAACAGGCGCTGCTCGACCACCCGTGGCCGGGAAATGTGCGGGAACTCGAAAATCGGATCCAGCGAGCCACGGTCGTCAGCTCGCGACCCGAAATCGACGTTGAGGATCTCGGTTTTGATTCCGGGCAAAATTCTCACGCGCCAAAGGACCGTAACGAAGAACTCCAACCCGTCATCGATGCCCTCGATAGTTCGGATGGCGTGGTAGCCCACGCAGCGGAGGTGCTCGGTATCAGCCGTCAGGCCCTGTATCGCAAAATGAACAAACTCGGCATCGAGGTCGAGCGGAAGGCACGCCCGGAAAGACCGCAGCGCTGATGAACCAAAACCAACGCCACGAGGAGGAGTCTGGGCGGTTTCAAACCTCTTTCGCCGGCAGAGTTTATCTGGCCTTTGCCGTGGTCCTGGTCCTCATGGCAGCGACTGCCGCAGTTTGCAGCGCCATCCCTTTCGAACCGTGGCTGGTCTTTTTGATCGTGCTTCTCATTGGACTTCCGATTGGCGCCGTGTTGATGGCGAGGATCCTGCGGCCGCTCGACATCACCTTGAGCGGACTGCGCGATGGCATCTCGAGTTTTCGCGATCGCGACTTCTCCCTGCGTCTTGCCTCCGGTCGCAGCGATGAAATGGGGGAATTGGCGAGGCTCTACAACGACGTCGGCCGCCTGCTGCAGGAAGAACGACACAATATCCGCCAGAAAGAACTGCTGCTCGAGACCGCTCTCGACCGCTCGCCGGTCGCGATCATGCTCGTCAATCAGCTCGGCCGCGTCATATTTTCGAACCCCGAGGCGCGCAACCTCCTGCTTGGCGGAACCAAGCTCGAAGGGCGTTCCTTTGCCGAGATCGAACAGCGTTGCCCCGAGGACATGCGCGAAATTCTGGCCAGCGAGGGCGAAGGCATCTTCTCGGTCAAGCGGGACGAGGTCGTCGAGACCTATCACCTGTCGCAGCGCCGATTCCTGCTCAACCAGAAAAAGAATAGTCTCGTGCTGCTGCACCGGCTCACCGGCGAGCTCGGCCGTCAGGAGGCAGCGATTTGGAAAAAGGTCATCCGGGTCATCTCGCACGAACTCAACAATTCCCTGGCGCCGATTTCGTCGCTGGTGCACTCGGCCAAACTGATCAGGGAACGCCCCGACCTCAGCCACAAGAGCGAAGAGATCTTCACCACCATTGAGGAACGACTCAATCACATCGGGCAATTCATCGAAGGCTACGCGAAATTTGCTCGTTTGCCCGAACCTCAAAAAAGCGAGGTCGACTGGTCGGATTTGTTTAGAAATCTCGGCGATTTTCCGGGGCTGACAGTTGAAGAGCCGTTGCCGTTACGCCCTGGCTTCGGCGATGTCCCGCAGCTCCGACAGCTGCTGATAAATCTCGTCAAGAATGCGGTTGAAGCATCTGAAACGGAACCGCAAGTGTCGATCCGAGTGCGTGATGCCGGAAACGGCACTTTCCTGCATATCTCAGACCGGGGTTCGGGAATGGACGGGGAGACGATGAAAATGGCGCTCCTACCTTTCTATTCGACCAAGAAAACAGGCACAGGTCTCGGCCTGGCCCTGAGTCGGGAAATCGTCGAGGGCCACGGCGGCAAGATCAGCCTCCAATCGCGCCCCGGCGGCGGTACGATCGTTACCTGTTGGCTGCCGGCGCACTGAGGTGAATAAGCAGCACCCCAAAAGGGGTCCACTCAGCCCTGACCTTGTTCATGCCACACTTCTCGATCGCGCCACCGGCCCATGCCCTACAGTTCGCAGGTTTCTGGTTCCCCTTTGGCTTTCTGGATGAGAATGTTACCCTTCCGCCCGTCATATGGAATCTTCTCTGATGCCTCGACGAGAACGGGTATGGATGCCGAGAGTGGGATGGTCGGTGGTGATCATCCTGACGATCGTATTTGGTTGGGGACTTCACAGACGATTAAGTCTCGAGGTGCGCGGAGAGCGTGCAGTTACGATGCTTTTTGTGCCCTCAGTCGAGCAAGGTACGCTGGTTCGCCGGGGAGATGAACTGGCTCGGTTCATTCGACAAGACAGTGGTCTCAGTCTTCGCACTCTGGTTCCCACCTCCTATGCTGCCGTCATCCAAGCTCTTGGCGCCGACCAGGCCGACGTTGCCTGGATTCCCGCTTTCGCGTATGTCCTGGCGAACGCCCGCTACGGTGCAGAGGCCAAGCTTCAGGTGGTGCGTTCAGTTGACCGTTACGGAATTGTCGTCACACGAAACGGTCCTGGTGAGCCTCGGGTCCTGGACGATCTCAAGGGCAGGGCGATCGCTCTCCCGCAGAACCTCGGACCCGAGTTACGCGACGGAATTGTAGGGACCCTCGATCGAGCGGCGCCCGGCTGGCGGGAAGTGCCGGTGAAAGACGGACGAGAGGCGGTTCGTCTGCTTGTCGAACGCCGGCAGGGCGTTTCGGCGGCTGTCAGTCGGCACGTATATTCAGGGCCGCATGATTTGGTTGGGGATGGCCGCAAGGGGCTCGAATCCGAGAGACCGGGAACTCTTCGCGAAACCCGAGTGCTTCACACCACCGAAGAAGCTGTGCCTGAACTCTCCAACGTCTACTTCGGGTGTGTCATGACCAGGCCTGACTCGGGCATTGACCGCCTCGAGGATCTGCAGGGGCAGCCGTTCGCCTTTTCCGATGAGACTTCTACCTCGGGCCATATCTTCGCCCGTGCGCTCCTGCAGCGAGCCGGGGTTGAGCTTGGGCATGTCCTCTTTGCAGGCGGCCATCCGAACGTGGTGCAAGCGGTCGTTGACGGCAAGGTGGCCGGGGGTTCGGCCTTTTACTCCCCTCCGTCTCTGAAGAACTCGCAAGACGGAACCCTGGTCGGGGACGCACGCTTTCTCTTGCTCAAGAACATGGCGACAGTCGAAGAACGGCTCGATTTTCTCGACGAGATTCGCATCATCGCCCTGACCGATCCGATCCCCAATGACGTGTGCTGCGTCCGTGAGGGATTTTCACCGTCGGTGTGGGAAGAGTTCGAGGTTTCGATGCAGCGTTTCCTTGATACCGAAGAGGGGCGTGGCGCCTATTACGATCTGGTTGCGGGTGTTGCCGCCGAGCCATGCTCGGATGCCGATTTTGATGATTTTCGTACGGCCCTCAAGGCGACCGGTGTGAGCGCATCAACTCTATTGAAGGCGGCGGAAGAGAAGTTGGAACGGAAGCGACGGAAAGAGCCACCGAAGGAAAATGATCGTGAGTGACGGTGTAGTTCCTGCGATTGAGGTGTCAGACCTCGGCATGGTCTATCCCGGCGGTGTGCGCGCCCTGAAGGGAGTCTCCTTCCAGGTGGAGAAGGGTGAGTTTCTCGCGGTTCTCGGCCTTTCGGGCTCCGGTAAGAGCACCTTGCTGCGATGCGTCAACCGACTGTTGGATCCAACCGAGGGTTCCGTTCACATCTTCGGTGAAGAGGTCACTGCCCTGCGTGGATCGAATCTGCGGAAATTACGTTGTCGTGTCGCCATGATCTTTCAACAGTTCAATTTGGTGAAGAGACAGACGGTCATGACCAACGTCTTGTCCGGCGCCCTCGGTCGCAGCCGGCTGTTGCCGAGTTTGCTCCTGACCTTTCCCCAGGCTGAGAGGGCCAGGGCACAGGCATATCTCGAGCGGGTGGGTCTTCCCGATCGCGGTGACAGCCGGGCGGACGCCCTCTCGGGCGGTCAGCAACAAAGGGTGGCCATCGCTCGTGCCCTGATGCAGGAGCCTCAGCTTTTTCTTGCCGATGAGCCTGTGGCATCGTTGGATCCGGCGTTGCGCCACTCCATCATGCGCCACATCGAGATATTGAACCGGGAAGAGGGGCTGACGGTGCTGTGTTCGCTGCACGACATCGATTTGGTGACCCGTTATGCAACTCGGCTGATTGCCCTCCGTGATGGAGAGCTGGTGTGGCAGGGATTGCCTGAGAACTTCGACCAAGGGATTTTCAAAGAGATCTACGGTCAAGAGGCCGAGCCGGCCTCGAATTCGGGATATTGAGATGCGGAACGAGCAAGACATAGACTCACCGACGCTCGCAGCCCGGTTTTTTGCCCAGGTGCAGGTCGTTGGTATCGATGCCCTGCTTGTCGGCACGAGTTTTTTGATGGTCGAGTTTCTGTTTCTGGCTTTCTCGGGTCGACGGAGCGCCACGGGTCTTCTGCTGACGGCGGAGGGCATCCTCGATCTCCTGCACTACGGCTGGATTGCCGGTGCGGCGGTGCTCGTGGCGATCGCCTGGAGCGCGACCCACGGCATTTTCGGAACCTCACCGGGCCGGGCGATGGTTTACGGTCTCGCCGAAGAAGAAAGGGACCTGCCATGGAGTCAGACATTCTTGGGTTGGTTTGTCGCCATTCTGATCCAGTTGACCTTCTTTTCCGGGTGGCTGATAACCGAGCTTGACCTTGTCTCCTTCCTCACCAAGTTTTCCAAGGCCGCCGATATTCTGAACGGCCTGATGCATCCGCAGGCATCGATCCTCCACCAGGGTGCGGTGCTGCTGGTTCAAACGATTTTCCTCGCCTTCATGGCCACCGCTTTTGCAATCCCCGTGGCCTTCGTTTTGTCCTTTCCGTCGGCCCGCAACCTGACCCGGGGTACTTGGGCCTCCCGCCTGCTCTACATGGCGGCACGCACCGGAATGAACTTCGTACGCGCCGTCGAGCCCCTGGTCTGGGCCCTGATCTTTATTTCGTGGGTCGGCATCGGTCCTTTTGCCGGGGTTCTGGCGCTCTGGGTCCATTCGGTGGCGGCCCTGACAAAGCTCTACTCGGAACAAATCGAAAGCATCGATACAGGACCGATGGATGCCATTGCCGCGACCGGGGCGACGACCCTGCAAATTCTGAGGTATGGGGTCGTGCCTCAGGTCATCCCGCCCTTTCTCAGCTACACGATCTATCGGTGGGACATCAACGTGCGCATGTCGACGATCATTGGTTTCGTGGGAGGCGGTGGCATTGGCTACATCCTCAAGCCTCGAGTCGACCTGGGCGAATGGGGTGAGGTCGGGACTCTGGTGTTGCTCATTGCGGCCACTGTCTGGCTGATGGATATTGCGTCCGCAAAAATCCGTGAACGTATCGTTTAACCGGTATTCCCTCCCAAAAATCAGTTTTAGGTCATAATGCGTTTGCGCGAGGAGTTTAAGACGACGTGAAACGTATCAGAACATTTTGCATCATTGCTCATATCGATCACGGCAAATCTACGCTGGCCGATCGCCTGATCCAGCACTGCGGCGGGGTCGAGGATCGCGATTTTCGTGACCAGATACTGGATTCTATGGATTTGGAGAGGGAGCGGGGAATCACCATCAAGTCCAATACGATCAGCCTGGACTATGAGGCGAAGGATGGTGAGACCTATCAGCTGAACCTCATCGACACTCCCGGCCACGTGGATTTCTCCCACGAAGTGCGCCGATCCCTGATGTCGTGCGAGGGCGCCTTGCTCTTGGTTGACGCTTCGCAGGGTGTCGAGGCCCAGACCATGGCGAATATGTATCTGGCGATCGAACACGATCTGGAGATCGTTCCGGTAATCAACAAGATCGACCTTCCGTCAGCCGACATTGAAAGAGTCAAGGAGGAGATCGAAGAAGATCTCGGACTGGACTCCGACGAGGTGGTTCTCTGCTCGGCCAAGGTCGGAACGGGCATTCAAGATGTGCTCGAGGCGATTGTGAACCAGTTACCTCCGCCGGAAGGGGACCCGGATGGACCTCTCCAGGCTTTGATCTTTGACGCTCAATACGATGCCTATCGCGGTGCGGTTCTTCTTGTGCGCGTGATGAACGGCGAGATTCGAGCCGGCCAACGGGTGCGGTTCATGCACACCGGTGTCGAACACCAGGTCGAAGAAGTGGGGCTGCTCAAGCTCGAACGGGTCAAGTCCGAGTCATTGTCGGCTGGTGCTGTCGGGTATGTCATCGCCGGGATCAAATCGGTTTCGGAGATCAACATCGGTGACACCATCACCGGTGTCGAGATGCCGGCGGAGGAAGCGGTACCGGGATATCGGGAATCCAAGCCGGTTGTCTTCTCCTCGGTATATCCGATGGCGTCCGACGAGTATCTGGAACTCACCAAGGCTTTGGAAAAGCTGAAGTTGAATGATGCAGCGCTGATTTATGAGAAGGACTCCTCCCAGGCTCTCGGATTCGGCTATCGGTGTGGTTTCCTGGGTTTGCTCCACCTGGAAATTGTCCAGCAGCGGTTGGAAAGAGAGTACGACCTTTCTCTCTTGCTCTCGGCGCCGTCCGTGCGCTATCGGGTCACGATGACCGATGGTGAGAAGAGATGGGTGGACAACCCTTCTATCTACCCGGACCCAGGATCGATCGACACCGTCGAGGAACCGTTCATCAAGGCTTCGGTGATGATGCCTGATCGCTACATCGGTACCGTGATGGAACTCTGTCGGGATCGTCGGGGGGAGAATACGAGCTTCAACTATCTCTCGGTTGGGAGAGTGGAATTGACCTCGGAAATGCCGCTGGCGGAGGTGCTCTTTGATTTTTACGACCGGCTCAAGTCGACGACCCAGGGTTATGGGTCATTCGACTACGAGATGCTCGATTACAGGGAGACCGATGCGGTCAAAGTGGAGATTCTCGTCAATTCCGAGCCGGTGGATCCATTGGCGCAATTGGTCCACCGGGACAAAGCCCGTCCGCGGGCACTGCATTATTGTGACAGGCTGAAAGAGACCATTCCGAAACAGCAGTTCAAGATTGCGATCCAGGGTACCATCGGCGGAAATGTGATTGCTCGGTCGACCATCAATGCCTACCGCAAGGATGTCACCGCAAAGTGTTATGGCGGTGACATCAGTCGGAAGCGCAAGCTTCTGGAGAAGCAGAAAAAGGGCAAGAAGCGCATGAAAATGGTCGGCAATGTCGAGATCCCGCAGGCGGCCTTCATCGCGGTCTTGAAGACGGATTCCGACTGAGTCGAAAGGAAAACTTTGCCCGAAACCGGTTTTCCCCCAGGAAACGAAACCGAGGTTCCGGCAGGTCTCTACATCCACGTACCATTCTGTTCGTCGGTGTGTCCCTACTGCGATTTTGCGGTGACCATCGCGGGGGAGGACCGGCGTGCCGCTTGGCAAAAGGCGCTTCACGCCGAGGCTCTGATGTACGCCGATGGCGGGTGGGCCTTTGACACGGTGTATTTCGGTGGCGGCACCCCTTCGATCCTGGATCTGGAGAGGCTGGCCGATGTCGTGAACGGCCTTCGGTCGGCCCTGTGTATCAACGAAAAGGCGCGGTACTTTTTGGAAATCAACCCGGAAGACGCATCGATCCGCAGGATTCGCGCCTGGAGTGATCTCGGTTTCACCTTTGCCAGCGTCGGTCTCCAGAGCCCGGATGACGGGGTTCTTCACTTTCTCGGGCGCAGGCACAGCGCAGAGCAGGGCCGGCTTGCGATCGAGAGACTCAAGGAAGAGCATTTTCGCACCGTCTCCGCCGACCTCATTTTCGGGCTCCCGGGTCAGGGGCCGAGCGATTGGCGTCGCCAACTTGAAGCGGTGATTCAAATGGGGGTTGACCATATCTCGTGCTATCAGTTGACGATCCATGATGGAACCATCTTCGGCCGTCGAAGGAGGGCCGGAGTTCTGAGAGAAGCCCCCGATGACATCCAGGCCGATCTCTATGAACTGACCCACGCAGTGTTGGCCGATGCCGGCTTCGAGGCGTATGAGGTCTCCAATTTTGCTCGTCCTGGGCATCGCTCGAAACACAACCAGAAATACTGGAAAGGCGTGCCTTACCTCGGCTTTGGACCAGGAGCGCATTCCTTTGACGGTACGAGCCGGCGTTGGTGGAATAGGGGGAAGCTCCGTCTGTGGCAGCGGGATATCGAAAAAGGAAGGTGGCCTTTAGAAGACGCCGAGGATCTTGCGGCAGCGGACCTCGCCTTTGAGGTCCTGATGCTGGGTCTTCGCCAGTCCGACGGGGTGGATCTCAAAGCCGTCGAGTGCCGCTGGGGCGTTGCGGTCATTGACCCCAATCGGTTGGTGATCGAACGTCTCGTTGATAACGGTTTGATCACGGTCCTTGGAACCCGCATTCAGCCCACCATGCGGGGAATGGCCGTCGCGGATGGGCTCGCCCGGGAGTTTGAGGTATGACCCGACCTTCTCAGAACGGC
>JAIOSJ010000150.1 GCA_021107705.1 Thermoanaerobaculales bacterium | reverse complement strand
GGGATGCCGGAGGCAAAACTCGGAATCGACAGGGCGGTCGGATCCATGAACCGGCCCCAGGAGGCACGCAGAACGTATCTGGCGTTGCCGCCGATGTCCCACGCGACGCCGAAGCGCGGCTGCCACCGATCCATGTCCGCGATGTCATCACCCACATGGTTGCTGAGCCCAATATTGTCGAAGCGAAGACCGGGCTTGACGGTGAGGTTTGCCATCGGTCGCCAGGAGTCCTGCACGAAGAAAGTTGTGATGTCGCCGTAGGAGTTCTCTTTGTTTCTCGCATCCTCCTCCGGCTCCTTGATGGTGACCAGATGGTTGAAGTACCCGTCTCCATTGAGATCGGCGTAGTTGATCTCCTCCTCTACATCGTCGATCCACGCACCACCATTGGGATAGTTCACCGAACCGAAGTACAGATCGTTGTATTCCACACCGAATTTGAATTCGTGCGAACCGGCAAAATCGTCCAGGAACCAGCTCAGGTGCATGCCGAATTCGTCCCGATCCCGATCGTCTGCGAAGGTACTACCATAGTTGTGGCTGCTGATACCCGTGTCCTCGTTCCAGTGCGTGGACCAAGTATCCGGATTGCTGGACGGACCACCTTCGATGAGTCCACGAACGATTCCGAGCTTGGCATTGAGGAGAACGCTTTCCGACAAGACGGAGTTGAACTCAGCTTGCCAAATGTCACCACCCTGCTTTTGCGTGTATTTTGCGGACTCGAGAACGAATTGGCTCATGTTGGCGCCGGGAATCTCGGCGGGATCGGTCGAATATTTGAAGACGGCACGATGGCTGTCGGCCATCTGCCAGGTCGTTTTGGCGATGTAATTCTGACCCTCATAGACTCGCGGAAAATGCGTTCCTTCCCATCTGATCTCGGTCTTCACATCTTCTCCCGAGACGAAGAACCAGAGCTTGTCACGAAGGATCGGGCCGCCCAGGGTGGCCGACACATCTCTGAAGGAACTCACCTCTTCATCCGGGTCAAAGTGCTCACCACTTTCGATGAAGCTCTGATCCCGAAAACGGACATCGAAAGACCCGGAAAACTCATTACCGCCGCTCTTCGTCACCAGATTGATGATTCCACCGGTGGCCTGTCCGAACTCGGCCTCGAAACCACCGGTCTGGAAGGACACTTCCTGGATTGCGTCGTAGTTGAAGTTGGTACCGAAGGTCCCGGTGACCGGGTCGGTCGTATTCAATCCGTCGATCAGAAACGCGTTGTCGGTCTGCATACCACCGAACACGCTGGCATTGGCATCACCGGCGACGCCTGCGACCTGACCGATGATCGAGAGATAGTCGCGACCGGAGGCGCCGATCGCAGCATTTTGCAGAAAGTCTTGGTCAAAGACCTGCTGGGTATTGACCTGGGCCGTGTCCACAATCGGTACTTCAGCCAACACCTCGATCTCTCCCCCGAACTGCTCGGGAACGAGCAAGAACTCTACGGTGGCCAACCGGTCCAATTGCACCCGCACCTCTCCGGTCGCCGGCGAAAAGCCGGAAAGGGAGACAGAAACGGTGTACATGCCGATCGGGAGCATATTGAAGGTAAAACCACCATCGATCCCGCTGATCGCCACCTGCGGTCCACCTATGAGGTTGACGGAGGAGATCTGAACGGTGACGCCGGGCAGTGCCAGCCCATCGTTATCACTCACCTTCCCCTTCATCCGACCTGTCGTAGCGGCGTACCCGACGGCTGACGCCAACAAAACGACGATACAAAGAATTCCGAAAACACGTCGTACCATTGCTTACCTCCCAAAAAATAAAAAACAGAAAATCAATCCATTATCACTGGTTGCATGATCGGCTCATTCTCCAGAATTGTCAACCTTCCGGATTTCCGAAAGAGATTAACTTTCCGGCAGATTCGGGTTAGGCTCCGGCTCATGATGACTCTCGGCGCCGTCGGATATCTCAACGCCCTCCCATTGGTTCATGGGTTGGACAGACCTCAGAACCTTCGGGTCATCCGCAAGGTTCCCTCCGCACTTCTCGAAGACCTCGAAGGCGGACGGCTCGACGCCGCCCTGTGCCCGGTGATCGATGTCCAACGGAGCCGACGGGAACTGGTGATTGTTCCGGCCGGAGGAATCGGCTCCCGCGCCCGTACGCTCACGGTTCGCGTTTTTTCCAGACGACCTCTGCCCGATGTCCGACACATCTGGGCTGACGGCGACAGCCACACCTCGGTTGCTCTTGCCCAGATCGTTTTCCAACGGCTTTACGGCTCTTCGCTGGAGGTCTTACCCCTGAAAGACCCGTCGTCTCTAGAGGAGAACCGGACTGTCTCCACAGCCCTCCTCATCGGTGACAAAGTCGTTACCGCTGAACCATCCGAGAGCCGTTTCCCCTACCAACTGGATCTCGGTCAAGCCTGGCGCGACATAACGGGCCGCCCCTTTGTCTTCGCCGCCTGGCTCGCTCCAGCCGGACTCAACCTCGGCGCCTTGCCCACCCAACTGGAAGAGCTGCGCCTGAGAAATATGGCCGACCTCGAAGATATGGTTCCGGCATGGGCAGAGGAACACGGCTGGCCGGCCGACCTCGCACTCACCTATCTCCGCGATCTCCTCGACTACGAAATCAACGGAGAGCATCTGGCGGCGATTGAGTTTTTCTGGCACGAGTGCGCTGAATTCGGGCTGATCAACGATTTGCGTCCCCTGAAGCTGTATGAAACCAGGGTTGGCTACTGATACCCTGAGGCATATGTCGGACCGAGTATTTGGCGCCCGGATTCACGGCGAGGTGGAAGGCTCACCAGTCTCGGTGCGTGAACAGACGCTGGCGATCGTCCGCTCGGTGCCCGAGGGGCGGGTCGTTACCTATGGATGGATATCAGGCGCGATGGCCGGTCGGTTTTTGAGTGACGAGGCGACGAGTCGTGCACAACGGTACGTCGAGCACACCGAGGCGAGAAAATAACGCTGTGTGCGATGTGTCGCCGACCGTAGCAGGAAGCCGGTGAGATATGCGGGTTAATGCCGAACTTACTACCGAAGTCGGACGTTGGCTCGGACCACTGTTGTTTGTGGTTCTTTACCTCATGCCGACCGGAGACTTGGAAGGCTCGGCCAAAGCGGTGGCGGGAGCCGCCCTCTGGATGGCCGTTTGGTGGGTGACCGAAGCTGCACCCCTGGCAGCGACCTCCCTGTTACCGATGGTCCTCTTCCCTCTGCTCGGCGTTCGCCCCATTCGTTTGGTAACAGTCAACTATGCAAATCACATGGTCTTTCTCTTTCTCGGGGGCTTCGCGTTGGCCCTCGCCGTGGAGCGATCGGGCCTGCACCGAAGAGTGGCCCTGGCGGTGCTCGACAAGGTGGGCGCCTCCCCGCGACGACTGGTATGGGGTTTCCTCCTTGTGACGGCAGGGCTTTCAATGTGGCTGTCAAACACCGCCACCACTCTGATGCTCTTGCCGATCGCCGCCGGTGTGGCTGTCCGAATGGAGAACGATCTGGCGGACACACGCCTGTTCCTTGCCGTTGCCTACGGGGCCTCGGTGGGAGGCATGGCAACGCTCGTCGGCACGCCGCCAAATCTCGTCCTCGCCGGCATGGCGCCCGAACTCGTTCCTGATTTACCGGCCCTGACCTTCGGGGGTTGGATGCTCTTTGGACTTCCCCTGGTCATGATCCTCATCCCTCTGATTGGCCTGCGCCTCGGGCGCGGCCTTGTCGGCGGCGGCGGAAGGTGCGACAGCCTTGGCGACGAGCGACGCAAACTAGGGTCGGTAGGACCACGTGAGCGCCGTGCCGCACTCTTGTTCTCCCTCACAGCCTTGGCCTGGATCACCCGCCCAGGTTTCGATTTCGGCATATTCCGCGTTCCGGGCTGGGGCGATTTCTTGACCGACCCGAAGATGGTGAGCGACGCCGTGCCGGCCATCGCCGCCGCCATTCTCGCAACGCTTCTGCCGGCGGGCGACGGAAAGGGCGCCCGACTTTTAACCTGGGACGATTTGCATCACGGCATACCATGGGGCATCCTGCTGCTTTTCGGCGGGGGTTTCGCCCTGGCGGACTCGGTTCATGCCTCCGGTCTGAGCGCGTGGCTTGCCCAACAGCTCGGGGGACTCGCCGGCCTTCCTTTGCCCCTGATCATCCTCACTCTCTGTCTATTCGCAACCTTTGCCACCGAGCTGACGTCGAATACGGCAACCGCCACTCTTCTGTTACCGGTGATGGCCGCCCTTTCGGGCATACTCGAGGTCCCCCCCTATCTCCTGATGGTCGCGGTTACGGTGAGTTGTTCCTGCGCCTTCATGCTCCCGGTGGCAACTCCACCCAACGCCATCGTCATCGGGTCGGGTTGCGTGACCACGAAAGAGATGTTCCGTGAGGGACTGTGGCTCAACCTCATGGTGGCGGGGGTCGTCACCTTTTTCGTCCTGGTCTGGGGCCCCCTTGTGCTGCCAAGCTAGTTCCCATCAGGAAACCAGGGGTTTCCTGATGGGAACTAGAATCACTCCCACTTCAACTCGGTTCCTTCGGTAAAGGAGGAAACGACACGCAGCCGGTCCCGCTCGATCAGATCGGCGGGCCCGTTCTTCAGAAGGTCAGGCAGACCTTCACTGGGAGTCGCAGCGTCACCGATGAGACCCACCCACTCGTTTCGGTCTGTTCTCTTTGCGGTGTAGAGTGCGGCCTCGGCAAGACCGATCACATCTTCCCACCCAAGGGCCCCGGGCTCATGGGTAAGGAACGGATAACAGGCAAAACCCACTGAACAGGTCGTTGAAAACTCGACACTTCCCCCAGGGCAAAAAACATGAGTCGCCACCGCCGTACGTAATCTTTCGGCAAGTTCCCGGGCCGATGTCCGGTCAGCCGAGGCACGGATGACCAGGATCTCACCACCGCCCCAGCGCGCCAACACATCCGTTGTGCGAGATGTCGCCCGAAGCACGTCCGCAAACTCACGCAACACGTTGTCACCGAGTTCCGCCCCGAGGGACGCCTTTGCTTCACGGAGATTATCGAGATCAACCATAAAGCACAACAGGTCCGAATTTTCCGGATGGTTGGTCGTGACCCCTTTGTTCCACGCAACCCAGGTTCGCAGGGACTGAGCCGCGATTCCGACAAGAGTCTGACTGAGATGTTGCCGATTCCAGAGTCCCGTGAGAGGATCCGTCAAACGAAGCTCTTCGATTGTTTGCCGTTGGTGTTCCAATTGATTGCCGGCACCCTCCAGGGCAGCAGTCTGTTCGGAGAATTTGAAGGTCATCTCCCGCACGGTACGCTCCATCTCCTCCATACCGAGTTCCAACCTTTTGTGGAGACGGTGGTTTCGCCACATCAGGGCCAAAGCGATCACTATTGCCCCCAAGGCTGCAACCCACGCGACCTCCACCTCAGGCATCGCGCTCAGGTTGACCGCGTACGCCCGTGCCGGGCTCTGGGTCAAGGCCACAACCCACAACAGAATCCACCATCTCTGCAGCGTCATTGGGAGTCCTCCCGATTTCCTGGTTTTCGATTGTACCCCGGAAAAACTCTCCCCACCGTCCCGGCTGAATATATACGTGTGTATTCTGTGCAGGTAATGAGAGTGCCGTCGATGATTACCTCGAAACCCTCAAACTCGGTGGCAACGTCTACCCGATGGAGATTCTCAGACGCACGGGGGTAGACATGAACGACCCGACCGTCATCCGCGCCGTCATGGAGCGTTACCGGGAGATCCTGACAGAAATGGAGAAACTCCTCGTCAAGGGGTAGATTCGACAACGGTAACGGGCTCCGGTAGAACGAAGCCCCACGGTTTTGTTTGCGACTCTCAGCCTCGCAGAAGGGCGAGAAAGACCCCCGCTGCGACAGCCGAACCGATTACGCCGGCGACATTGGGCCCCATCGCCGCCATCAGGGGATTAACCCTGCCGTTGGTGTCGGTGGAGACCACCTCCTGAACAACCCGCGCCGACATTGGAACCGCCGAAACGCCCGCCGCTCCGATACAGGGGTTGATCTTTTTGTCTGCGGGAAGAACCAGATTCAAAATCTTGGCAAAGACCACACCTCCAAAAGTGGAAAAACCAAAGGCGATCGCACCCAGGACCAGAATGAACAGAGTCTGGGGCCGCAAAAAGTTCATGCCCTCCATGGTGGCCCCGACGGTGATCCCGAGAAACATCGTCACGATGTTGATCAGCGTTCCGCCGGCAGTCTTGAACAGACGATCCGTAACGGTCGATTCGCGCAACAGATTCCCAAACATCAGCATGCCGATGAGTGGTGCGCACGCCGGGATCGCCAGCGCAGCCAGGGCTGTTGAAATGATGGGGAAGAGAATTACGGCAGGCCTGGAAACCTCTTTGAATTGAGGCATGTCGATCGACCGTTCGGCCTTCGAAGTCAAAAGCCGGATGATCGGCGGCTGGATGATCGGAACCAACGACATATAACTGTAGGCCGCAACGGCGACAGCGCCGAGGAGATGTGGCGCCAAAATGGCTGAGAGAAAAATCGAGGTAGGTCCATCCGCCCCGCCGATGATGCCGATGGCGGCAGCTTCCTCGATTGTAAATCCAAAGAGGTAGAAAGCCCCGAGCGCAGCGATAATGATCCCAAACTGGGCCGCAGCCCCGAGCAGAAAGGTGATCGGCCGGCCGAGTAACGGCCGGAAATCGGTCAAGGCGCCCACTCCGAGAAAAATCACCGGGGGAAGGAACTCGGTTCGGATGCCAAAGTCATAGATCAACTGCATCAGCGGAAGTGTTTCGTGACCGACAGCGTTCATGCCCTCCGCCGAGGCCGACATCATGGCATTGGGCAGATTCGCGAGCAATGCCCCGAAGCCGATAGGAATCAGCAACAGAGGCTCGTAGCTCTTTCGGACGGCCAGATATATCAGGCTTCCGGCCACCACAAACATCACCAGATTCTGCCACCCCAGATTGGCGAATCCCGAGTGTCTGAACAGGAGCGCGAAGGCCTCCATCTTAGCCTCCAATAACCATGATCGGCATCCCGGACTCAACGTCCGCGCCGATGGCAAAGTTGATGGAGAGGACTTTTCCGGCACACGGCGCCTTGACATCGTGTTTGGCCTTCATGGCCTCAACCGCGGCAACGACCTGGCCCTCACTCACAACGTCCCCTTCTCTCACTTTGATTTCCACGAGTTCCACCTTGCCCTGGAAGGGTGAGAACACGGGCGTTCCTCCTTCGGCGGCCGGAACCTGGGCGGCAGCCGCCGATACTGAATGGGCTCCGCCACCTGTCGGTGGCTGGATGGTGACACGGAAGGTCCGGGCCTTGCCACCTTCTTCAACGACGCAGGTGGTCGTCACCGGTCCACTGAGAGCCGGCGCCGCAACCGAAGCACTCGGCACGGTAGCGGCAGCGGGGGCCTTCGCCTCTTCGATCTCCTTGAGGGGCAGGACGATCTTGGGGCGTTTTTCCAACAGGCGAATGCCCTCGTTCAGCTCGATATTCTTGCCCGGAACGATGGCCGCCGCCACCAGGAAGATGTTCTCGTCGGTGACGGGCAGGCCCCGCTCTTGGAGTGCGGCCTTCGCCGGACCCAGGCTGTCCGGAGCCGCTTCCAGAGGATCGCCGTCGAACGGTTCCATTTCCAACTGCTCCGAGGCGACCTTCACGACATCAGGATCCGGACTGAGAGGCGGCCGACCGAAGTAGCCGAGGACCGCCTTGCCGTACCCGTCGTTCATCTTCTCCCAGCGCCCGAGCAGCACATTGTTGAATGCCTGCAACCAATACTGTTGCGACCCGGGGGTGACCGAAGTCCAGGCGCCTCCCGCCTTCACAACAACAGGAAATTCCTCAAGAACCTCTGAATAACGATCAAGAATGCCGGCCGCCTTCATCATGTGAACATTGGGACCGATCGCCCCACCCGGCATTGGGAAGTTGACGACTCGGGCGTCCGCCGTAGTCGTCACCGGGTTGAAATCGTAGTCCTTCAGTCCCTCGTCCAGCAGGCCCTCAATCTCATCCATTTGGGTGTGGTCGATATCGAGGGAGAAGCCCGTGCCCTTGAGCGCATGCCACATCGAGCGAACATCTGGCTGAACGGTCCCCGAGGCCATCGGTCGCACACTCAGGTCAACCCCGTCGACCCCGCCGGCGATACCGGCCATGTAGCACGAAACCGCCATCGATGCCGTGTCGTGGGTGTGTTGCCAGAGGATAACCTCAGGGGGCAGGATCTTCTTCAGTCCGACCGCCGTATCGTAGATGGTCTTCGGATCCGTCGTGCCTGACGCATCCTTCATGCACACCGAATCGATTCGCACATCCCGTTGCAAAAGTTGCCGAATAACGTCGATATAGAAATCCGCCGTATGCACCGTCTCATCTTTGAAGGGAAGGCCCATGAGAGCGACACAGACCTGATGATGCATCCCGGCATCCACGATCGGCCTACCGGTCCTCTCCAGGTTGTCCACGTCGTTCATGTAGTCGAAATTCCGGTCCCAGGTGGTTCCGTTCTTCGCCATCAGCGCCGCTTGGGCGCCGAGGGCGTCAAGGCGCTGGGTCGTCAGAGTCACACCGGAGACGCTTCGAGTGAGGATCTGGAGATCGACGTCAGAACCCACAACCTCGCGCATCTTTGACATACACTCGAAGGGATTCTCGCCCACGTAAAAATACGGCGCCTGATAACGCGCCCCTCCGCCGAACTCGAAATGGCGCACGCCCGCCTTTTGGGCCGCGAACTCCATCGCCGGCAGAATATCCTTCAGCCGGACCTTACCCCCGAACGAACTCTGGAGCCCATCGCGAAAGGGCGTAAACATGACTCGGATCTTCTTCGGCTTCTCAGTAAAGATCATCGTTCCTCCTCGATGCGCTCGATCCTTGTAATTTCGGCGCCGCCAAACAAAGTCGCCACGGCACTGGAAAGGGCGGCCACAATTTCAGGTTCAACAGTCGGTGCACGCTCGGGGAAGAGGACCGTAATGCCCTCCATCACCACAGCCAAAAAACTCAGGAGGCCGAACACGGCCACCAGGGCGACGCTACACATCATCACAATTCCGGTTGGTTCCATTTCCACCTCATGTCATTTGGTCGTGGGCTAACATGCTGGGAGTGTGTAGGGCATTGAATCAACGGTGCCTTTCGGGTGTCGTTGGCCCTTTTTCGTTGAATCCTCGGCCCGTACAGGGAGTACTGCGTATCGAATGCGCCTCAATTGGCACTTCACAACCCTCCGAAATCCATCCGCCGTCAATGCCCTACACCCTCCTAGACGAAGCATAACTCATTCCGAGAAATATTGAGACACGCAAACCCCGGAACCTTCATCAAGTGGAAGGCCGAGTTCCTTGAGCTTCGGACCTTGGTGAGAAGACCGACCTATCCGGCTGCATTCACTCCCTCGAGAAGAGTCAGAATCTCAGTTTTAACGGCATCGATGGCTTGAGTTCCGTCCACCGTGATAAAGACCGGGCCTCCACCACCCTCGGCCGAGAGCCCCCCAAAATAAGTCGACAGGACCGCCGTCTGGGAATGGAAAGTCTCCAGACGTCTTCGAACGGCCTCTTCGCGGTCGTCATCACGTTGGGTGAGAGGCGCCCCGGTGACATCGTCCCGACCCTCGACTTTCGGCGGATTGAAAATGACGTGGTAGGTCCGGCCGGAGGCATGATGGATAAAGCGTCCGGACAAACGACGCACGATCTCATCATCAGGCACGTTAATCTCCACGACCGCTTCAATGTGGATTCCGGCCTCCCGTATGGCGTCCGCCTGGACCACGGTCCTGGGAAAACCGTCAAAGAGAAAACCCTTCTTGCAGTCATCTTCAGCGATTCGATCCTTCACAAGTCCGATAATGACATCATCTGGCACGAGATCGCCGGCGTCCATGATGGACTTGGCCTTTCGACCAAGGTCCGTGTCGGCCGCAATCGCGGCGCGCAACATGTCTCCGGTGGAAATCTGCGGAATGCCATAGCGCTCACAGATGAATCCCGCCTGAGTGCCTTTTCCGGCCCCTGGTGGTCCAAGAAAAACGAGCCTCATCCAACCCCCCACAAGAGTCTGATTTTCAATCAGACTCTCCCTATGAAACCTGTCACAAATTTATCACGGAATAGGGAAAACTCAGATCGGGGGAAACTCAATCGAGGCTAGACAAAGGCACCGCCGAGCCGGCCGGCCAACATCGAAAGCTCATTGAGATCAGGGAGGTCCCGACCCTCCAGATCACCCACCATCAGCCCCACGACACCCGACCGCGTACCGAGCGGGATGACGACCGTCGCCTCGGGCAGCGTCTCCGAGCCCAGGGCGCGAGCCAGTTGACCGGCCCCACCTCCATCGGGATCGATGCCGGTGAGGGTTTCTCCGGTTCGGATCACGCGTTCCAACAGACCAACGCCTCGCGGCACGGCGCCTCCTCCGGGCACCAAGGGATAACCGAAACCTGCGCGACAACGAATTGCCGTGCCCTCGACCGAAAAGACCGCCCCCCGACTCAACTGGGTCGCTGCGAGCTGCAGAAGAGCGCCCAGGATCTCCTCAACCTCCACCCCGTGGACCAACGTGTCCACAAGATCGGCGACCGCACTCGGAGTGGCCGATTCGGAGGCGATCGAATTTCTCTGTCGAAAGAGGCGTTCCACCACCGTTGTCAGGGCGCCGGTTAACCGGTGAGCCGATTCTCCTCCTTCAACCTGAGGCGCCGGGAGGAGGAATGACACCCCGACATCGACAAGCCGACCAACCCACATCGGATCACCCATCGGACCCACCCACACGACCGGGATTCGCGCCTCGACAAATCGAGTCACCAGGTCAATCCAATCTTCTTCGCTCCCGACCCTTGTGATGGACATCTGGTGGTGCACCACCAAGAAGTCGAACCCTGAGGTCTCGGGATCTACGGGATCGCCGAAAAGCCGGACCTCCCAGCCCCTGCGGCGCCACTCTCGGTCCAGAACACCCTTCCAGGGTCGTGGATCCACGGTGACGACGCAGACCTGAGCCAATAGAAGCTCTTCGGGCGCCATGGCTTCGAGGTCACTGAGAAGATCATCCAGCGGGTTCTCGAGGGGCTCTGCCGGCAAGTCGTGAATATCCGTTCGCCCGGCGGCCACCGCCATTTCGAGGATCTCTCCCGCGATCAGTGAATCCACATCCACCTCAGAGGCGAAACCGCCCCGTAACGGCCCGCATGCCTCCCTCGCTGCCGACATGAACTCAGAGGCATCCAGCGTCACTCCCTCACCACTGCTGCCGGGGAGACCGGGAACGAAGCGATAAGCACCCTCGACGCGATCCAAGATACGGCCGACGACACTCAGATCCTCCCCGGATGGAACGACGACCCCACCCTGCTCAATCTCAAGCTGAACCGTTCCGATATCGGTCACCAATTCGAGACTTCCCGTGGCGCCGGTTGCCGAGATCAGCCGCAAGAGTGCCGGCGGCGTAAGGTGTTTCAGGCTCCCGGAGAGCGGACGAGTCATGATCTGATTCCTTTCATGAGCATCAAACTACAAATTTCCAATCTGATCCAAATCCACGGCCAGACTGTGAGTGGACCCCGGACCAAGATCCAGGACCCGTCGCTGAACAATCCGCCCACTCACTTCCAGTTCGAAGAACCACCGTCCGGGAAACAACCCGGAGAACCTGCCTTCGGGACCAAGAACCGTTCTTCTCTCTTCGCCCGAACCACCCCGGAGCACGGCCACAATCTGACGTTCTGACGTTCCGATAACCCGGCACACCAACTCGGCCCCTCGATCAGGGCGAATCGGACGCCCGTCGAGAATCGGAAGAACCCCAAGCTCAGGCGCCTCGACAACGACCCGAACCTGAGGTGGCTCGAGGACCGTGTCGGAAAAAACGATGTGCCGAGGCGTCACGACCCAGAACCCAAGCGTCGGATCAGTCGGAACCCAACCCGCTCCGGGAAGACGACATTCGACCCATCGGTGCGGCACAACACCATCATCGGAAACCAGGAGTCCGCTCACGGTGCGTGCACGAAACCCCGCCGTCATCAATAAACCGGCAGCTGCGTTGGCGAGTCCCGAGCAGCGTCCTACTCCACGGCGCAGGACGGACAATGCGTCCTGCGGCCCTTGGTCTCCGGTATCGATATCGAGATTCCCGTCAACCCACCGCAAGATCTCGGTGGCTCGGGTGTAAGCATCCTGTCCAGGCTGCAGCCGAGACCCCAGGCTCAAAGGCAAGTCAAAGCCCGCGCGACCCGGCACCCCCTCCCCGACCCAAACAGGTTCCCATCCTCCCCGTGTTCCGACCGGGCTTTCGGATACCGATATCTGGACCATCGCTCCACCATCTGCAATTGATCTGATGGATTGGGAGAAGCCGTTGACGGAATGCTCGACTGCCCGCAAGCCACCTGCCAAGATATAGGTGGCCTCGGCGCCGAAAATGGTTCCACCGCCGCCGAAAAGCAGGGCGGAAGCAATGAAGAGAAAACCGGCGGAACGCCTCATACAGCCTTCTGACGGCTTTTCACAAACCCGTCGAGCACTCCGTTGATAAAGCGAGAACTCTCCTCCGCTCCAAATTTCTTTGCCACCTCAATGGCCTCGTCGATGACCACGGCCGCCGGAGTACCCTCTTGATGAAGCAATTCAAAGAGGGCCAGTCGAAGAATGTTGCGATCAACGGCGGCGAGCCGATCCAGACGCCAATTGGACGTCTGCTCTTCGAGAATCTCGTCGATTTCTCCAGAGTTGTCCAGAGTTCCCCGAACCAAGCTGTCGGCAAATTCCCGAACCGACGTCGAAGCCCGTTTCCATCCCTCGAAGTGCTTTTGCATTTCTTCAAGCGGCGTCTGAGTCAGCTCATGTTGGTAGAGCAACTGTAGGGCAAGCTCTCGGGCTTGGCGACGACTACCCATTCAAACCTCCAACTCTTCACGAATTGGTTTAGGAAAATCGAACTTCATTCGCAGAATCTCCTCTAGGAGAGTGTAGGGCATTGAATCAGCGGCGCCTTTCGGGTGTCGTTGGCCCTTTTTCGTTGAATCCTCGGCCCGTACAGTGAGTACTGCGTCTCGAATGCGCCTCAAACGGCACTTCACGACCCTCCGAAATCCATCCGCCGTCAATGCCCTACACCCTCCTGGCTCTCGACCATTCGCACAATAATTTCCCCCTGGACACCCATTGTACCGGAAGGAAGAACTCAAGACGGCACTATTTCCTTGGCTCATCGACCGACCTCGGATACCATCGAGACTCACATGAGAGATCAAGGCGAAGTTTCAGGTATCAGGCAGACGGTGGCCAATTTGGGCGGGGCGACCCGCCTCGCAGCCCAGACCCTGGTCCGCATGGCGACTCCCCCTTTTGATTTCGCCGAAACCCTCAGACAGCTCGACCGAATCGGCGTCGGCTCACTCAATCTCACGAATATCACAGCCCTGTTCACCGGGATGGTCCTTGCGGTGCAATCCGCCTACACCTTGTCCAAATTCGGCGCCCGTCATTACATCGGAGAAATTGTCACTCTGTCCCTGGTACGAGAGTTGGGTCCGGTTCTGACCGCTCTGATGGTGGGGGGAAGGGTCGGTTCGGGCATCGCTGCGGAACTTGGTTCGATGACCGTGACCGAACAGGTCGATGCTCTCCGCTCGATGGCCGCCGACCCCATTCGCAAGCTCGTCGTACCGCGCGTCTGGGCGACCTTGTTGATGCTGCCTCTGCTCACGGTCCTGGCTGATGGCATGGGCATCATCGGCGGCCTGCTGATCGCCGTCTTCCAGGAGGGACTGAGCCCGAGTTTCTACTTCACAAGAGTCTTTCGAACCCTTGAGTTCAACGATCTCTTCCTCGGCCTGACAAAACCGGCGGTCTTCGCTTTCATCATCGGCATCATCGGTTGCTACAACGGCCTCACGGCTCGCGGAGGCGCCGACGGCGTAGGTCGCGCGACGACGAACACCGTGTACGCGGCATCGATCTCCATCCTCATCGCCGACTTCTTCTTTACCAAACTCTTCATCGGACTCTTCTCGTGACCGGCCCCATCATTTCTTTGGTCAGCGTCGACAAAGCATTTGCCGGTCACCCGGTACTGACGGATGCGTCCCTTGAAATTCGTGCCGGGGAGATTGTCGCGATCCTCGGCGCTTCGGGGAGCGGCAAATCGGTCACCCTGAAAACCATCAACGGGCTCATCGTTCCGGACGCCGGCGAGATTCATGTACTCGGACATGCAATTCACGAACTGGAGGAGAAAGAGCTCAATCCACTCCGACGCCGGGTCTCCTATCTTTTCCAAGGTGGCGCCCTCTTCGACTCGATGACGGTCTTCGACAATGTCGCCTTCCCAATTCGGGAACACATGCGCTTCGGGAAGGAAGACCTCTCGATAAAGGTTCAGGCTCTCCTGGAAATGGTTCAACTCCAAAACCTGGAACACCTTCACCCATCAGAACTATCCGGGGGTATGCGCAAACGCGTCGCCGTTGCCCGGGCGTTGGCGTTGGAACCGGAGATCATTCTTTACGACGAGCCAACCACCGGTCTCGACCCTGTCACCGGGGAAGCCATCGCCAACCTCATCCTCGACCTCAATCGCCGTCTGGGCATGACCTCAGTCGTCGTCACTCACGACATCCCGCTGGTCATGAGAGTTGCCGAGCGGATCCTCTTCCTCGAAGAGGGACGCTTCTGTTATTCCGGAACGATCGAGAATGCCCGTTCTGAGGGCCCGGAAACCGTGAAGAAATTCTTTGAAGCCGGAGTCAGTCATGCGTAATGAGACCAAACGCAACTTCCGCGTCGGCCTGCTGACCATCGCCGCCCTGGCGCTGGTGGCCCTGACGATCATGATGGTGGGCAACCGCCGGCAGATCTTCCTACGGCACACCCAGTACCGCACTTCCTTCCGCAATGTCACCGGCCTGGAGCGCGGCGCCCCTGTGAAGCTCAACGGCGTCACCGTAGGCGAAGTGCAGATCATCGAACTACCCGCAGAGGCGGAAGAACAACGGATCCGCGTCCGTTTCACCGTCGATGCCCGCTATACCGAACGCATCCGCCAGGACTCCAAAGCCTCCATCCGCTCCATGGGACTGCTCGGCGACCGCTACCTTGAGGTCACCAGCGGCGCCCATCAATCGGAACGGATCCTGGAGGGTGGACTGGTCCCTGGTCACGATCCTGCGGAATTGTCCGAATTCGTATCAACCGGCGAAGATCTGCTCGACAATCTGACGGCAATCTCGGTCTCACTGAAGAACATTCTACAGAGAGTCGAGGCCGGCCAAGGCATTCTCGGAGAACTCACCACCGAACCCGAGGCCGGGGGCAAGCTCACCGAGAGTCTGAGTTCGACGATCTCGACCCTCGGCACGATCCTCGCGCGGGTGGAGCGTGGCGAAGGCCTGCTCGGTCGACTGGTCCGGGAGGACTCCAGCACAACGACGATGCTCGACGAACTCGTCGCCACGAGTCGATCCGTCCACCGCATCACCACACAAGCGGCAATCGACATCGAGAGGCACGACACGGCCTACGCGGCTCTCCTTCGCGATCCTGAGGGGCGTCGTCGGATCGAAGAGTCCATCGACGCGATGCACAAGGCGGCAAGCGCCATCGCCGCCGTGGCCGAGGAAATGGCGTCGGGCGAAGGCACCCTTCCACGACTGATGCAGGACAAGGAATTCGCCGATGATTTCCTCGAGGATCTCTACGGACTCGTGAATTCCCTGCGGTCGACGGCCGAAAAACTCGACCGTGGCGACGGCACGGCCGGGGCCTTCATCAACGATACCCAGCTTTATCAGGATCTCGAGGATGTCGTTCGAGGCGTCAAGAACTCCAAGGTTGTATCCTGGTTCATCAGAAACAAAAGAGAAAAGGGCGAAGACCTCCGCCTCGAAGAAGAGGCCGAAAGCGGTGAAACGGCTGACGGGCAGCCGATTTCCACTGGATGAGTTCAGGGATCACGAAGGAATAACTTCCTCGCGAGCCCAATCCCGCACACTCCGGTGAAAGCGCATTCAAAAATAGCTATCCCGGAAACGTGGGAGGTCGCCACTGAAAAAACCCATAGCAACGACATCGACTTAACGCGCGATATTACCCCCCGGGTACCACTCCCGGAACGTACGTACCATCGCCGGTTTCGTCGTCGATCACCGAGGCATAGCAGGTCCAGAAGTCGGGTGAACCACTGGCCAGACGAACCCGGATCCATCCCCCTTCGACATGGGCTGAACCAAGGCCGAAGAGATTGAAAACGTCAAACTGGTCCCATGCGTCCGAAACCGTCCTGGTCCCACTTGTCAACAGGGTTCCCGCCGACGTGTAAATACTGATCTCCAAAATCATCGTCCCAATGGAGGTCTGCACCAATCCCAGGTTTGTGTGGAACCAATCGTTGCCCGAATGCACCAGGGGTATCACCATCTCAGACGGGCTCGTTGCGCCGGTGAGGGCAATGGCCGGAATACCCTGACCGAAGGTCGAGCCATCCGCTTTCAAGTTGAAGGTTCGGGTGGTCACGACCGGGCCGCTCTGATCCAGCACGACGTACATGAAGCCCGAGGTATCCCGCATGGCTGCGAGGGGATCGTTGAGGTACAGGGATTTATTGACCCCGACATTCACCGGTCCGACCAGCAACTGTCCCGGCCACGAGTCTCCGTTTTCTACGTAATACAACGTTGCCTGACGGGCCTGGCCGGTTGGATTGTTCACCACCAACTGAGTCCGCCAGTCCGAATTGTTGGCGCCCACGGCGGAAGCCGCGGCCGGAACCAACCAATGCGTGACATCAAGGTCCGGTGGAGCTCCACCGGTCACGGTAAGAGCTTCCGACATCGTATTGTTGCCCTCGTTGGTCTCGACGACCTGGGCCGTGTCATCCACAAATATCCCCAGGTACCAGTTGTCGGCTGCGGTCCCGCCAGGAATCGTCAGAGGGTGACTGCCGAAACCGAAAGCATCGCCCGGATTCGTAGGTCCGTTGACGGTAAGGCGGTCAAGCAGGGTGTCGGCAGTCGTGATGGTTGCATCCGCCGAGAGGTAGAAACCAACCGCAAAGTTTCCGGACACATCGGTCGTACTGGTTCCCGCAAGGTAGCCATACCAATTCACATCGACGCTGTTGCCCGCCTCCACCGATGGGGATTGAACCACCAGAACAGACGCGACAAGATCGACTTCGTCCGCGGTCGTCTCGACCTGGATAGCATCCGCCAGCACATTATTGCCCTCGTTGGACTCTGCGATGGCATCGCTCGGATCCACGATGATGCCGATGTAATATCCCCCGTCCGCCTGGCCTCCGGGAATCGTCACCGTTGTATTTCCAACAAAATTATCCCCAGGATTGTTGACCGAGTTGACGTTGACGGTAGACAGCCACGTGTCTCCGGTCGTGATGTTACTGTCGGAGGAAAGATAGAGATTGACGTTGAAGGCGCCCCCGACCGTACCGGTACCCTCAACGTGACCGGACCAGTTCACCGTTGCCGTTCCGCCGGGCGCCACGGGATCAGTTGCAACCGTGACCGAATCCGCCACCAGGTCGATATTGTTCGGATCATCGTAGATCACCGTCACCGACCAGTAGTTCAGCGTGCCCGTAGTTCCCGCCACGCAATCCCGGACCAAAAGCTGATACCACCCATTGACATCTTCACCAATTCCCGGGAGATCAGAATACTTGCCCTCGGTAAAGTCCCGGTCGAGGTTCACGCCGCTATCCAACCTCCACAGGTATTCCACTCTAAGGTTGTTATCCCACCAGAAGTCCTCTTCCGTGAAGCCCAGATGCATCTGACTCATATTGTTATGGGTGAGTGTGACATGGACGGTGATGGCGGTGGCCAGAGCACCGGCAGGAGCAGAGTCGAAGAAGATCTTTGGAGCCACATACCATGCCCCCCCATCACTGGAAGAATCCTCACAGTTCCCGGGATTCACACCATAATCCGGGATTGACTTCGCCGTGGCGTCCTCGTTGAAGATCGTCGCCAGGGTCTTGGACTGGAGCGATTCCACGATCATCGTCGTCGACGCAGTATCTCCGGAGACCGCACCCTCGCGGATGGGTCTGGCGGAATCCTCAACAGCCCTGAGCTCATCGTCTCTCACCGGTCGAACCCGGTAAAGACGAGGTTCACTCATCAGAACGGCGCCATCGTCGACGGCCAAACTGACCACCGCCTGGTAGGTGATCTCACCAACCCGACGATCCAGGGCCACGACGATTTCCCCTCCTACGGCGAGGCCGGTTAGGTCGAAGTCCAAGACAGTCCGCTCTCCAGCGGCCACGGGACCCAATGATGTCTTGTATGAACCGCCGCTTACCGCAAGCCCAGCCCACGGAGGGGCGCCAAATCCTTTAGGTGTGAGCAGGGCAACCACAGCCTCATCCGCCGCCTCATCCCAAACAAGGTGAAGTTCTGCTCGACCGGGCCCTTCAGTGGTCTCCACCAGCTCAAGTTCTATCCCAGCCGTGTCCTGCAAACCTTCGGCCGCCACCACACCAGAAACCATACTGAAACAGAGAAAAGTCAAAAATAACGCGAAAGAATTACGAACACCCATGATTCACCTCACCGCATTGAAATCTATCGGACCTCGAAATTGTACCGCGCACCCACAATATATACCAGGGGCTCTCGGCCCGCACTCTCAAGAAACTTCATCCGTTTTGAGCAATGTGATGAGCGCCCATTGTGGTAGCGGGCTTCCAGCCTGCGGTCCGAGAGCGGGGATGATCACGCACGCGACCTTTCCGACCACAGGCGGGACGCCTGCCACCACAATTGTTCTCCCGTTTCCGAATCGCAGCGGATCAGTCAACTCCGACGGAAAGATCCTCGGCGAAGAGGCGTCCCTCTTCCGTCAAGTGGAGAACACCACTTTCAACGAATGCCAATGCCTTGTGGACTGTGTGTCCCACCGCCTGACGTAGCACGCCGTCAGACCACCCAAGATGCCGGCTGAGAGAATCGAGTCCACATTCTTCCTTTTCCCTCTCCGTTCCCTCATGGTGCAAGAGGTGAACCGCAAGCATGCGTACGGAGAATTCCAGCTTCTGACTTGCCCGTCGCCGGGCCTGGGACAGAAGTCCTCTTTCCGGCGCCAGGAGAAAAGAAGCCGCGAAGATGATTCCGCTCATCACGGCCATCGACCCGGCAATTGACACATCCAACCACCGGGCCAGGCCGTACCCGCCGATTGCGCCCAGGACCGCCAGCACAGCGGAGAGCCAGATCATCGGCGCGACCCGTTCGACCAAGAGGAAGGCCGCCGCGGGGGGAGCGATCATCAGAGCCACGACCAGGATGGAACCGGCGGCATTGAACGCTCCAACCGCGGTGATGGAGACGGCGGTCATCAGGAGGTAATGGAGGAGGACCGGCGAAAAACCGAGAAGGGTTGCCAGAGCCGGATCCAGGGTTGCCAACTTGAGTTCCTTGGCGGCAACCAGGATAAGAACCAGGTTCAACACCAAAATGCCGCTCATCATCCACAAGGCTGAAGGACCGAGATCCTTCCCGGCAACAATCCATCGGTCGAAGGGAGCAAAAGCCAACTCACCGAGCAACACCGAATCTGTATCGAGGTGGACATTGCCTGCCCAACGAGAAACCATAATCACACCGAGACTGAAGAAGGCCGGAAAGACAAGGCCCGTCGCCGCATCCTCGGCAACCAACCGGGTCCTGTGCAGCGCCTCGATGAGGGCGACCGAGAGAACCCCGGTGACGGCGGCCGCAACCACCAACAGCGGGGAGGTCAGAGAACCCGTGAGAAAGAAGGCCACCACGATTCCAGGAAGAATCGCATGGGCGATCGCGTCACTGACAAGGGCAAGGCGACGCAGAACCAGAAAGACCCCGACGAGGGCACACGCCACAGCCGTAACCACGGCGATCAGCAGGATTTCCAATTCAGGATTCATAGTCGGCCCTCTCTAGACAACGTCTTTTGCGCGTCCCGCCGTCCGAGTTCGCTCGGCGCCCATCGACCGGAGGAATCTCGCTGGGCGAGACCGCGCTCGGCGAGGGCTTCCAAAGCCATGGCGACATTAACATCGGCCGGGCTCATCGTGCGAAGGACCGAGAGATCGTGACCATGGTCCGGATCCTCCGGGTGCTGGAGCGAGAGGGCGAGAAGATGCATCAGAACCGGTTCCTGGCGCGGACGTCTCCGCAACCGTCCCAGGTGCACACGCCGCCAGACCAGACCCCTCTGAGGCGCAAAGAGCAGGGACAGGCCCACGATCGCCGACAAGACCAGCACGATTGTAGGACCGGTCGGCAGACCCCTCACAACACTCGAAAGCACGGCGCCGCTGACTCCGGCAACAATTCCGAAAAGCGATGCCAATATCACCATCGACCCCAGGCCCTTCGACCACTGCCGCGCCGCCGCTCCCGGCGCCACGATCATCGCCGACATCAGAACGACTCCCACCATTTGCAGCCCGAGCACGATGGTCAGGACCAGTAGGACGGTCATCAGAGAGTCGATCCGGCCCATCGACAGTCCCATGCTCTCGCCGAAAGACCGATCAAAGGCCAACAACTTCATCTCTTTCCAAAGCACCAGAAGAATGACGGCAACCCCGCCCGCCACAATTGCCATCACCACAACGTCCGATCGCAGCAAGGCCGCAGCCTGACCGAAGAGAAAGGTCTCCAGCCCGGCCTGAGCGGCGTCCGGCCTTTTCTGAATTATCGTCAACAAAACGAGGCCAAGACCGAAAAAGACCGACAACACCAGACCCAGGGCCGCGTCGTAGGGCACCCGAGACCGGCGAACGATGAGACGCACCACAACCGTACCAATCCAGCCGGTAGCCGCCGCGCCGAGAAGAATCGGTACCGTCGCCTTGGTACCGGTGATGAGAAAGGCAAGGGCGATGCCGGGTAGAGCCGCGTGGCTGACGGCATCGCCGAGCAGACTTTGGCGACGCAAGACGGCGAATGAACCCAGCATTCCGCTGACGGCGCCGAGCAGCCCGGAACCTAACGCAACAACCCGAAGGGTCCAATCGGTGAACAGGTCCATCAAAATTCCTGCGCCGCCCGAGAGGCAAGAACGCCCAACCGTCCACCGAACGTCAGACGCAGGTTCTCTTCGCTGAAGGTCGTCTCCACCGGCCCGGCGCCGATGATTCGCACATTCAGAAGAACGACATGATTGAAATATTCCACAACCGTCTGCAGGTCGTGATGCACGACCACAACCGTTTTCCCGAGAGCCGCCAAATCATCCAAGACCCTCACGATGGACCTCTCGGTCGGTGCATCGACGCCTTGAAAGGGTTCGTCGAGCATATAGATCTCGGCCTTCTGCGCCAGAGCCCGGGCGAGCAGGATCCTCTGCTGTTGACCACCTGAGAGCTGGGAAATCGGTCTCTCGGCAAAAGCAGACATTTCAACCTGTTCCAGGGCCTCCTCCGCGGCCGCCCGTTCGGCCGGCCCTGGACGCCGGAACCAGCCCAGCCGGCCATAGGTCCCCATCGTCACCACATCCAAGACGTCGGTTGGGAAGTCCCACTCAAGCGTCGCCCTCTGCGGCACATAGGCAATCGTTCCTCCGGCCTCCCCCCCTGGACGTCCGAAAATACGAACCGCGCCCGCAACCGGGTCGACCAGGCCCATCACCGCCTTGACAAGCGTGCTCTTGCCGGCCCCGTTCGGGCCCACAATCGCCGTCCGCGACCCGGCAGGAACCGCCAGATCGAGGTCCCACAACACCGGTTGCCCGGTGTAGGCCACCGTGAGATCTTCAACCTCAACCGCGGGAATTTGAGCTTGGGTCATGGTGCGCCTCCACCTCGGCCGTTCTCCTCCGGAGACTCAGAATCGGACCCGGAGAGGGCTCGAACAATCGTGTCGACGTTCTCCCGGACGGTTCCAACATAGTCCGCAGCCGGTCCATCTGAGTTCCCCAACGCATCCGAGTACAGACTCCCTCCCTCTGCGACATCCATCCCACGTGCGGTCACCGCCTCGCGCAGAGCCCGAATGTAGCGCGGCGAGACCGAGGTC
>JAIOSJ010000424.1 GCA_021107705.1 Thermoanaerobaculales bacterium | reverse complement strand
TTTCGGCGCCTACGAGTGGGACCGCTACGACATGATCGTCATGCCCTTTTCCTTCCCCTACGGCGGCATGGAAAATCCCCGCTTGACCTTTCTGACACCAACTCTTCTGGCCGGAGACAGGTCTCTCGTCAATGTCGTCGCCCACGAACTGGCCCACTCCTGGACCGGCAATCTGGTGACCAACGCCACGATGGAGGATTTCTGGATCAACGAGGGCTTCACGGTCTGGGCCGAGAGGCGCATCTTGGAGGCCCTCGAAGGACCCGAGTTTGCGGCTCTGCACGCGGCAAACGGCCGTATTGAACTCGAGGCGGCGATGGAGAACTTCGGGCCGGACAGCCCCTACACGCAACTCAAGACCCCGTTGGAGGGCGTGGACCCCGATGAGGTCTACTCGCTGGTACCCTATGAAAAGGGCTTCTTGTTTGTGACCCTGCTCGAACAGACGCTGGGCCGGAAACAATGGGATGTCGTCGTCGGCCGCTACATCGAGAGATTCCGCTTCACATCCATTACGACGGACGAACTCCTCCGATTCATCGATGAGGAGGCGCCCGGCCTCTTGGACCGGGTCGGCGTTCAAGAATGGGTCTTCCAGAAGGGGCTACCGGCAAACGCCCCCGTCTTCACGTCAGATGCCCTGGAGCGCCTTCGCTCCCTGGCGGAGGGTTGGGACGGCGGCGTTCGCCCAGACCGCGATCAGGTCGATGCCTGGTCATCCGAGGAGTGGCTTCTCTATCTCAAGGCATTGCCCAAGGTCATGAGTGTCAAAGGATGTGAAGAGTTGGATGGCACATTTGGACTCAGTACATCCGGAAACTACGAGATCCTCGTGGCCTGGCTCACGCTCGCAGTGCGTTCGGCCTACGACGAGGTCCTTCCCCGAGTTCGCGAGATACTGACAACAGTCGGCCGAGCCAAGTTCTTGCGCCCCCTGTACACAGAGCTGCTCGAAAGAGAAGAGCTGCACGCATTCGCGCAGGAGATCTTCGACGAGATGAAGGATCGCTACCACACACTCTCCCGGGTGGCGATAGCCGGGATCTTTGAAAAGGCGTCGAAAACTGGGTGAACGGCATTGTAGGCGCGGGTCCCCGTGCCCGCCCGTGCTGCAACAAACGGCAAATTTCTGCGTATTTCTTACCTGAGATCTCAACCGGCGCCAAAGCCAATTAACCCAACCAATGGAGGACCTTATGATCATTCCCTACTTCACCGTCGTGCGCCAGAAACAGGTGGCCATCATCGAGGCATTCGGGCGATTCGACAAGATCGTCAATGCCGGCCCTTACCTGGTCCTCCCCTGGCAGTCTGTCGCCGCACGTCTATCCCTCAAGGTCCAGGAAATGCAGGTGAATGTCGAGACCAAGACCCTCGACGACGTCTTCGTGAAACTGCTCATCGCGGTGCAGTACACAGTCATCCCAGTACGCGCCAAAGAAGCCTTTTACGAACTGGCCAATCCGATTCAACAGATCGAAAGCTATGTCTTCGACGAGGTCCGCTCAACGGTTCCGAACATGAAGCTGGACGAGGTCTTCCGCAACAAGGACAAGATCGCCGATGCGGTCAAAGAAAACCTCAAGGAGACCATGGAGAAATACGGCTACGACATCATCGGCGCTCTCGTCAACGACATCGACCCCGACGAACGGGTCAAGGAGGCGATGAACGAAATCAACGCCGCCCAGAGATTGAGGAAAGCCGCCGAGGAAAAGGGCGAGGCGGAGAAGATCCTCATGGTCAAAAAGGCCGAAGCCGAAGCCGAATCGGTCATCCTTCAGGGCAGGGGCATCGCCGGCCAGCGTAAGGCGATCATCGACGGGCTGCGCGAGAGCGTCGAGGATTTCCAGGAGGGCGTCGCCGGGGTCAAGACCGAAGATGTCCTGCAAATCATCCTCATTACTCAGTATTTCGACATGCTGAAGGAAGTCGGCGGCGGTTCCGGCTCGAATACTATTCTCCTTCCCCACTCACCCGGAGGCCTGGAGTCAATCCTTGATCAGCTCCGCAATGCGGTCATGGTTGGAGAAAAGGCCGCCCAGTGACGGCCGTCACAGCCAATTCGGAGGTTTGAACCCATATTGGAATCCTCCTCCTTTTTCCTGGGCCCCTCACGGGGCTCATTTTTTATGCTTCACTCAGAGGCGGTTCTACTTCTTGCCTTCCACCAGAGGTGCACCGCCCGAGCGCCCTGGAGGCAGGCCCCAAGAAACCCAGCCAACAAGAGAGTGCCCACAACCCCCGGACCGCCGGGCACGATTAAGCTCAAGAGTAAGAGCAGAGCCGCAGCCACAAGGAAGCGCGGCTGTTCTCGGCGCCACACACCGAGCAGGAATGCTGCTCCGGCGACGGCAAGAACGTTGACCAGGGTCATCAGACTGTGAATCCAATTCGGATAGACCCGGATCGGGAGCCGAACCGGAGTCTCGTCCACCATCAAGATCCGTGCAGCCGAGATCTTCGGCAGACTCGTCACCCCTTGGGGCAGATTGATGCGCACAGGCAGGGCGCCCCGGCGCATGGCGCCCTGACGGCTTTTCATCTGCACAAAGGCATCCGTCTCCTGCTTCTTCTGCTTCATCACCGTCTCTTCGGAGACCGGCGCCGACGCATAATCGCCTGCCGACGATGCAACCCCCATCATCCAGCCCCCACCCGGCCGCGAACGGATCAGGGGCGCCGTTTCCGAGACCGGTGTGAAGGGGCTGCGCAACGCCTTGTAGCGGCGATCCGGGGGCAGGTACACCGTCCACATCGCCTCGGTCACCGGTACATCGAAGAGGGGCAGCGCCGGCTCAGTCCGCCGGAAGAGCCTGATCCTGGGGCCCTGGTGAAGCATCACGAGGGAGACCGAAGTCGAGGTCTCACGACCGCCGCGGGGCAGAGGCACCAAAACGGTGTCGTCACTGCGTTTCGGTCGAGCAGGCTCACCATCCACCAACAAGGACCAGATCTCCATCTCGGAATCCGGCAAGGCCAGCTTGAGAAACTGCTTGCGGTTGTTCTTCAAGCCGAGGTCAAGCCAGAGAGCCTCGGTCCCGTCCTCAAGCACAACCGTCGTGGCGTTGAGCCTCTCGATAACAGCTGTCAGGACCGAAGCATCGGCGTGCTCAGTGACGGCAACCTGGATGCCGCCGGGCGCTCCGGAAAACTTGCAGGCCACCACCGCATTGCCGCCGAATGCTTGCACCTCGCCGGGAATCTCGGACGGATCCGCCGGCAACACACTCTCCCCGAGCCTCAACTCCACCTCGGCGCCCTCAGCCGAAATCGCCACAAAGCCCGCCTCCCGCTCTATCGACAAAGGCGCAAAGCGGGGCGCCTCAAGAAGGCCGGTTTCCGCATCGTAGGTTCCCTCGAAGCTCACGACGGCACGAAGCGCACCCTCAACCGGCGCCGCCAGTGCAAGGTGAAGAACGCGATCCTGTTCTCTGCGAAGGATCTTCCAGCTCTCGAGGCCGGGCGCAGTCACGTCGAAGACTTCGATGCCCGCAGGCATCCGCAGATCGAAATGCCCAACCTCGGCCACGCGCACCTGATAGTCCAGAATCAGCAATCCACCCAGCGAGCCCTCTCCCACATCGAGCAGTTCGTATGAAACGACGTGAACCCGCGGTTCCCGCTCGATTTCTTCCCCGCCGGCTTCGATTCCACGGGTAAATGGTCGACGCCATGCAACGGTGGCCTGCCCGGAGGCCAGAGCAAACCGAAGAACCCCCGGCCCCTCGCTGACCACCAAAGCGATTTCTGCTCGAAGATCCTCGACGCCGGCCCCGGCCCGAAGTTCGACCACGTTGATCGGCGCCTCGGGGAAGACCACCGACAGACGATTCTCACCTGGGTTGTCGGGAACGGAAATCGCCAGCTGAACCTCGATGTCGAATGTGCCCGGACCCTCAACCAAAGCCTCGACTCCGCTACCTCTGCGGGACAGAGTGGCCCCCCCTCCTGAGAAGCTGAGAACGGAAATTCCCCGCTGCCACAAGGGAATGCTCACCCACCCGCTTTTGAGAACTTCAAGACGCAGGATTCCCCGCAGCTGAATTACCCCTGGCTCGAGTCTCCCACGGTACTCGGCCGAGCGAAGGAAGGCGTCCCGGGGCGGGGGCGGCTGGGTCGTCGGAGGCTTCTGGGCCGCCTCAAGCAGAGCCTTGAAGTCCTGCCACGATATCTCCAGGTCCGTGTCCGGCAAGTCCGGCAATACGATCTGTGCACCGGCCATGAAAGGGCTCAGAAGCAGGGTCAAAAACAAGACGACGACGGATCGCATGAGCCCGGCCATCAGAACCCGTCCTCAACGGCCGGCTCACGGTTGCGGAACCAGCGTAGAATCCACGCCGCCGCCGCGGCCAATAGGAAACCGACAACGAATGCCGTCCGGTGCTGAGCCGAAGCCAAGAAGAACAGAATGAGCAGGAGTCCGGAGGCAAAGAGCCAGAGTCGCCGACGATCAGCCTCGAATACGATCGCCAGCCCGCCGGCGAGCGTCAGAAGAAAGGCCAGGAAGGCGGTGCTTCCACGACCGAATCGTGGACTCCGCCACGCCGCCGGGGCCAAAATCATCGTGACCGTAGAGGCTTCATCGGCCACAACAAGACGCCCGGAGAAGCCAAGCTCCAGGCCGACCTCAGGCACAACCACTCGGACCGGGAGAACACCGCGGGCCCTTCCCCCCACTCCCTGGATCGCGGAATAATCGAGATTTGCGACATTGGACTGAGTGACCTGGGATAGAAACCTCTGGGTCGATTCCTCGGCTTCCAACTGCTGTCCTTCATATTCCTTGTCTTCGTCGAGCGACGTGACCTTGCCGGCGCCGACGGCCGAACCTTTATCGAAGCGATAGACCAGTCCGTTCACGACCTGCAGATCCCCAACCGGATCCATCTCCAGAGTCCCGCCGAAGGCGAAATACCGTTTCTGGCGCGGCAAAAAGACCTTCCACTGGAGATCCAGAATATCGACGTCAAGAGCCGGCGCCTCGAAGGAATAACCGCCCACCCCGAGGGAAGGCCTGCCCTCCTCGAACCAGGTAACCTCAACATCAAACGGCCTCAGTTCCTCGCCTCGGCCGAGGGCCATTTTCTTCAGAGGGACCAGCACCGCCCCATCTTCCCTCAGAGCCGCCTTGACCGGCTTGCCCTCACGAAAAGCGCCCCAGAGTGTAGCGCCCTCCGGCAAGCTGACGGCCAGGAACTGCTTGCGATTGTTCTTTACCCGAAAAACAGCCGAGCTCAGGCGGCGCCCCTGGGGATTCACAAATGTCGACAACCGCGCCCTCTCGACGATGGTTCGTTTCACCAATAGATCTTCGTGCTTGATGACGGTAAGGGGAATCACCACCGGATGACGGAGGTATTTGAAGAGGTAGAGCACATCCGACCCGGCGCGAGCGGCGAGGGAGGGCGGCATTTCCGACGGATCCACCGCCGCGGCGTTCGAGATTGAGTCACCCGGCGTGATCTCGACATTTGTGGCCGCAGCAACCGCCAGGTAGCCCCGTTCTCGGCGCACACCTTCGAGAACAATGTCGGGAAGCTCGAAAGCCGTGTCGGCGCCCTCGAGCGCCCTCTCGAATTCGATCTCGAAACTGTAGGCGCCCTCAGCCGGAAAAGCCAACGCCACAGAAAGCCGCTGCCGGTTCTCTTCGGCAGCCGAAAGCTTCCACTCGGTAACGCCCTGACCACTGACGTCGATGACGGCAATTTCGGCCGGAAGTTCGAGTTCGAAATGACTCACACCCTGCCCGTGGATCGTATAGGTGATGATTGAGTTGCCGCGGAGATTTCCCTCACCGATCACAAGGAGGCTCGCCACATCGGCAAAAACAGTTGATTCCTTTGCGTCCGTAGGAATCTTGGAAAACCAGCCCACGGTTGCGCCCCCGCTGTTGGTCAGGGCCGCCGACAGCCTCGTTCTTCCATCCCTAGTCGCTTCGAGACTGCGAACGACCCCACCTTCGACCTCGATCACGCGGTCGGCGCCTGGGACTTCGATATTCAGAGACACCACCGGCGCCGGCGGATAGCGCAACGAGGCGGTCCACCGCCCACGAAGCCGAACGACCGGAACCAAGGCCCTGATGTCGAAGGAGTGGCGACCTCGGCCCCGAACGGCGACACACTGAAAGCTGCCCTTGCGGTAGAGCCGCGCAGGCGCCCCGTCCATGCTCACCCTGTCCAGAGCAAGATCAGCAGGAGCAACCCGGATTTCAACCCAGCGCTCATCGTCAAGCACCTGAACCGTGAATGCCATTTCCACCTGCAGCCGCTCTTCTTCCGCATCGGCAACCGCAGTGATACGACACTCGGAGAAGGCGTGGTCCACCGGCGGTGGAGGAACCGGCGTCGGCACAGGAATTCTCTTGAGGTCCTCGAGAAGGACCTTGAAGTCCGACCACGGCACTACCACGCCGGTGTCTTTCAGGTCGGGAAGCTCCGAAGGACGCTCCTGCGCCGTCACCCCTGCGGCTGCAAGAACCATCACAAGAAACAGAGACAGAACGAGCCGATAGTTCCGATTCATCTCGTACCTCCAAGTGTCGCCCAACCATTATCCCTGAAAAAGGAAGGCGGCGCTGAATATTGGACACTGGGAGGGGGAAAAATGAAACTTGATACTTGAAACTGCCTGGTATGATGTTGGGGATGCCGGAAAGGAAATCACTATCCCTTGCTACCCTCGCTCTGTTCAGTAGGGTGGTTCTCATTGTTGAGATTGAGCAACTTTTGAAGGTATTTCCGGCAACCGATTGCGGCGATACGTTTGGCACCGGCTGCACTGCGCGAGGAGGAAGCAAGTGAACAATCCGAGCTCTGCAAGGATTCGAGATGGCGTCCAGGGCGGGATCTCGGTTTATTGGTCGAGGATGAACCTGCTACGAGCCGCAATCCTGACGAGCCTTGCGGCATTGGTGGCCCTGCCGTGCACAGCGCAGGGCATTTTTCCCAGGACAATGGACTCCACAGCGTCGTCGTTTTCTCTCTCCAATGCATCGTTTCTCGTTTCAATGGTGGCAGTTGCAGGTCAGAATGACGAAGCGAGAATCAAAGCGGATCTTGACGAGGTTGGTTTCCAATCCGCCCGTTTGATCAAGGACACTCAGCTTCATTGTGTGTTCGCAGAGCACAGTTCCTATGCGGTGTTGGCCTTTCGTGGGTCGACGACGGCGCAGGACTGGCTTACCGATCTGAAATTCGGTCAGTCAAAGACCAAGAAGACGGGGCTTCCGGGAAAGGTCCACAAGGGCTTCGTTCGTGCTCTGGATCAGGGGTGGCCCACAATTTCGGATCTCCTCAAGCAAGCCAATGCGAAGGGCAAGAGCATCTGGATCACCGGTCACAGTCTTGGGGGGGGCCTGTCACACCTCGCGGCGATGCGCGCCTCGATAGATGGCACCCCTGTGGCCGGCATCTATACCTTTGCTTCGCCACGGGTGGGTGACGAGAAGTTCGTCAAGGCCTATGAAGCAGCCCACCGCGGTCGGTCCTATCGGATCGTCAACGCCGACGACTTGGTTCCCCACGTTCCACCGAGTCAACCGGGAGAAAAGCAGTTTGCCCGCCTCCTGGTCCCGGAGGACGCCAGCACACGCGTCAAGCTTGGCGTCAAGGGGCCGTTTCTGCTGATCAAGTACTCCCACGCCGGGGAACTCTACGCTTTCACGGATAGTGGTACCTTCGCGGGAAGGAAATCGTACTTGGACAATGAAGACATCGGCTACTGGCAGAAGGTGGAGTTGGATTACGGAAGCGGATCCTGGCTGAGAGTTGTAGAGGATCAAGGCAAGATTGGTCGGAAGCACCTTCTCAAGGAGTACGTGAACATCCTCCACGCGGCCGCTGGCCGCTGAACGCGAATGCCCTTTGTCTACATTCTCCGGTGTGCCGATGAAAGTCTCTACACCGGCAGCGCGAAGGACCTCGAAGCGCGGCTAGGCGTTCACCGGTCAGGTCGTGCCTCCCGCTACACGCAGACGCGTTTGCCGGTTGAGCTGGTGTGGTCATGCGAGGTGGAGACCTGGGGTGAAGCCCTGAGTGAGGAGTACCGCATCAAGCAGCTCTCTCGGAGCGACAAGTTGATGCTGATTGACGGAGGCTAGAAACGGAAACGCTTCTTTGAGTTGTTTTCGTGAGCAGCTTGAGTCGAAGCACCGGCCTTCTGGTGTGGCTTTCACCACCCCAGCGTCGCCCGAGCAGCGTGGTCGCAGCCGTTTCAATCCCCCTCGCGTGACCGCGCTGCTCGGGCGACGCTGGGTCGCGGAGCGAACCAGAAGACCGGTGTCTCGAAACAGCTCTTCCGACAGCTGTAATCCGACAGCTCTAAAGCGACCCCAGCGACTCTCCACACCCTTGAATGGCCTCAGTCGTCACGGTAAAGCCCAGTCCTTCTTCCTTCAGCTGCTTCAGAACGGGCTTGTAGATCGCACCGTCGGTCGGCAGCAGACAGCCGGAAAGCTGCAATTCGCCGGCCAACATCATCTCTGCCGCCAGGGCGGCCGGCAGCCCTACGGTCTTGGCCATTGCCGACATACCCAGAGCGTCACCGGTGTCGACCATGGTGTAGGTCACTCGCTCGCACCCCTCATCCTGTTGGTCGCCAAATTTGACGTCCATCTGGTGCACCAGGATCACCATATCCCGAGCGCCCGGCGGGGGCGCAAGCCGCGCCTCGAGGAGGTGGGCCACCATGTCCGCCGCGGTGTGACCTGGGCAGCCGCTCGGCTCGTCATCGAAAAGCCCGATGAAACGCAGGTTGCTGATGATCGGCCCGGTCGGGTTGAGTTCGAGGAAGAGGGTCGCCGCCTCAACCACCCGATCCGCAGGCACCGGCAACGGCAGGAACATTCCAACCACCTCACGCGGCGACAGATCGGCGAGGTCCGGGATATTGAGGTTGGTATTGGTGAGGCCGAGCTTGACGATCTTTGCCCAGGTCTCACAGAAGCCCGGCCACCGCAGAGTTCCTCGAATCATGGTTCGCGCATAGTGGAGATCAAAATGATCGCGATAGCTCAGTGAATCTCGGTTGGGGTAGGCCTCAAGAGTTCCGACACCTTCGACTTCCACCGGCCAGGTGTGGAGAAAGAGCCGGCGGTGAGGAACGATGCGGATTTGACCGTCGAGCATGTACTGGGCGCCCGCCCGCCCGGCCGTCGCGACATTCCAGGGATTCCAGGTAATGAGGTATTGGAGGGGGTTCGATTTGCTGTCCGGCTCAGGAACACCCGAACCGAAGGAGCGGAACGAGAGAATCTTCCCTCCCCTACTCCTGACCTCCTGAACGGCCTCCATAGCCATCATATGGTCGATCCCCGGGTCAAGGCCCATTTCACCCAGCAACATCACCCCTTGGTCCCGGGCCCAGCCGTCCAACTCCCTCGTTTCTTCGGAGATGTAGGAGACCGACACCATGTGGGCGCCCTCTTCAACACAGTGGCGGGCAACGGCAGGCTGAAACCGTGGAGCAAGAAAATTACACACCACGTCGGCACCCTTGATGGCACCTGCCAACTCAGGCTCTTCGGTGGCGTTGAGAGCCAAGGCGGTGGCATAAGAGACCTCGCCGCCGATGCTTCTTTGAGCAGCGTCCTTGTCTATGTCGGCCACGACGACCTCCCAACCCCGTTCGGGGGCAAGGTCCACCATGCGACGAATGATATATGGAGCGGAACGACCGGCGCCGAGAATGACAACTTTTTTCACGATATCTCCGTTCAGTTTTTCTTCAGCGGCCCAGGGTGGCGACCATCACGGCTTTGATGGTGTGGAGCCGGTTCTCGGCCTGATCGAACACCCGACTCTGCGCGCCCTCGAAGACTTCATCCTCGACCTCGCAGATCTCGGGATACTGTTGCGCGACCTCGGTCTCGAGGTTGTGAAACGCCGGCAGACAGTGCAGGAAGATGCTGTCTCTCCGCCCGGTCATTTCCATCATCTTCTGCGTCACTTTGTAAGGACCCAGGGTGGCGATACGTTCGGCGATCTTTGTCTCCTCGCCCATCGAAGCCCACACATCGGTGTAGAGGGCGTGCGCCCCTTTCACCCCCGAAGCGATATCGGCTGTTATCAGCACCTTGCCTCCGGTTGCGGCCGCAATCTCCTCAACCTGGCGTACGAGATCCGGATCGGGATGAAGACTCGCCGGCGCAACGATGCGAATGTCCATTCCCAGCTTCGCGCAACCCACCATGAGAGAGTTCGCCATGTTGTTCCGTCCATCTCCAAGGTAGGCCAGAGCCAGACCCTGAAGACGGCCGAATTCTTCCTGCACCGTCAGGACATCCGCGAGGATCTGGGTGGGATGCCAGGTGTCGGTCAGGCCGTTCCAAACCGGAACGCCGGCATGCTGGGCGAGCCCTTCCACCGTCTGGTGGGCGAAACCCCGAAACTGAATCCCGTCGAACATGCGGCCCAAGACCCGTGCGGTGTCCGCCACGGTCTCCTTCTTCCCGAGTTGGATGTCGCCCTTGCCGAGGTACTCCGGGTGGGCGCCCTCGTCGATACAGGCCACAGTGAAAGCGCACCGAGTCCGCGTCGAGGGTTTTTCGAAGATGAGCGCAATACTCTTACCCTCGAGCGTTCGTCCCCGCACGCCGGCCCTCTTGTTGGCCTTGACGGTTGCGGAAAGTCTCAGAAGATCGTGGATTTCCTGCGGGGAAAAGTCCAGAAGTCTCAGAAAGTGTCGCCCTTGAAGATTCGCAGCCATCGACGCCTCCAGCTTTGATTTTCAGCGTTGGTCTTATAGCCGGAAAACAACCCAACACCGCCGCGCATGGTACCCGCCGAAGCAGTCTTTGCCAAGGTTCTTTTCAAAATTTGTGGGCTGTACTAATCTGATGCCGAATTTACGAGGCCACAAGTCTTTTGCCTCACTCATATATATTCTGTGAGAACCCTAACTGAGGCGGAAATTCGAGGAAAAATGTCGTCATTACTCGAGTCTCTCGGAGGTCAACTTCTCGGTGGAGACACCCTTGGTCAACTCAGCAAAGCCATCGGCGCCGGCCTGCTCGGAGGTTTTCTGAAGCGGCGTTAGGAGGCACTGCACGCATACCCCGCGATCATCTCCCTCCACGGACCGGTGGCGCGGAGGCGCCCGAGATTGCCGACATGACCACCAAACGACCGGTTGACGAAGACCAAGTCGCTGGGAAAGGTCATATTGGCGGCCTCTGACCAGTATTTTCGCCCGAGTTCCATCATCTCCTGGAAGAAATCATCCTCCCCGAAGGTATACGGCGGCTCCTCGCGCACGATTCGACTCAGAACCTGAGCATAGGCATCGGAAATTTCAACCGGCATGGTCCCGCCGGCTGTGGTCTCGATGCCCATTTTCTGCAGAATCCCGGGGACCTCACCCGGCCGGCCCTCGAGGACCGCCGACATGAGAGCGGCGTACCCGTGGGAAATGAACTCAGGCACTTCTTTCACGCACCCGAAGTCGTAGACAATGACCCTGCCGTCCTCAAGAA
>JAIOSJ010000440.1 GCA_021107705.1 Thermoanaerobaculales bacterium | reverse complement strand
GGGTCATCGACGTTTCCGACCCCTTCGATCCCTCCGAGATCGGGTTCTATGAGACGCCCGGGCTCCCTCACGATGTGGCCGTCTCCGGGGGATACGTATACCTTGCCGATTTCTATGCCGGCTTCAAGGTGTTCATCGACAACCTCCTGTTTTCCGACGGCTTCGAGTCAGGTGACCTCTCAGCATGGACGGCAGCCAAGAGTTCGACAGATGTCCCTTATAGGAATTCCGGATGCTATAGATTCGATCGATTCCCCTGAAGGACTGTTCATTCCTTGAATCAGACTGTTTCTTCCTCTGGCGGACTGTTGACGGTGAGATCAGCGCGCTGATGCTTTGAGCGACCTCCCGGTGTGTGGCTCGGTTCGGGACACCGGCCTTCTGGTGCACCTGGCGGGTGCACCGGCGTCGAATGAAGAATAAGTGTCCCTTTTAAATGCTTCCCTCGCCATTGTTTTAATGTGACACGTGGCACCCATGCCGTTCCAGAATATCATAAAGATGGGAAGGACCGTCCTGGCACGGATGGCACGAATGTTCGCAGGCGCGATGAATTGCGCCCGTAATCTGCGATATTGGGCCAAACAGCCATCATGATTCTCAAGACGTTCCAAAATCCGGAAGTTCCTGAGCACATGTTAGGATGAGATATTGAGCCCAAGCGGCTTGTGAGGCACACGGAGGCAAGTTATTATTTGAATTAGCACTTCCCAAAGAGGAAACCTCAAGGGAATCAGGGAATCATATATCGATAGAAGGAGGATTCAATGGCTTTTGCAGAACTCGTGGAAAACATCGCCAACCGAGCAGGATTGAAGATCATCAAGCGAAATCCGGGAATGGTCACGTGCCAGATGGGATTTGGAGATGGGCGGAGCCAGCAGGTTTTTCTCCATCCCGCCGGAGACCTTGCAAATCATCCCGTGGTCAACATTTCCACCCTTGTACGGGAGCTTCCATCTTCTCCTATGCCCTCCGATGTGGCGGATGGACTACTCCGTGCCAACCAGGACTTCAAGATGGGCGCCTTCGGCATCCTGAATGAAGGCGGAAAGCGTTTTCTCGTTTTTGCCCATAACATGATCCTCGATCGGCTGGAACCGGATGAAATGGCTCTGGTCATCGCGGTTCTGGCCAAGACGGGCGACGAGTGGGAAGCCAAACTCGGGGGCAGCGACCGCTTCTGACAACTGGGGTCGATTTTGAAGCGGCTAGCGGAGAGAGGAGGCTGAGTCATGCCCGACTTGATGGGACAATCGGTACAACTGGCGAAAAAGGCCGTCGAGCGGACAGGGGCTGAGGCCCTTGAACCGAGACACTTTCTCGCAGGAATCGCTGCGGACGCGGCCCTCTCCGAAGGACTTCTCACTGGTCTTTCCCTTTCAGACCCCTTGATCTTGCCGCCGGAGATCGAAAAACTGGGTAGGGAACTCGGAGATCATCCCACTCCCGGAGATAAAATCGCTCTGGGCCCCGTCGTTAAGCCGGTCTACCAAGAACTCTACAAGCTTCATGACGGCCAGGTACCCTTCGTCGCATTTATGAAGGCGCTGATGGAGCTACCGGCGGATCCGGCCATGCAGGAAATCCGTCGACTCAATCCTTCCCTTGCAGAGGTTCGCCTTCTTAAAGAGAGCGAATCTCCAACAAATCTCGACCGGATTATGGGCGACGTCCTCGCCGTCCAGAATATATTGTCACGCAAGGTGGTCGGTCAGCAGGACGCCGTCCAACAGATCGCGGACGCTATCTTTCAGGCCAAGATCTCTGCCCGTGACGACCAGCAGTCCCCCCAGATCGTTCTCCTCTTTCTCGGACCTCCCGGAGTTGGGAAAACCTACACCGCCCAACTCCTGGGCGAGGCATTGACAGTTGGGGACAAGGAGGCATTCCTCCGCCTCGACATGTCGGCCTTCGCGGACCACGAGGGCTTCCGGGGACTCGTTGGATTCGAACCCTCGTACCAGGGGGCCCGACCGGGTATCTTGACGGAATTCGGGAAAGAGCATCCCGAAGGCCTGATCCTCGTGGACGAAGTGGAGAAGTCGCACACCTCGGTACAGAACCTCCTCCTCCAGCTCCTGGATTACGGGATTCTGGAGGATAAATTCACCAGGGAGAAAATTTCCTTCGCCGGGAACATCGTGGCATTCACCACGAACCTCGGAAGAGAACTTTACTCCACATCCCTTGGAGGCAGCATCTCTGCCGACGAGGGAAATTCGCGACCGGCCGTCCTCGAGGCTCTCAGTGGAGCGACCCATCCCATGACCGGATTGCCGGTACTGAGGCCGGAACTGGTTTCACGACTGGCCAAGGGTTACCCGATCCTCTTCAAGCACTTGACGCCGATGGCTCTGGAAGAGATCGCCGCCCTTGCCCTCAGCGAACTTGCAGTCGAACTAGAGTTACAACTGGGTTTGAGCCTACAGCCGGTGGACGAACGGATACTGACGCTATTGATCCAACGATTGGGACCGGATCTTGACGCCCGGAGTCTGACTGCGGGAGTTCCCCTGACGGTCAAGGATGCGATCCGGACGGTCCTTTCCGAACGTCGGACGGAACTCTTCGGCGAGAAAGGAAACTGGGAACGAGTCCGAAACCTCGTTCTGGACCTGCCCAGGGGCGATGGGGGGAGACTCCTGGATACGATCTACAATGGGGGAGATCGTTTTTTGATGATAAGTTCTAACGTGGACCAAGAGAGTCTCGGGGGGCGCTTCCCGGAACTTGCCTGGTCCTTCGCTAAGACCTCGGAATTTAAAGAAGCTCTCCGCCGAAATCCTCCTGAAATTGCATTGATCGACCTCTCGTTGGAGGCCGAAGATGCCGGTGCCCCCGCAATTGCTCCGGCAGCTCGATTGATCAGGAAAATCCGTGAGGTTCAGCCCGAACTTCCGCTATACATCTTCTCCAGTCGGCCCCTTGTCGGGGGAGAACTCGAAAGGACTAAGGACCGCTTGCTGAGAAACAGCGGGGCACGGGGTTTTCTCGTGGGTGATCCGAAATCGTGGGAGACCGGGGAGAAAGGAACCCTGGCTCAAATCCGCCTGTCCGTTCTTCGCGAACGTTATCTCAGGGAGGCCTTTCGTACCCGTCAGACTGCGAACTTCCAGTGGGACGTGAGCCTGGATTTCGAGGGGAAAGAAGGTACTCTGAGTCTCCGGCCCATCGACCTTCACATCAAAACGGTGGTAGCTTCGAAGGATCGCACAGCCAGATTGACCTTTACCGGTATTCCTTCCGAGCGCTTTAGCGACCTTGCCGGCGGTCACGAAGCCAAGCGAAGACTGAGGGAAATTCTGACATGGATGCGGAACCCCGAGGCTCTCAGGAGTCTTGGAATCCGCCTTCCTGCGGGAATTCTCCTAGAAGGTCCGCCCGGTAACGGCAAAACGCTCTTGGCTCGCGCTACCGCCGGGGAAGCGGGTTTACCCTTTTTTGCCGTCAGCGCCACAGACTTCGCCTCGAAGTGGGTCGGGGAGTCCGAGTCCAATATTCGGGAGTTATTCGAGCGTGCAGCCATGTACGCGCCATCCATCGTATTTATTGACGAAATCGATGCCATTGCTGGTCAGCGTGGAGCTAGCCAGAATTCGGTTCACGACTCAATGCTCAACCAGTTACTGGTTTCGATGGACGGTTTTTCAGAACGTGACAAACCGGTGTTTTTCCTGGCCGCCACCAACCGCTCCGACATTCTCGACCCCGCTCTAAAGAGACCGGGACGTTTCGACCTGATCATCACGGTTGGGAATCTGGATGTGGAAGCGCGCCTCGAGCTTTTGAAGAGCAAGACCGCTCAACTCCCCCTTGCCAAGGATGTAGACCTCGGCGCCGTTGCGCGTTCAGCCATGGGACTCTCAGGCGCCCAGCTGGCCCGGGCTGTCCAGGAAGCTGCCATCCTGGCCCTGCGCCAAACCGAGAAAGACGGTCGCGATAGAGACCTTCTTCTCGTTACCATGGAGCAATTCCGGGAGGCCGTCACCACCGTGCGTTATGGACTCAGGATAGAGGGGGCTCTGCCACCAGAGACCGAGATGCGGCGCACGGCTGTGCATGAGGCCGGCCACGCCATCATCGGCGAACTGGAACGAGCCGGGAGCGTTCACCAGGCGACGATTCTGCCTCGCGGGAGAGCCCTTGGTTTTGTCGAGTCTCTGCCTGAAAGCGAGTTTGCCTCGATTACGGTGTCCGGCATCCGCTCACGGATAAGGACGGCCCTCGCTGGGAGGGGCGCAGAGATTATAGCCTTTGGCGTCGAGGAAGTTTCCGCCGGCTGTAGTCAAGATCTTGCGGTCGCCACTCAGGTGGCCACCCTGGCCGTCAGTCGCTATGGTATGTCCTCGACCGTGGGCCCAGTATCCATTCTGGCCCTACGGGAACTTCTCCCTGAGGGAACCTCCGTGGAGGCGATCCAGACGGAAGTAGAATCCATGTTGCGGCAGGAGGAACAGAATGTACAGCGGCACCTCGAAGAAAACCGGGACGCCTTGGAAGCCGTTGCCACGCTGTTGATCGAGCACGAATCTGTCCCCGGCGACATGATTCGGCAGGTCCTCGGCCGCAACGCAACAGGCGTCACGACGCCGAAGCTTGATTGATCGGGAGGTCGAAATGTCGTGTAGCTTCACCCAGATCGAGGAATTTCTCAGCAGCAGGAACCTGCAATTCCAGGGGGACGAGGCTCGCGGTTCCGTCGTCGTACCCTTTGGTTTCCAGGATGCAGGATTTGACAGGGTTCTCTTCATCCTCCGCCTTCAAGAAAACGGCGGCTTTTTCGAGATCATCGTGCCCAACCTCTTCAAATACCCGGAGGGCCCGAACAAGTTACCTTTGATGCAGACCCTGCTCAATATCTCGTGGGAAACCAAGATGCTCCAATGGGAGTATGACCCTTCCGACGGAGAAATCCGGGCGACGATCGAGTTTCCGCTGGAAGACGCGGTCATGACTTCACGCCAGTTCTTCCGGGCCTTCGACGGCATGATCCAGTTCATACAGGTTTACGGCCCACGAGTCCGTACCGTTATCGAAACCGGAAAGGACCCTGGCCGGAAAAGCGGCGACGAAAGCCCCGACGCATTGGCGCGTTCCTTCTTGGATTACCTACGAGACGACGGCAAGGACGACGGCGGCAGCTCCGGAGGCGGAGGGGGAGATCAGCCTCCGGACGCTCTCTGATAGGCTATTGAAGCACGGTCGGGGCGACGCTGAGCGACAGGCATCCACCGAGCAGGAAATTTCAACAGGTGCAGGAGACCTTCAGCTCAAGACATCAGTGCCAGGTCCGTCCTTCCCGATCATGTGGGCCACCCTGCGATCTTGCTGGCAAGGAGTCGGTCGAGTTCGTCAAGAAGACCTGTGAAGTCAGGATCCTCCAATGCTCGATTTTCTCCTCTGGCCGCCTGTCGGCTGACGGAATCAGGATACATCCCCAGCACATTTGCTAAAGCCTTGGCCCCCTGCCGCCATCTCTGTAGCACGACGGTCGCCACCAACTCCTCGCCCGGGTCAGCCTTTCACCCCGCCTCCTGCCCTGCAACTCGGTTAACGAAGTCTCTAGAGCTTCAGCACACAAACGAAGAAAGTCTACCGGGCCGATACTCGGTCGTTCCAGTCCTGTCGATCGGCCCAAAGATCAATTCAAGGAATCGACCGCTTTCCCATGCGCCCTCAAGAACCGCCTCGCCCCGAGCGAAGCGATTGTAGACGTGGTAGATGCCCCCCTCAGTCAACAACCGTGGTGATCGTGGCACGAATCAATGTCCCCGAGTCAGAATATCATAAGGACGGGAAGGACCGTCCTGGCACGGATGTTGTTAAAGTTGTTTCACCTGGCACCGGTTAAATAGGAATAAGACAGTGTCCCATTTAAATTATTTGTTAGGCTGATGTCGCACTTCAAACTTTAAGCTGTGTCGGTACATAGTCTGCCAATACAGCGAAGGTGTTTTCGAGCAGATCCAACGATGGAACATCAACCGCATTACCCTCGCTTGGGTAGACCGAAATCCCGAGATAATGCTCCAGATGGAGGGTGATCCGTCCTCCTTGGGCAGATAGATCCCAGTAGCGCTGATCCAAGCCGTCGAGTTTTTCCGTCCAGACGCCATTAAGTGCATTTTCGAGCTGCTTCGCGACCTGGTCAAACAGATTCCAGCTAGATTCTCGCGATACCTCAATCTGCCGGTACGATTCGCCTTCTGGTCGAGTGAACATGGTCCATTCCAAATCCATTGTGCACCCTGCCTAATTTGGGTGCCACGTGTCACAAAGCTCACAAAGTTTTGCCTTGCCCCGGGTAACGAGCTTGCCGCGGACGATGATCCGACCAGCAGTGAAGGGCACTTCCTCGCGAATCTGGGTCTGCAGGTCCCAGCCGGCCTGCACCACGGCCGGCGTGATGAACTTTGTGCAGATGTCGCGTTCGGTGAGGTCTTTTGTGTTCATTTTGATGGTAACGAGCCTTTCGGAAGCTCCGCTTCGATCTGCTTCACCATTTTGTCGAAATCCTCATTCGCTCTCCTCGGTTGGTCGTGGCGACTCGATCTGTCTGATAATTACCGCGACTGATCAGGCGCCGAGGCTGTCGATTGAGTATAACGGGATCGGCAGAGATAGGGAGGAGGGTGCGGGTTGTCCAAGGAAATCAATGCCGAGCTGGAACTCGGTGGTCCCAGGAGGCATCGGTCGTCGATCGAGTTCGTGAGAACGACCCACGCGCGGAGTCGTCGGGTTTGAAGGAGAAGCACAGAACGATAGGCGATATCCGGAGGAATTTATCGCAAAGACGCAAAGGCGCAAAGATTTTTCTATTAGCGGCATTAGGCGTCCGCCGACACCCGTCAGGCGCGCCGTCAGGTCGGCGAACAGCTCGGAAAGCAAGCGTTCCTCTCTGCTCATCTCTCTGCCGACCGCGGGCTAAGTTATCGCGAACCAATCTTTCAGCGTTTTGCGCAACCATGGTTGATTGTTCTACCAGCGGTGGTCCCAACAGCGGTCAACCCCGTGAGGCATACAAAAGAGAGCCCGGCAGCACGCGAAGCGGGCCGAGGCGGAAGGCATACGATCGACAAGAACTCGCTCTTGGAAGGAGTTTCTCTTCTTGCCTCAAGCGGACGCAGTCCGCGGTGGACGGGCTCGACCGGAACACCCTCCGACTCAAAATCTTTGCGCCTTTGCGCCTTTGCGTTAAAACTGTGTTCTTCGACGCTCCGCCGACGTGCCGCGTCGGCCCAAAACCAGTCATACGCCAAACAACCAGCCCATACGCCAAACAACCAGCCCATGCGATAAACCACCAACCGGGAGTCCGTTTGTATCACTTTGCCGCCCCAGTGATACAATCCGGCACCGTGAAATCGACGAAAAGATCCCCATTTGTATCTGGTATGGAAAAGATGCGCTGCGCTTTTGGATGTGTCATCGCGAGAGAAGACCTTGGATGGCTTCTGCGCAGATATTTGAGAGCTGTGAGCAGACCGGCTTTCTCATTGATGGTGGTCCTCGCCGTGATTGCGTCGGTGGGTTGTCGACGAAACTCCGTTCAATCGGTTGGCGAGGGTGAGACGCCGGAAATCCGTGGCCCGGTGTCCATCGACCTGGTCGATCGATTTCCGGCGGCGAGGGTCCTGCCCGAGCGCACGAAGATAACCTTCGGTGACCCCGCCGAGTTGGTTCGATTGATATCCGGTTGGGGCCGTTCTGGGGTTCAGATGGGAAATGGGAGGGCTTTCGCATGGGCGAATGCCGAGGCGTCGGAATTCGTTATTGATCTCGCGTCAGCCGAGGCCCGGCGGCTCGAAATGCGCTGTTGGCCGTTCCGTTACCCAGGATCACCCGACCAGACCGTCACTCTGATCGTCAACGGCGGCAGGGTTGGGATCGCCACAATCAAACCATCGCGAAGGAAAACTCACTTTGACATCCCGGAGAGTGTCCTGCTGCCGGGTAGAAATTTACTGCGATTCGAATACGGCTATGCAGGTTCTCCAATGACCTTAAAACCGGGTTCAAGTGACCGCCGTCGCTTCGCTGCGGGCTTCGAGGAACTCAGTGTTCATCCAACTGAGGCGGCGCTGGAAACGGCCGCTGAAAGGGTGGTGGTCGTTGGATCTGAACAGATTCGTCAGGGTCCGGCCACTGCGGTGGTTTACGATCTGATCGGCCCCCGAAACGGCCTTTTGTCGGTTGAGGCCGATTTTGACGGCGGTTTCTCCGGCACAGCGGAGGTGTGGCT
>JAIOSJ010000207.1 GCA_021107705.1 Thermoanaerobaculales bacterium | reverse complement strand
TTTCTCTGGCCGCGTATCTTCAAAGTGGCGTCAGAATCAGGTTTTATGTGTACCAGGGTTCCTCAATCGGGGCCACCGACATCTTCGTCGACGACGTCGTCATCGAAGAAATGCCTCAGGCCGTCACGTTGGCCACGCCCGATCAAATCACGGTCTCGTCGATGCGGCTGCAGTGGGACGATCTCAACGATCCGGCATTCGCCGCCTACGCCCTCTATCGCTCGGAGACCACAACGGTCGATACAAACTCCGAACTGGTCGCCCTGATCGACACTCAGACTACGACCGAATTCGTCGACACCGGGCTCGAGACTCGTAGGACCTATTACTACAGGGTCTACTTCATCGACACCGCCACAGTCTACTCACCCTCCAACAGCACCTCCGCCATGACCCTCGGTTTGCCCCTGCCGTTTAACGACGACTTCGAGGCCGACAGCGGAGTCTGGACCTTCACCGGTGAATGGGGGAGGGTTGAGTCGGGCGGGACCGGCGGTTCCACCAGCCTGGCTGATTCCCCCGGGGATGCCTCATCCTCGACCGACACATGGGCCGTCACCGGCGTCGATCTATCGACCACCAGTTGGCCCGTTTTGACCTTCAACGAGCGTTTTGATTTCTCCACCAGCACATGGGGGCGCGTTGAAGTGTCCTCCAACGGCGGCGCTTCATGGACGATTCTTTACGGCGCCAACGGTCTTCAGCCCCAGTGGCTGGCGCGACGCTTCGATCTCTCGCCATGGCGTGATCAGGGCCAGGTCTGGATCCGCTTCCGGCTGATTGCCTCGGCTTCCGCACCCACGGACGGTTGGCACATCGATGATCTCTTTGTTGGCGAAAACCCAATTGCAGGATCGACCGACCCCTCGTTCTTCGACGGTTTCGAGAACGGTTCCGGTGACTGGCTGAACGGTTCTTGGGCGCCTGTTTCGGACAATCCGTATGAGGGTTCTACCTGCATTCTGGATACTGCAGCGGACCGTCTCGGCAACTCTGAAGACCGACTGGTCTACGGCAGCGAGATCGACCTCTCATCAGCGACCGATCCGCTGCTGACGTTCCAGATCCGAGGCAATCTTCCGTACCATACCTACTTCAGGGTCGAAGTTTCGACCGACGGCGGTCTCGTGTGGCAGGACCTTCCGGATTTTCAGCTGAACTACTATTGGACCTCGACTGAGTGGGTTCGTATGCAGACCTCGCTCAGCGGATACCTGGTTTCCAATCTCCGGCTGCGCTTTCGGACAATCGGTAATTACGGCGGTGACGAGAATATTTTCCTCGACAACATCAGCATCGGTGAGCAAACCCCCGAGGCTCCGACTCTCAACGCACCGGCCTGGGGCGGGGACGAGCCGACGGTTAGGCCGATTCTCATCGTCAACAATGCCGTCGAGTACCAGAGTGATCCTTTGACCTACCACTACCAGGTCTTTGACGACTCGGGGTTGACCAATCTGGTTGCCGAGGTGCCTACCGTAGCCGGCGGCATTGAGACCACGCCGTGGACCATTGATGTGGACCTAACGCCCGACACCCAGTACTGGTGGCGTTGCAGCGCCACCGACGACTCGGCCCACACGGGTCCATGGATGGACACCGCCACCTTCTTTGTCCAGTTGGACGGCCACCCACCGACCGTGCCGGTATTACTCGCGCCCGCAGACGGCGGTCAGTTGGTTGACCTCAGTGGCCGGCTGTCTTGGCTGGAGTCCACCGATCCGGATGAGGACAACGGTGACTACGTGGCCGGTTACCGAGTCCAGGTCGACGACGACCCGGCATTCGCTTCGCCTGAGATCGACGTGATGGATATCACACTCGACGCGAGGGCTTCCGGAGCGCTGAGTATGGCTCTCGCCGAGCTGACGGGTTCCGGCAACCTGGTCACGGGTACCCTCTACAACTGGCGAGTCAACGCCAAGGACAGCCACGGCGGAACGTCGAACTGGTCGGCCGGGCCGGCTCGCTTCGTATTCGGTACCGACGAAACACCGCCGACCTGTACGATTACTTCGCATGTGGATGATGAGACGGTCACCGGGACCCCGATCACCATCACCGGAACGGCGAGCGATGATCTCTCCGGGCCGGACGTGGTCGAGATCTCCACCGACGGCGGCGCCACCTGGTTCCAGGCCGTTGGGTCGGATCCGTGGTCTCACCAATGGTGGCCGGCGCTCAGCGGCGACTACGGATTGACCTGCCGGGCAACCGATGTGGCGGAGAACCAGGGGTCGGCCTCGCCGGTGATCACGGTCCATGCCGACCTTGACAGGACCGTGATTTTCGCCGCCGAATCAGCGACCTTGCCTGAGGATGTCGGCACCTACCAGGTCACCGTCACGCTCAGCGCGGCCCGGGCCACCGAGGTGACGGCCGAGTTGGCCGTGTCCGGGACGGCGGAATCTGGATTGGACTTCGAGGAACCACCAACAGAGGTGGTGTTCTTCCCCGGACAGACCACGGTGACATTCCCTGTCACGATCATTGATGATGCGTTGGAGGAGGGCAGCGAGACGATCATCCTGACGCTCGGCGCCACCAACATCCCGGACGTCACCATCGGTGTCACCGGCACCCTTACCCTGACCATCGCCGCCAGCGATGATCCTCTGCTCTTTGCCGACGGATTCGAAGACGGAGACTTTTTGGCCTGGTCGGCTCACGTGCAGTAGACGACCTTCGAATTGGAGTGACGACTTCTTTGCCCCGCGCCTCGGTCAGAGGCGCGGGGCGGTTTTGGAAATGGGCGCCCAACATTCTCTTGATTTCGCTACGACAGAAGTGCGGGCTGACCTGGTAGAATCATCTGGTTGAAAAGGAAAAATCTATCAAGTGGAGGATGCTCATGAAGACCACGTACCACGTGACTGCGGGTTTGTTGTTTCTTTTGGTTTGTGTATCCGTTCCGGTTTCTTCCCAGGTTGTTCCGGCAGGAATGGACGCCGTGGCGGGAAGCTCGAACTCCGGCGTCTTTATGGGGAATTTCCGGCCCACCCGGCTCCAGCAGGTGTACTCCGGGGCCGAGATTGACTCCGGCGTCATCGGGTCTCTCAGTTTTCGCCTTGACGAGGAGATGGGTACAACCGCCGCAACCTGCACCTGGGAAAACGCCACCGTCATTCTCTCCTCCACAAGTGTCGCACCCGATGCTCTCAGTTTCACCTTCGCGGACAACCACGGCGCCGACGCGACCACCGTCTACTCGGGCAACCTGGTGCTGACGAACACGGACACCACCTCCGATCCGAGACCGTTTGAGTTGACCATCCCTTTCTCCACGCCCTTTTCATTCGACTCCACCACAGGTTTGAACCTACTTCTCGACATCACAGCCCCGATACAGGACGGAGTTGCCCCCTGTAGGAACTACCCCATTCTCGATATTCAGCACAGTCTCTCAGACAGTGTGTCTGTCGTCTTCTGCTGGAACGGCAGCTGCTCCGTGTCGTTTGACACAGCCGCCCAGAGCAGCACCGGCGGTATGGTTACGCTTTTCGTAGCAGAGCCGATCTTCACCGACGGCTTCGAGAACGGGACCACGTCGGCCTGGAGCGTGGCCGTTCCGGATGGCCAATTGGGCGATTTCTGCTCGACCGGCGTTCAGTGCAATTCGGGTCATTGTGTAGATTCGGTGTGTTGTAACGAGGCGTGCGGCGGGGGGGCCTCACCTTTGACTGCCATGCGTGCAGCATCGCTACCGGTGCATTTACCGATGGCATCTGCGGGGACTTGGACGGAACGGCGTGCGACGACGGCTTCTTCTGCACCGGGACCGAGACCTGTCAGATAGGCGTCTGTGTCAGTTCGGGCGACCCGTGCCCCGGACCGGACGGCGACGCCGACTGCATGGAGTCGTGCAACGAAAGCAGTGGCGACTGTACGAGCAACGACCCGAACGGTTCAGCGTGCCCGGGAGGATTCTGTCAAGGGGGCAGCTGCGATCCAGGTCGCTGAGATGATACCGGATGGGCCTATAGGGGGCTGCACATAGGGATGTTCAACCCCACGATCCTTGAAAATCCGGGAGGTTTAGGAGACCGGACAATTTACTTCGAAACAGCGGCCGGCACTACTGCCATCTCATTCGGCAGGGCCTCTGGCGGAAAGACGCCGTGGGCGTAAAAATACTCCAGGAGTTGGTCCTTCTCCACAAAACGGTCGAGCAGCCACTGCCTCAGATCGCTTTCGACCTGAGGGAAGTCTTCGATCGGAAAACGCCTGGCGTGCATATGGACCTGTTGCACCGAACCCTTGATGAACTGCCAGATGTTGGGAACTCCGTCGATATATCCGATGGTCACGTCATAAACCGCCCCTACGTGGTCGCCGAGGCCCTGGACGGTTGCGACGAAACCCTTTGACCGCGGCGGTAAAAGGTGTTTGGTCAGAGTCATTCCCTCGGTCTTGGCATACTCTCGCCCCTTTTCGATCTTGGCGAGGGTTGATCGGGTTCCTTCGACGAAAGACACCAGCCAGACCGGGACCTTGTTGTCCACCAGGTGGCTGAAGGTGCTACGGATGTGGTCGCGGTCGGCCGTCCAATTCCGCTTGACGAAGACACAATCGATGAATTGCATGCCCCAGCCGATTCCGGGAAACCACTTGATGGCTGTCTTGACGAAGAATTTAAGGTCGCCAAGGCGGCTCTTCGAGCGGGCGAGACTCATGATCGCGACAATATCGGGCATCTGCTGGTGGTTGACGACGACGATTGCATTCTCCTCATCCGGCAAGACCTCGCCGGTCAGGATGAATTTGGTTTTGTTGAACTTCCTCGCAAAGGTGACGCACCAGCCCCACCACAGATCGGCGCATTGCCGGTTGAAGCGGCGAAAGGCCCCCGGCGCCACCAGACGAAGGGGAAGGCTGCATGTCTGGAGGATGTTAATGGCAATCAGTGCACTCATCCCGATGGTTGTGAACATTGCACCGCGCCACCACTTCCAGATTTTTTGCACCAAGGAATAGGGTTCTGTCAGAGGTTCGAGAGGCATGCCATTCCCTCCATAATCAGTTTCTTGCAGAGATCGAGGTCTTGTTCTTCAGTTCCGAGGTTCCCGATGGCGACTCGCAAGGAAATTCCGGAGTCGAGTCGAGTGTGTGAAAGGAAGATTTCTCCGGACGCATTGACCTGTTCCATGAGTTTCATGTTGAAACTGTCGATGGCTTCGGAGTCGGTTTCGCCGGAGGGGAGAGCCCTGAAACAGACGACCGAAAAGGGCGCCGGCGCCGTTCGCTCAAGCCACTCGACGTCGTCCACCCAGGTAGCGAATTCCTGTGCCAGGGCAATATGGCGGCGGAGATGTGCTTGGAGGCCCGAGAGGCCGAAGGTCCGAAGCACCCACCAGACCTTGAGACCTCGAAAACGTCGGCCCAGTTGGACGCCGTAGTCCATCAGATCGACCACCTGTCCCGCCATTGGTGTTGTGAGGTATTCCGGCACCAGTGAGAACGCTCGTTTAAACGTGTCCGGGTGGCGGGTGTAGAGGGCAGAGGCATCGATCGGGACGAAGAGCCATTTGTGTGGGTTGAAGACAAAGGAGTCGGCATTCTCGCAGCCTTCGAGACACCAGTGGTACTCAGGACACAGGGCGGCCGAACCGGCATAGGCCGCATCGACATGCAACCACAAGCCTTCGTCGGCACACAGGGCGGAGATCTCGGCTACCGGATCGACCGAGGTCGTCGAAGTCGTGCCCACGGTAGCCACCACTGCGAGGGGCCGGCAACCTGCTTTTCGATCCTCATTTATCGCTGCGCGGAGGGCGCAGACGTCCATGCGGTAGTCCTTGTCGTGAGGGATCGCCCGGAAGCCCTGCAAGCCGAAGCCCAACGTGAGACAGGCTTTGGCGATCGAAGAGTGGGCCTGGTCCGAGGCATAGACGCGGAGCGGAGGCAGGTCGTCTCGTCCGGCCAGACCGCGTTCGCGCACATCCAGGCCGGCGGCTTCTCGGGCCGCGGCGAGGGCGAGCAGAGATGAAATCGACGCCGTGTCGCACAAGAAGCCGAAGAACTCCTGCGGCAGGTTCAACCCCCGCCTGAGCCAGTCGAGGACCACCAATTCCAGTTCGGTTGCCGCCGGACAGGTTCGCCACAACATGCCGTTGACATTCAGGGCCGCCGATAGCATTTCGCCCAACACACCCGGCCCCGATGCGGTGATGCTGAAATAGGCCATGAAGCCGGGATGGTTCCAGTGAGTCACTCCCGGGAGGATGATGTCCTGAAAATCCTGCCAGACTCGTTCGAGTTCTTCCGGCGACTCGGGCATCGACTTCGGCAGGGCGCCGCTGACGGCGCCCGGTTTCACCCTCGAGAGAACCGGGTGATCGCGGACGCCTCCCTCCAGATAATCAGCCATCCAGTCCACCATTTGGTGGGCCTGTTCGCGGAAGTCTTCGAGGTCGTGTCTTTTGGTCAAGTTCAATCCCATCCAACCCTAGCCCGACCTTCTCACCGGGTGTCTGCTGCGGGCAGCGCATGGCAGCCATCTGTTGTGCTTTTCGCAAATCGTTCTCCTCGACGACGGAGCGCTGCTACGACTGCGTCGCCCAATTTCCGAAAAACCCAACATCTAACTACCCTTCGCAGCCCTCGCGACAAAACCCGGTGAGAAGGTCGGGCTCAAGATCGGCGCTGCAGGCTCTATCCTGTCACAACCGAAGTGATTCGGCTTCTATTCGTGGGTTCTTTCCCAAGCCGGCGGAGCCGGAACCAGAAAGCGACAGGCCGGCCCGCTGGGTAGAAGTCCCAGGTTACGGGTACCAGGTTTCAGGAAACTCGAACTGAGACCTGTGACCTGAGATTTGAGACCTGATGCCTGAGACCTGACCCGACGCCTGGGCCCGGTAGTTCGATCTTCGAAGCAGTTCGAGGGTAAGTGGCTAACAAACCGGCGTCGTGTCACAATGGTGAGTCCTCAATGGGTCGAGTGAGCAATAGGGGGAATCATGAAAACGTTTTTGGCCATCATTATCGTTGCCGTTGTCTGCTTGGTCGTTTTCAACTACTTGACGACGGGCGAGTTCAAGCTCATACCTTCTTCCAATGTCAGTCCTGAAGAAGTGGAATTGATGCGTCTTTCGGATGAATTCGATGCACTGGAGAGAGAATACCGGCAGGCCGGCAGGGGTGCCGCGTTCGGAGGGGTGGACACCACCGGAGACGTTTCTTCGATTTTTTCCGAGATGGACGAAATCGAAAAGAAGGTCAAGAAGATCGCCAAGGAAGGATCGACCATGGAGGTCCGGGGAAAGGCCAAGAAGGTCCTCGAGGGAATAACACAGTTCAAGTTGGATTCGCGGTGAACAACACTCGAGACCATGGCGTTCGCAACGGTGAACGCCGGGGTCTTCGGCCGGGCCTCTAGGCCGTAACTTGTTTCATGTGCGGGATTTGCGGATGGGTTGACTGGCGGGGCCGGACCGAGGAGGGTCCGGTCCGGCGAATGGCGGAGGCGCTGGTACACCGCGGTCCGGACGGCGAGGGTTACTGGCGGGATCCGAACGGAGTCGCGGTTCTCGGCCACCGGCGGCTGGCGGTCCTGGACCTGTCCGACAACGCCCGCCAGCCGATGATCGATCCTTCCGGTTCGGTCCTCGTCTTCAACGGTGAAGTTTACGGCTTCCGCGAGATCAGGTCACGGCTGGAAGCTGAAGGACGGGTTTTTCGTTCCAGTGGTGACGCCGAGGTTGTTCTCGCGGCCCTGAGTCGGTGGGGTAGGGCGGCTGTCGATGCCTTCGACGGCCAGTTCGTCCTGGCCTTTTGGGATGCAAAGCGGCGCCGGCTGTTGCTCGTGCGGGACCGTCTGGGCATCAAGCCTCTTTTCTGGGCTGAGACCGAGGGCGGGCTCATCTTCGCTTCGGAGTTGCCGGCCCTCCTGCGCCATCCGGGTGTGAGGAGGGATCTGGCGGCTGAGGAAGTCTCGAACTGGTTGCAGTTGGGCTATGGCGCCGGGACCTCGACCCTCGTCCGGGGGGTGCAGCGTTTGGCGCCGGGCCATTGTCTGGAGATGGATGAGGACGGTCTCCGCATTCGCCGTTGGTATGACGTCTTGGAGGCTTCAGAGAGGGGTGATGGCGACGCTAAGACGATTGACGAGGCGGCTGAGTCGCTGGAAGGACTGCTGCGACACTCGGTTCGCCGGCGGCTCGTCAGCGATGTTCCTCTGGGTTGTTTCCTCTCGGGCGGAGTGGATTCGGCGGCTGTGGTCGGGGCCGCAGTCGCCGAGGGTGCGCGTCCGGATACCTTGACGATTCGTTTTTCAGGCGGCAGGGACGAGAGCGATGCAGCGGCTCGGGTTGCCGCCACCTTTGGATTGGCGCATCGAGTCGGCGACTGTGAAGCCTCCCACCTTGAGCGGACGCTGGCAGGGTGGGCGCGGGCGACCGGCGATCCCCTCGCGGATCCGTCATTCCTTCCGACGGGCCTGGTGTCGGCCGAGGCAAGAAAGAATTGGACTGTTGCCCTTTCGGGTGATGGTGGCGATGAACTGCTGTCCGGCTATCCGCGTCTGCGAGCCATGCCGCGGTTGGAGAGGATTCTTGGTGCGCCCAGAGTCCTGCGGAAGGCGCCCGGTTTACTGCTTCCGGCTGAAAGGTGGGCGAATAAACTGCGAGCCGCCCTGGCGGCGCCGGATCGCTGGTCGGCCTACCAGGCACTGCAGGGGGTGTGGCCGTTGGCGGAGGTCGCCTCTCTCATGAATCGGACCGATGTCGGTCTTCCGTGGGGGGCAATCGATTTGAAACGCCTCGAATCCCTGCCTTCATGGACCCGTTGGCGGGCATTGGATGTTCTCACCTTCCTGCCGGAACGTATGTTGGCCAAAGTGGATCGGGCGAGTATGGCGGCCTCGTTGGAGGTCCGGGTGCCTCTGCTCGACCATCACATCGTCGAATTTCTTCTCTCCCTTCCTTCCTCTCCGGCCCGGGACAAAGGGGTCCTGAGGAGAACGCTCGACCGGTTGAGAGTGCCGCAACCGTCAAGGCGCAAGGTGGGTTTCGAGATCCCCCTCGGTTCGTGGCTGCGAGGGCCTCTACGAGAACCGGTCCGCGCCCTGGTGTTCGGGGAGGCGTGCGACGATCTTGGTCTCGACCGAAAAATCCTTGAGAAGATCTGGCTGGCCCATCAGTCGGGCGCTGCGGATTATGGTGAAAGGCTCCTTGCGGTGGCGGTATTGAGTCGATGGCTTGGGGATGTTCTGGGCTGAAGATTTGGTTCTGATCCCTGATTAAGCTAGGATCGGCGCTGCACCTGTGCCGCGGCACAGTCTGCGATCAAATCCGGAGGAAGAAATACATGGCTCAGAAGCACCCCAAAGGGCTTTACACCCTGTTTTTTACGGAGATGTGGGAACGCCTCGGCTTTTACCTGATGGTGGGGATCCTCTACCTCTACATCATCGACACCGAACGTGGCGGTCTCGGTATGTCCAACATGTCGGCCGGTGAGATCTACGGCACCTACCTGGCCTTTGTGTATTTCACACCCTTCCTTGGCGGCATGATCGCCGACCGCTTTCTCGGCTTCAGACGCTCCGTTCTCATTGGCGGGATTCTGATGGCGGCGGGATATTTCTCTCTCGGTGTGCGGAGCCTGCCCTTCTTCTTCACAGGGCTGGTGCTGCTGTGCATCGGCAACGGTTTTTTCAAGCCGAATATCTCCGCTATGGTCGGAAATCTCTATGAACCGGGCGATTCAAGGCGTGACGCCGGATTCAATATCTTTTACATGGGCATCAACATCGGGGCCTCTGTCTCGGCCCTGTTGGCGGCGCCGTTGCGCAATCTCTGGAGCTTTAATACGGCCTTTATCGCCGCAGGCGTTGGCCTGATTGTGGGGACGACCATTCTAGTTCTCAACTGGAAGAAGCTGGCGGTTGCCGATCCTGTGACGGAGGTCCACGAAGAAGATTTCGGAATGAAACAGATGGTCATGACCATCCTGCTTCCGGCCGCGGTCTTCGGTGGCCTTGGATATTTCCTCGGGAAACAACTGCCCTTCGTCGTGAACAGCATTGGTCCGGTGACCTTCGCCTTCCTGATCGGAATGGTGCCGATCATGGCCTACTTCGCCTTGCTCGTGAAAAAGGCCGGTCCGGATGAGAAACCGGGACTCGCGGCACTGATTCCGGTCTATGTCGCGGGTGGCGCCTTCTTTATGATTCTCCACCTGAGCGGCGGATTGTTGACTGTCTTTGCCGAGCACAGTACCGATCGCCGGGCAGAGTGGATTCCCAGAGCGACGGATTACTACGCACAGAAGGCCATGCCTTCCTACTATGGCAATGCCGGCGAGGATGTTCCCCGTCCCGATGAGCAGACTCTGGTCATCGTGGATGACAGCGTGGAAGCCATGTTCGGCGCCCGAATCATCAGCCGTTCGACGATGGACATGCTGACGTCCGATCTCGAACTGGACATCTCGGCCGGGGATGTTTCGGCGGTTGCCGACGACGAGGGTTTCCTTGCCTGCAAGGTCTTCGATGACGAAGTCGTTCGCGTCATCAGCGCCAAGAATGCTCACGGAGTAACGACAACGAGCGTCAAGGTCGAGCCTGAGACGACTGAGCCGCAGGAGACCGTGGTCCTCACTCGCTTCATCGAGGGTCGGACGGTGCCGGTCCTTCCGGTATCACAATCGACTTTTGATGCGGTGTATGCGGGTGTCGGCGTAGATGTGCCGACACTGGCGCCGGGATCATACGTGCGGCTGGTCAATGCCGAGATGATCACCGGGCTTCTGAATCCGGTTTTCGTGGTGGTGTTGACGCCGGTCGTTGTCTTTTTCTTCGCCTGGAGAACACGGAAGAACAAGTCGGTGACAACCGCGCGTAAGATCTTCTACGGCATGGTCATTACGGCGCTCTCTCTGTTCGTGATGGTCATAGGGGCCAAACTTGGGCACGATGGTTTGATCAAGACTTCGATGATCTGGTTGGTCATCTACTACATGGTCATCACCGTCGGCGAGCTTTGTCTGTCGCCGATGGGCCTCTCTTTGGTGACCAAGCTCGCTCCGAAACGTCTCGTGGGTCTCATGATGGGTGGTTGGTTCCTTGCAACCTCGATCGGCAACAAACTCTCGGGTTTTATCAGTGGTCTCGAGCCGACATCCCAGATGTTCGTTATTCTTGCGGTAGCCATCCTGGGAGTGGCGGCATTCCTCTTTGCCTTGCTGCCCAGGCTCGACAGAGCGATCAAGAAATACGGTGCCTGAGCGAAGATGGAATTCAATAAAACACCCGCCGAGAGGCGGGTGTTCAGTACATGAAACGAGTGTTCTTCGGAACCCCGGTCTTCTGAAGCGCCGTGCGGCGCTTCAGCGTCGCCCGAGCAGCGTGGCTGCGTGAAAGGTAGGCGTATCGACCTCAAGAAGAACGCCAGAGACGCACGTCCCGCCGGGAGGCGCTGTCCGCGTGTCAGCGAACGTCAGGCAATCGGGCGACCGAGGCCGCGGATCCTCAACAACACAAAGCAACCACCCCAATCGGGACGTGTGGATATGTAGCGTGGCCGATTATGTAGAGTTGGATCTCCAAGTAGCTGATTTTCCAAAAGTTGACGTTGCAGTACTTCACATAATCCGTCGCGCTACATATTGACACGTTCCGGAGGAGGTCCAGGGAGCGCGGGGCTCCCGCCCCGCATCGGTAGTATCCGTGGTTACATCTGGTGGCTACATATGAGTGCCGGCCTCAAGCTCGGCGGCAGCCTTCGCCAGGCGGCGGTCGAGGGTCCACAATGGACAGCCGGAGAGACGGGCGGAGGCGAGTAACTGGGTGTCAATCCAGCCCAGTCCCCGCCCATACAGGTGGTGAGCTTCCAAAAACGTCAGCGCCTCTGAAAAGGTCACGGCAGTGGCCTGCGGCAGTGCGTCCAGGAGTTCGAGAATCTCTGCCCGGTTGTGAAGATTGCCGCAGGCAAGTTCGCCGATCACATCAGGGTGGCAGAGGACTCGTCCGTTCTCGAGAAGATCGACGAGTTGTTGGTTGCCTCCTCCTCGGAGGTGATCGACCCAGACCGATGTGTCGACGAGGACAGTCACGCGGTGGGTCGTCTTCTTGGGGTTTCGGCCAGATTCGGTTCTGTCCCCGCGAGGCGGGCGAGCCGACGGGCACTCTCGAGGGCGATCAACGCTTCGAGACCGTGGCGGACAAGCGCTGTTTTCTCTGTGATTCCACTGAGGGCTCGCGCCTTCCTGATCAGCTCATCATCGAGGTTGATAGTCGTTCTCATGCATATAATGATGCATGTTTAAAGCATCAATGTCAAGGAGAGTGCTGCTTCTCGCCATTGTCCCCCGCAAAAACCCCGTCCGACCGATCGAGAGGGCCGGCCGGGTCCGAAAAGGACGACCGATGACCCGGAGGAGGGGAGATGCCGACGTCGGTTCAAAGCCGGCAGCTATATCGAACGTCTGAACCAACTTGATTTCGGGTTTGACATTTTTTGACACAAAGCAAAATTAGTTGTAACTATTTTTGCTTTGTGGCATAATCTGTTCATGACAAAGGCTCGCTACCTTGAAACGTCCATCAACGAAGATCTCGCCAACAAGATGGTTTTCGTAGCCGGCCCACGCCAGGTGGGCAAGACCACGATGGCCAAGAGCCTTCTTGATCGGGCGGCTCATGGGCGTTATTTCAACTGGGACAACCGAGATCACCGACGCGAAATTCGACGATCAGCCTGGCCCGCGGAGGCATCCCTTGTGGTTTTGGATGAGTTGCATAAATGGCGTGGATGGAAAAGTTGGATCAAAGGCGAGTTCGACGTCCATCACGACCGTATCAAGTTCCTGGTAACCGGAAGCGCCCGGCTCGACATTTATAGGAGCGGCGGTGATTCTCTTCAGGGGCGATACCACCACTACCGTCTCCACCCGTTTACATTCGCCGAAATCGAGAGACCAGGACACACAGTTTCCATCGGTGATATGGATCATGAACTTGCATTCACCACCGATCTTCCCCGCGCCACTGTCGATATACTGATGCAGTTTGGTGGATTCCCCGAACCGTTTTTAGCCCAGTCGCCAAGAACGCTCCGGCGCTGGCAGAAGGAACGCCTAGACCGAGTACTGCTCGAGGATATTCGAGACCTCGAAGAGGTCCGAGCGATTTCCCAGGTCCAGGTGTTGGCCGACCTCCTTCCCGAGCGAGTGGGTTCTCCACTGTCGCTCAACAGTCTGCGGGAGGACCTCGACGCCAGTCACCGGGCAATCAGCCACTGGATGGACATCCTCGACCGGTTGTATTACTCCTTTCGAATCCTCCCGTGGACTTCCAAACACGTGCGTTCACTTAAGCGCATGCCGAAGCTCTACCTCTGGGACTGGAGCGAGGTTCCGAGCGAGGGCGCACGATTCGAGAACCTTGTTGCCGTACATCTGCTGAAATTCTGTCACTTCATCGAGGACAGCGAAGGTCACCGAGTCGAACTTCGCTATCTCAGAGACCGCGCCGGCCACGAGATCGACTTCCTGGTCACCTTCGACGGGAAACCCTGGTTCGCAGTCGAGACCAAGCTCAGCGCCAACCGTATCGATCCGTCATATCGATATTTCAAAGACCGACTCGAAATCCCTCGAACCTACCAGGTAACCCTCGAGGACAATCGCAATGCATTGGTCAATGATGTCCAAATCATTCCTGCTCACGTCTTTCTGTCGGCCTTAGCGTAACGCCCCTCACGTCATTTCGACCGAGCGGAGCGCAAGTGGAGAACCACCCCGACGATTCTCTGTTTAACCTAAACTGAGCGGTTCTGCCGGATGAGATGTGCCCTTTCTTTCCTTTCTTTCTCATCAAGACTGAAGTGCGAGAAAAGGAGGGCCGACCGTTATCAGGCGGATGGTTTTCTTGAAGAGGATGGTTCACATGTCAGAGCAGAAAGACAGATGACAAACGGGTCGGCCCTCATGATCTCCGCGAGAAGAGCATCACGCCTGGGCCCGGGATGGAGGATTACGTGCCCCGCCCGTCGCACCACAGAGGCGGCCCCCGCCCATATCAGGAGTAGAATCGCTTGGTCAATCACAGCTCGCCCCTGGTCTCGGGGCAGGACCGTCTCAAGGCCCGCAACCGGGACCGCCTCGTCGAGGGCGGCAGCGAGGTTGGTGGCCAGGGACAAAACCTCGTGATCCACCTGGGGTCGGCGTGGGAACAGGGCGGTCAAATTTCGCATCACCAAGGCGGGGAGGATGAAGATCGCTCCAGTCAGGATTTTCACCGCGAGAGCTTGGGCCAGGAGACGGCGGTGCAGCATCCCAGCACCCTCGGCCACCCTGGCCCAGTCAGCCTCCTCCTTGAAGTGCACGCCAAGACCAGCCATGAACACGAAGGCAAGGCTTGTAGCCGCAGCCAGTGCCACGGGACGCAGCTCGAAACCAATGGTCCACAGGGCCGTGCCCAACCCGAACGCGAACAGCAGGTAAAAGACCACCGATGGCAGGAGCATGAGATGAGCCTGGCGTCGTCTTTCGTCGATCTCGGCTTCAGCTTTTGCGAGCAGGTCGCCGGCCAGCCGACCAAAATCGTCAGCGCCAGGGTTCTGAAACCCGAAGAGCAGAGTCGCAATACAGGGGTCAACCATAGCGTACGCCCCCTGAGCCGATTCGATAAAGGGTCCCGTCCGTATGGCGAACCACGAGTGTAAATCGGCGGCCTTCGCGCGAGTACGAGATCACCTCGAAATGTTTTGCTACGGGTATTGCATCGCGGTGTAGGTTTGCGAGCAGCTTTCGAAGCTCTTTCTGATCAATGTCTGCCGGGGGTTCGGGAGCAAAGCAAATGGCGTAGAAAAGAAGCCATGCCTCGGCGTATGGGTCCCCTGGCTTTGGACTGCATCCTCCAAGTGTCACCATAAGAAGGAGATTGGCAATACCAAAGAATACGCAGATGGCGCCAAGGGTAGGGGCGACCCGGTAGGTTTTCATTCAGTCATCCTCCAGGTTCCATGAACGAACGAGCAGACATATCCATCGGAGATTATCACCAGCGAGTCCGTCTCGATGTGTTCAAGAAACAGATCGTTACCAACGACCTTTCTCAACCGGAACACTTTCGCCGAGCGCAATTTGGCTACGCCTGCGCGTTTGGCAAGTTCCTCCATGCTGTCGATGGTAGCCTTATCACCGCGAATTAGGCGGTTATACGTCATGATTCTGAGTTCCTTCACCGCCGAACCCGTAATCAGAGCCGACTGGGTTCGGCTTCCCAATGGACCGCTGCAGGAGAAGAACGAGTTGAGCGCGAGCACCAGTGCCACTATCGGTAGGCCAATGCGCAACAAATCGAGCGGGCCGCGCAACCGATGGGTGAGGCCTCGCCAGCGCAAACTGAGGTGTTCGGCGGTTTGGTCCAATACCCCGCCTTCCTCGCCGATCTCCGATACGGGAACCGTCAGGCGGGCGAAGAAGAGACCGGAGCTAACGGCCTCTTCGAGGACGTTGGCGACCAGCCGGGCCAGGACCGCCGCCACCTCTTCCCGGCTCGGCAGGTCGGACCGTGCAACGACGGCCTCCACCCGTGCCTCACCGCTCAAGGGGTGGCGGGCGATGAGCCCGTGGGCGAAGGCGAGATCCAAGAACCGGCCCAACTCCGATTCCAGGGACAGGGTCGAGTCAGTACGCTCCTCCTGCGCCAGCACCTGCTGGAGCGCTGATTCGAGGTCCGGTCGGGTCGCGGCAAACACCCCGTCAGGAATGTGCCGTTCCACCAACTCGATGAGGCGCACGGTATCCATGGTCCCAAGTGCGCCAAGCTCGGGCAGCGCGGCCTCCTCGTATAGAAGAAGCGCATCGTGGAACGGCCCCCGGCCAGGATCGGTCATCGTGGTGCAGGTCCAAGCGCCACATCGTCGGGCGCCTGTTAGGACCGGTTGACGCGGGTCAGGCCTTTTGCAAAAGCGACCAT
>JAIOSJ010000231.1 GCA_021107705.1 Thermoanaerobaculales bacterium | reverse complement strand
CATGAGTTCAGTCGGAGCTGAAGCTTGGCCGGCGGGCGCCCGCATCATCGACCTCATCCGCCATCTCCTGCTTCCCGCGAGTATTCTCGGCATCGTCGGCGCCGCTTCGACCGCACGGTACCTTCGTGCGAGATTGCTTGATATTCGCCACTCGCCTCACATCCTTGCAGCCCGGGCGCGGGGCCTCAGTGAAAGGCGCATCTTGTGGGTCCACACACTCCGACCCGCCCTCGGCCCACTGGTGACCCTCATTGGTCTCTCCTTGCCCGTCCTGGTGTCCGGCTCGGTTGTCATCGAAAGCATATTCTCCTGGCCCGGGATGGGAAGGGTCCTGTGGCAGGCCGCCGTCGCCCGCGACATTCCTCTGGTCATGGGCTGCACCCTGGTCGGCTCGCTGGCGGTAGTTCTCGGAACCCTGGTGGCGGATCTCCTCTACGCGGTGGTCGATCCCCGGGTTCGCACGCCATGAGTTGGCGCTCCCTTCCCCGTCGGTTTCGAGCCGGGCTCCTGGGACTTGGGACCATCTGCGGCGCCGTCTTGATCGGACCGCTCCTGCTGGGACCTGCGCCACAGACGGACTCGGAGCATGCAGCTCTGTTGCCTCCGGGAACCCGAATCACGATAGTCGAGATGAACGACGGGCGTCACCTGGCGGCCCCGCGAGTCTTGGAGAAAGGCGATAACTTGATCCTGGAGGGTCGGCGGCAAACAACCGAGGTTGGAAAAAGTGCCGTATCGACCCGAACCAGCAGACGAGCGTGGCTGGGAACCGATCGATTCGGCCGAGATGTACTCCACCTGATGCTCAGAGGAGGCAGGGTGTCCATCGCTATTGCAGGGCTCGGCACCCTGATCGCCCTGCTCGTCGGCATTGTAGTCGGTCTCACCGCAGCCACCGCCGGCCCTCTGATCGACGGCATTCTCATGCGTACCGTGGATGCTTTCCTCGCCTTTCCCGCCCTGCTCTTGCTGATCCTAGCGGCATCGGTCCTGAGACCCGGTCCAACAACGCTGGTCCTCCTCCTCGGTCTGACCTCCTGGATGGGTCTCACGCGGTTGGTCCGAGGCCAGGTGCTGTCGATTCGTGAGAGACAATTCGTCCTCGCCGCCCGAGTCGCGGGAACACCCTGGTACCGGGTTTGGATCTGGCATTACCTGCCTGAAATCCGCGGGCCGGTCGCTCAGGATGTTGCCCTCCGTCTCGGCGATCTCATTCTGGCTGAAGCCACCCTTTCCTACCTCGGACTGGGCCTGCCTCCGACCACGCCCACGTGGGGTCAACTGGTCAGTGAGGGTCATCGGGTCATGCTCGACGCATGGTGGCTGTCAACCCTGCCGGGCGTAGCCATCGCCCTCCTGGTCATCTCGTGCGCCCTCATCGGTGACGGTTTGCAGGATTCGTAACCCAGGAGGTTGACATGAGTGATGTTCGAGTGATGTCTTTCGCCCACCTTGAAGATCCGGCGGAAGATTTTCTCTCTCTGCCGCAAATGGTTGAGGGCCAACTCGAAAGATTCAAAATGGCGACCAATTTGAATCGAAAACGTGGCTACACCTTCAGAAATTTTGATGAATCACACTGGAAAGAGGACATGGTCAGTCTCCACGAACTGTGCCGGAACTCCTTCGCCACCAATTGGAGCGTCACTCCGATCGCCTTTGAGGAGTTTGCCGACATTTACGATCGTCGGCTGAGACGAGTCGGACCCGACCACATCCTTCTCAACGAAAATTCACAAAAAGAATGTCGTCGGTCTCGGGCTTGCCGTCGGTGCACCCGAAGACACCCTCAATATCCGAACCCTCGCCGTCCTACCCGGACAGCACGGGTACGGCCTCGGCCAGGCCATCGCCGCCGAACTGTACACTCGCGCCATCGATGCCGGGAAAATGTACGTCGATCATTGTCAGATGGGACCAGTGACCCCACCTCAGATGTGGGATGGTGGGCAGGCGCAAGTGACTCGCGAATACGCCATGTACGAGAGGGGAATCGGTTGACCCCGTGATCTCATTGGGTTGAACCCGCCGACCGGGTCTCGCTGTACCATGGATGGGAACTAACTGAGGGCTGTTCATTGAGGATTAAGATTTGGGGAACGGGGGTAGAGTTTCTGTCGGCTTCTCGAGAGCGACTCATCGCTTGCTCTCAAGAGGGAAAAATCCCATGAGTAAAATTGCGAAATTGATCATTTGTCTAATACTGCCGGCACTTCTTCCCGGAGTGGCAGCAGTTGAAGAATCACAGACTCCCGTGAACGAAAAAGAGAAGATGAACGGGATTCTCATTGACTGCTCACGACTGCTGGAGCGTCATGAATATTATTTCCGGCTGGTGGATTTCATGGCCGAATGGGAAATGAACACATTGCTTCTTCACTTCAGCGATGATCACGGTTGTGCCATCAGGCTGCCCGGGTTTGAGAAGATGGCAATGCCCAACGCTTTCAGTGCCGAAGAAATACATCATCTGGTCAAACATGCCCAGGCCAAGGGGATTACGATTATCCCAGAAGTGGAAACCTTCGGGCATACCCGCTTTATTACCGACCAAAAGGAATATTCTCACCTGAAAGCGGACAAGAATACCAAGGGACTGAAGTACAACGCCCTTGACCCACTCAACCCCGAAACTCTGCTTCTCGTAGAAAGACTCATTGCTGCAACTGCCCAACTCTTCCCCTCGCCATATCTGCACATTGGATGCGATGAAGTGAATATCGAAAAGTATTGCGCCAAGCGTAACTTGGATCCAAAGAATGTCTGGGCTGATTACGTCAACAAGGTTGCCGCCATAACCCGCAAATATGGCAAGGAGTCCATGCTGTGGGAGGATTTCATTCGTGACAACCCCATGGTTATGGGGCTTCTGGACAAAGGAATGATCCCGGTCTACTGGTACTACCACGCCGATTCTCCGAAAGGGGTTGACCGCTACAAGATTGCCGGCTTCAAAGATACAATTCTGTCTCCCTCGATTTGTTGCTCGAAGTATCGGGTCAAACCATCCTGGACCGGTTTAAAGAATACAACTCTCTTGGCCAAAGAGTGCCGAGAGCATGACCTTGCCGGCATGATCAACACCATCTGGATGCCTTCACGTTATCTCCAGAGCAACATGTATTACGGGATTGCTTTCAGCTCTTATGCCTTCTCCAAAGGTGGACAGATTGACTGGTCGGAGTTTCATCGGGATTTCACAACAAAGGTGTTTGGCGCGGAAATGGACAACGATCTCGACGGCTGGCTCAGACAATGGAACAAGCTTGAACTGCCGTCCTCTTTGTTTCTGGGCGCCAGTCGCGGTGCCTACTGGGTCGTTCACTCTCAGAAGCTTGTGGAAGAGATAAATACCTCGGCGGCAGATCTTGTCAGCAAGTCAACCCGGTTCGAGCCAAAGAAAAACGCCGATATCTGGCAGGGAATGGTCCTGTCTGCCGAAGTCATGTGGGCGTTCAGCGAAGCGCTGCTCATAAAAAATGGTCAGGCCGGAAAGGAGCGCCAAAAATCGTTTCCGGCAAAGTTTAGATCGCTCGTCGAAAAAGTCGAAAACGAATGGGATCGTACCCGCTTCCCGGACGATCCGGCCAAACATACAGCCAAGTTCAACGAGTGGGAAGATCAATACCTTCTCATGATGCTCACCGGCATGCTGAAGGATTTTCCTCCCAAAAAATAGTGACGAAAACACTGAAACGAAAGCAAATAGGCGCCTCTCAGACCTTTGGGTTTTCTTGGAGGATGTAGTGGATAGATGAATGGCAGAGTTCGGAGGGCCGTTTGAGGCCATTTCTCTGGCGGATTTGCAGGCTCATACTGGTGGTACGGGTCAAGAATACGCCAGAAAATGGGCCAAACGACACCCGAAGAATGCCGTTTGGTATATTCATTACACGCTCCTAAAGCCGCCATCAGTTGTGTGAGCCCACCACCGATGCCCGCGGGAACGAGAGTGACCTGGTTTTCCCCCTTGAGGATGCTCTCGATCTCCAAGATTTCAAACATCGCCT
>JAIOSJ010000223.1 GCA_021107705.1 Thermoanaerobaculales bacterium | reverse complement strand
CTTGGTTTCATCGAGCACCCACACGACATCGTTCCCTAACGCCAGGAAACCGAATCGATTACATTCCATGGCGTCAAGGAAGGTTGTGAAAACGATGTCTTCCAGCCCCATGTCCCACACATCGAGCCGGCATCTGCGACCCGTTTCATCGTGAACTCGAACAGTGACCGCAAGAAGATCTCCCATCGATGCCGCGGCGGAGATCGCCGGAAGTTGAACGTGGAACGAACCCTTGTTCAAGGATTCCTCCAATTGCTCTTGAACATCAACCGAAGCGCCCTTGAACCGCAGTTGGGCTTCGTCTTGCGCCTCCTCACCGGTAAATACCTTCTTTTCGGACTCGAGACATACCGGCACACTGAGGAGGAATTCCGACAGGCCCCGTTGCCGCGGGCGCCAGAACTCGTAGCGTTCGACCGGGATGATCCAGTGGGTCTTTCGGGCCAAAGCCAACCGCCCGAAGGTGCAGCCGGCCATCATGCCATGGTGGATTCCGGCTTCGTCCCACCTTTCGAGTAGCCCTTTGGGAGGCGGAAGCTGCCCCTCCAGCCGCCCCTCGTCGTCAATCAGGCTGACGTCGCAACCGGGCCAACGCCCTTCAGAATCCTCAAAGCTCGCGGGCAACATTCGGACGACCCAGTGATCCAACGTCCGAGCCACCTGCATCACAGGACCGGGGAGGTTCACCGTCCTTTCGACTTTGCACTCGGGCAGGTCAATGATGTAGCCTCGGAACCCACTGCCCTGGTCACGGCTCAGGTCGATCGTCGCCACGAAAACCGTGCCCTGAAACTCGGCCATCGCATCAGCTCGGAGGGCCGAGAACCCGATAGTCTTCAACGAACAGGCGCCCTCGATCTCCCCTCGAGCATCCCACCAGGCGAAGGCGTCATTCTCCCGATCCAGAACAACCACTCCACCACCTGATCGCGGTGCCAGAATGGATTTCTCGGATTTCCGGAAATCCTTGAACGTCTCAGGGAAGGGATCTGGTTCCTCGGCACTTGTGAGACAGACCGAACTCAACAAAACCAACGAAGCGATCCCAAAATGTCGCATCCTCATGATTCACAGTAGATCCAAGTGTCGCGATAGCCATCAGTACAGTTTGTCACCACAGCAATACAACTCTCTCTTTGACTCTTTGACCCTTTGTTCCTTTGTTCCTACCCCGCCTCGTGCTCCGCCAGCACCGGCTTGAGGCCTGCCCACAGCTTGTCGTCCGCGACCATCAGGGTCGCCAGGTAGACCAGGGCCTCGTGATCGTGGGCCTTGAGTAGGTCCCGGCCGGCCTTTTCGACGATCTCGGCCGGCGGCGGTTCGGCGTCGTCCTCGAGGGCAAGCACGCCCTCCTCGTGAGGTACCTGTGCCGCGTCGAGGAATTCCACCATCAAAGGCCGCCGCTCGCCCATGTGGAGATAGAAGAGAAACTGAAAGAGCAGGGTCTCGGGCATTTCCGGCGCCATTCGTACCAGCCGGGCCGCAACCTTCTCCGCCGGCAACTTACGCAGGGCATGCGGCCGGAATTTCAGCTCTTTGGCCAATGCCGTTTCCACCACCGTCCGGGCTTCACGATCCGCGTCTTGCCACAGAGCCTGAGCTGCCGACTTGCGGTCGGCGTCATTCATCAGATCCCACACCGCGTACGGACCCACTTCCCCAAGAGCATCAACCAGTGTTTGCTTCTCTGTCATTTCAATCCCCTCTCAATAACCCACTCGGTGTCATCAATCTTAACCCGAATTCCTCACCAGATGTTTGTTGGGGGAAAATTCGGATAAAGCTAACCCGGTTCACATGAGGAACTTTGTGTCCTCGATGACGCTGATTCGCCGACCGTCAGGGTGAACCAGGATCGCATGATCGACAAGTACGGGGTTGCCTTCGGCATAGACAATGTCCTGGTGCACGACGTTATCCGGGCTCTCGAATTCCGCCACTCCGACAACGCCCCCAAGGTGATCCGACCGACCGAAGGCCCAATGAAAACCGGCCTTTTCGTCCTCGAGAACACAGCCCGTAACCTCGGCCTTGTCGTTCACGCCGAAGGCGACTTCGGCGATATTCGCCCGCGCAGGATCCGCATCGAAGAATTCGGCGTAGTGAAAGGCCAGATCACTATCGCCTTCCACCATCACGATCTGGTTTGCAGCCACATGGAACAGCACCAGTTCTCCATCCTCGACCACCGGAATTGTTCCTGAAGTCCACGAAGGCACCCCTTCATTTTCCCCTTCATAGGGCACGATGAACGTTTCTCCGGACGGGAGGTTGATGATCCGATCACCCTCCTTGCCACGGGGCAGAAAGCCGTCGTCCATCTCAGGGGTGCGGTGCCGCAGGTCGAAAGAACACCGATGACCGGTGGAGAACAAAACCTCGCACAGTATGGCGCCCTTCATCACGCCCTCGATCGCCGCACAGCGAGCCGCGACCTTCGAGTAATCCGCCGCCAGGGCCGTACCTTCCATGCGCTCCTCGACTCCGGGCATTGAAGCCGCCCGGAAGTCCTCGTTGCCGTCGGCGATGTTAGCCAGCGGTGCGGTGGCCGAGAATTCGGTCATCGCAATCACCAGAGTCGAGCCCTCGAGGGCCTGCATGAGATCCACGTCCTGAGACCCGAGCGTCCCTCGTTCCGGAAGGTCGGCATTATTGCCGCCGGTGGCGGGGAATTCGAGTATTTCATTGACCTCGAATGCACGATCTTCACCGAGCTGAATCATGGCATCTCGCCATCGAGCGGCCATCAGTCGCCGCGCCTGCCAACCCTCGTTGTCCTGGACGCCGTCTCGGGGCACGTCCACCATCACGGTCACCCGCTCGCCTTTTTGCGGATCGAAGACATCAATAAACAGCTTTTTCACATCGAACATCAGAACCTCCGGGATGAGCATTGTACCTCTTGCCGGCTTAACCCGCACTTCTCATCAGTGATCTACTACGACACCCGATACACCGTACCCTGCCGTGCTTTTCGCACCTCGCCCTCCTCAACGGACTGTCAAGTACGCCTACGTCGGCCAAGCCACGAAAAACCCAGCATGGCACGGCGTCTCGAGCATCTCGCTACGAAAACTGGTGAGAAGTGCGGCTTAACCCACATTCCTCACCAGCATTCTCGCCTCGAGGCGCCCGACGTGATGTAAACTCCTCCCATGAGCACTCCAACCACCAACAATCAGCTGACCGCCGCCGTTGTCGGCACTGGCCATCTTGGCCGACATCATGTCCGCATTCTGAATCAACGCCCTGACATCCGCTTTCTGGGCGCGTTCGACACAGACCGGGAACAACTCGAGAGCATTACCACCGAACACGGAGTCAAGGCCCTCACGTCTATCGAAGCGGCCCGGGAGGCCGACCTCGTCGTGGTGGCCACTCCCACCGTGTCGCACCGGGAAATCGGCGGGGATCTGCTGGCCGCCGGCTGTCACGTGATGGTCGAGAAGCCGATCACGGCAACCGTCGCCGAGGCGCAAGAACTCATCGCCCTCGCGGCGGCCAACAATCGAGTTTTGGCCGTCGGGCATGTCGAGTTTCACAACCCTGCCGTGCAGGCGGCCCTCGACGCCTGCGGCGGTGTCCGTTATATGGAAACACAGAGACTGTCACCCTTCACCGCCCGTTCAGTTGACGTGGACGTCATTCTCGACCTCATGATTCACGATCTGCAGATCACCCTTGCCGTAGCCGGTGAAGAACCGTCGGATATTCGCGCAGTGGGCGTCAACGTGCTCACCGACAAGGTCGATCTGTGCCACGCCTGGGTTGAGTTTCCGTCGGGACTGGTGGCCAATCTTACGGCCAGTCGAGTCTCGGCCGAACGCATCCGAAAACTGCGTCTTTTCGCCAACGAGGGCTATTTCTCGATCGACTACGCCGAACAGAGCGTTCAATCCGCCCGCCTTGTGCGGACTGAGAGTGGCGCCGACATCCAACCTCGCATCGTGGATGTGGAAAAGGCCGAGCCCCTGGCTGCAGAACTCGAGGCCTTCGTCAAAGCCTGCCGCGGAGAAGAGACACCGCTGGTGGACGGTCACACCGGTGCGTCGGCGCTCGCCGCTGCCATCAGAGTTCGAGAATCCGTGGAGGCACGGACCTAAGCATAGCCTCGGGGAGGACCCATGACCTTTTACACCGCCATTGTCGAGTCTCCGGTGGGACCGCTGTTGTGTGTGGTTGACAAGTCTGGGGTTCTGACCCACATCGAGTTCGTCGATCGGGTCGAAGGCGAAGGGATCTGCAAAACGCTGATTCAAGCGGAACAGCGTGTAAAAAAGAGCCGAAGACGGACAAAGGCCGTCAGGAAACAGATCAAGCAGTATTTCGCCGGCAAACGGCTCTCATTTGATCTTGAGGTCTCTCCAAAGGGAAGCACTTTCCAGGAAGAGGTCTGGCAGGAGCTGCAGAAGATCCCCTATGGCGAAACTCGGACCTACGGCGAAGTGGCCAAGGCCATTGGGCACCTTCGGGCCGATCGGGCAGTTGGCGCCGCAAACGCAGCCAACCCCATTCCCATCGTCATTCCCTGCCATCGCGTCATCGGCGCCGACGGATCACTCACCGGTTTTGGTGGCGGCCTCGCCGCCAAAAAGTTGCTCCTTCTCCTCGAGGCTCGTTACCGCCCCCAACCAACGACAGGCCAACTCACCCTGAACTTCGACGAGTGAAGGCGGCCCCTGAAAGGCAGGGGCCTTAGCCCGCACTTCTCACCAGGTTTCGTCGCGAGGGCTGCGAAGGGTCGTTAGATGTTCGCTGGTACCGCTTCGCGGCTTGCGTCTCTCCGCCTCCGGCTCCGAGGTGAGCTTTTTCGGAAATTGGGCGACGCAGTCGTAGTTGCTCTCCGTCGAGGAGAACAATTTGCGAAAAGCACGACAGATGGCTGCCATGCGCAGTCCGCAGCAGATACCTGGTGAGAAATGCGGGTTAACTATCGGCTCTCAGCTTAGCTTCTTGCGAAACTCCAAGAAATAGTCACAAAAAGGCACGAAGATCGGGTCAAAGAGGTCGAGACCCCTGGATACCGAACTGGAGCGCGGGGCTCCCGCCCCGCATTGTGACGCCCCGAATATTGCAAACGCCCGAGCTGTCAGGTCAGCTGCTTGCAGAACCCCGAAGAGAAACCAAAGAGACCTATTCCTTCTCACCTGCGAGAGTGAAATATTCACTCCCGAGCGGGATGTAGCCGGGTCTTGCCGAAATGTATGACGGGTCGCTGAAGGGCGTCACTTCAGCGTCTTCGGGCGAGAAGACTACCGAAACATAGCCGTAGTACGGCCGATCATCTTCCGGGATGAGATTGACGATGGTCCAGTCTGCGTAGAAAGCGCCCCAAAATCCTTCCCAATACCTACCCGCCTGGCTCGTCCAATTCCACCACCAACGGTCCACCACTGGAAGGAACAGTTGGAACTCAGGATTGAACAGTCTTCCTGGGGAATGAACTGCCCAATCGGCGCCGCAGGTAATGGCGCCTGGGCCGGCCCCAGGGACCGCAGAACTCCAGCTCGGCATCAATCACCCATCTACTTTCTCACAATCCCGGAATCGAGCCCGTTGCCGGTCCCGTAATCGAACGCACAATTCGGCAACGACACCGGCAACGGGCTCGGGAGGAAGGCTTGCGTGCCGAGTTGGGGCCCGGCGATCCCAGGGGCCGGGCTAGTTTTCGACCTCCCTACGGGGGGGGATGTAGCCGGGCTGGGCCGGAATGTACGAGGGATCGCTGAAAGGCGTTACCTCGGGATCCTCAGGGGAAAATACCACAGATACATAGGCGTAGTACGGCCTTTCGTCCTCGGGGATGAGATTGACAATGGTCCATACGGCGTAGTGGGCGTGCACCCCCCACCCCTCCCAATATCCCCAGCTCGGCATCCACGAGGTCTGTTTCCAGCCGTAGGGAGGAACCACGATTTCGAATTCCTCCGGTTGGGGTTCGTACAACCCCATTTCTATCAGGTGACCCATCGGCAGCACACGCACGGTGAATACCATCGGCTCCGGGCTGGGGTTGGCCAGACCGATGTTGTTCCGATAGGGGGAGCGACACGGCGGTGCGGACCCCGAGTAGACGTCGGGAAAGTCGGCGCAGGCACCCATCCAAGGGAGATGAGATGGACCGGACAACGCCTCCGTCTGTGCCGGAATCAATTGGCCCAGGCCGTAAATCGCCTGGCCCACCTCAGGCACCGTCTCACCGACGGAGACGTCGGCAACGTAGGAATTCACCAGCACTTCGCCGCCGGTGATCTCGAGGGCGACGGCGCCAAGTTCGAGATCGCTCTCAACCCCAAGGAGTTCTTCACCGGTCATCTGCAAGCCTCTTTCAAGGCCCCATATCATCCATCTCGGCCCCGTCTCCGGGTCATCGAGAAACCCACCCTCCGGAGTACAGACCCAGAGTCTTCGGATCTCGATCTCCGCCAGCGGATCGACACTGAGTATCCGCACCTCCGTTTCCCAGAGGCTCCCATGGTCTCCCTCAACTCCCGCCGCCACCGCGGGAAGGACGTAGACCTCCGCCGCCCCGGTCATCGAGAAAGACAGAAACAGACAAGAGATCAAAGCTGTGATTTTCATAAAAACCATCCTTTCGAATCCTTGTCTTTCACGAAAACTGTCAAAACCTTGAGCCACCTCAAACAATAATTCATTCTATCATGGGCTCGTATCCAATGGACACCAACGGACACTCGTTCTCAAGACCGGCATACCCCTGGAGCGCACCGGAAAACCGGCTCATGCGCCCAAACACCGGCCTGTGCTTAGAAAAGTGCAATCTTATACCTTCCCCTTGTCAAGAGGGACGATTGAGGGCGCGAAGATAAAGGATCCCCATTTCGTACCCATTCACGACTTCACATTTTGCCGAGAGCCCCAGCCCATACGCCAAACGACCAACCCATGCGTTAAACCACCAATTGGTGCGCCTGGAAACCAAGTCGTTGAAATTGAGCATCGGCCTTCTGGTGTGGCGCAAGGCGAAGAAGAAGTTCTGGAAAACCCAAGAGTCGGCTCGTTACTACCGTGATTTCAATTTCCGGACCAAACTCTTGAAAAGAGAAAAACCTCCATTTTCAGGTAACAAATTCACCGGCTACCGAGAAACGTCTAAGATCTCGTTTCAAATTCAGGTTACTCGCCCTTTGAGGTGCAAAACTTGGCCTCTTAAACCTTTTTGACCCTATCCCTGTGCCCCTCTGTGTCCTCTGTGTCTCCGTGTTGAAATCTGCACGGCTCCGCCGATTCGAGTCACTTTCCCGACATCGGAATCGTCGTCGGATCACCGGAGCCGTTATCCACCACCGAGGCGTAGCCCCAGACCTTGCAATCCGGGCTGATCACCTCAAGTTGGGCATAACCCAGCGGACACTCATCGATACCGGCCGCGTTGAAAACACGGTTCTTCTGGAACCACCCGCCGGCAGGAACCTCGACCTCAATCTCCGTTCCCTTCTTCACGCCCTCCTCGTCGAACAGGCTGATCTTCACCTCACAAAGAACATCGCCGAAGTTGACGAAACCGATATTGGTGCGGAAACCGGTTGTGCGCTTGATCTGCGTGAGGAGGCCGACCTCTCCCTCACCGATGGCCTGGCTCTCCTCAACCGCCGGGAGGAACTGCCCGAAGGTTCCTTCCGAGCCTTCATTGTAGGTTCGTGCTGTGGTCACCGGCGCCCCCGCGGACACAATCTCCACCGCACCCGCGGAAGAAGGCATGTGGAACAGGTCACCGACCGCATCATTCCATATGTTCATCCCGTTGCCCGGAAAATCGAGGTCGACGTCCGAGGCGCCCTCCGAAGAGCGAAAACCAACCGTTGCCCCGAGGAATCCTCCACTGTGATTGACCACGGCCAGGGTCGATTTCCACTGCGTGTCGTTATCACCCGCCCCCTCGGCAATGCCTGCCACCAACCAACGGCGACTTGTCTTTGCCGCCGTCAACGGAACCTGAAACACCGTCGTAGGATCTCCTGAACCGTTGTCGACCACCGAAGCGTAGGACCACAGGCCACCGAGACCACCAAGCACCTCGACCACCGCGTAGCAGCTGTCACAGTCTCCCGCATTGGCCTCGTCAAAGATCCGATCCTGCTGGCTCCAACCACCCGGCGAAACCTCGATTTCAACCGTGTTACCTCGCTGATTGCCCGCAGTGTCGAAAAGGGTCACGATTCCCGTACCGCCGTCTCCAGACACATCGACGAACCCGACGTTGGTGCGGAATCCGTCATTGGAAGCCAATGGTGCCAGGACAGCCGTCTCACCCGCCGCAAGAGCCTCTGCGACACTCACACCAGGCAAGAACTGACCGAAGGTGCCGGTGGCGGAATCGTTGTAGGTCCTGGCCGTGATCTCCAGCGGACCGTCCGCCGTGACCTCAACCACACCCGAAGAGTCTTCGACTTGGAAGAGGGTCACCGGCGCCCGCTTCCACTCCTCGATTTCCCCAGCCCCGATCGTGGCAGTCCGACTCGCTTCGCCGTCCTCATGGCGATACACGAGAGTCGCCTCGACATCAGTATCTGAAGAATTCAACAGCGCCAGGTCCGAATTCCACCGAGTTTCCTCCGCACCCGGCTTATCGGCGATGCCGCCGACTCTGGAAACCCATATGGCGCCGGCCCTGCCACTCTGGGAGATGGAGACCACACCATCGCCGATCTCGATGGTCCCCAGTCTGTCGGCGTCAGCCATGTTTGCTTCCACAAAATATTGCACGCTGCCGTCGCCACTCCCGGACTCGCCGGCCGTGATCTCGATCCATGACGAGGTCGTCACCGCCGTCCATGCACAATCGGGATCTGTGTCAACTTGGATTTCTCCATTGCCGCCTGCCGCTGCATATTCGGCCAAGAGGGGCAAGAGTTCCACCTCACACAGGAGGCCCTCCTGTGTGACGACAAAATCGATCCCGGCGATTCGAACCGTTCCCTCCCGCGCAGAACTCGTCGTATTCGCCTCGGCCCGGACCACGACCCGACCAGGTCCGACCGCTGAATCAGGGAGTGCCTCGAGCCAACTCGTATTCGACGAGACTGTCCAAAAACAACCTTCAGTGGTTGTGACCGTAACTCTCGGCCCAGGATTGTCGGCGGCGATCGTCACCATTTCGGGGGAGATGGAAAACTCGCAGGTTGATCCCGGCTCCAATCCCAGATTCAATCGACCCCAACCATAGTTGATATCCTGCCCGCCGACCCCCTTGTCGATGGCCTGTTCTTCGAGGAACACCCGCACCTCCGCCTGATCCCAGGTGGGGTAGGCCTCCCGCACCAACGCCGCTGCACCAGCCACATGGGGGCTCGCCGCCGAGGTTCCGTAGAAACTTCCGAGGGTTACCGTGGAGACACCATCGTACCCGGTAATATTCGGCTTCATGAGACCGCCGTCGAGGCTTCCCCCGGGACCGTTTGCCGGTCCCGCAGAACTGAAGCTGCGAACCGTATACGAGCCCGAACTCGAGGCTGCCGCGACCGCCAGCACGTCAGGGCTGTCTGCCGGTATGGTCAGGCTGCCCTCCTCGACCCCGATTCCGAGATCCAACTCAGGATCGAAGACCTCGAGATCATTCACTCCATCGACGTTCTTTCTGAAAACTCCGATTCCGTACCAACCTGCATTGTGCACCGTGAAGCTGAGGCTCTCCGTCGGCCGCTGATTCAAACCGCCGGTTTGCAACCTATCCGCCGTGGCTACTTCTTCCGGATTATCGTCCTCATCCAGACGGAAGAGGTGCAGACTGTAGTCCTGGTCCACATTCGTCCAATCGTTCCACACGATGCTCGTAGAGATCGTATCTCCGTCCGAGAAAGAGAGGGGGAAAATGTTGATCTCCTCCCCAGGTTTGAATTCGACCCAATCATTCCCGTCGTCATCCGTTGTCTGTCCCTGCCAATGACTCTGGCGCGAATTGCCGGCTGAGGTTGCAAAGACGAGATCGCTCTCATGAACCGCCACAGCGATCCTGTCGTGCAGATCCCCGGTTCCGTCTCCCGGGCTCAGGGTCATAAAACCGAGAGACATGGTCGCCACATGAACACCGTTTGTCTCGAGCCAGTGAAGGGCGGTCTGGATCTCGAAATTGGTGGAGACCAGGGCGAGATACAATTCTGCGCCCGGAGCAATGTCATACACGACCTCGGCACAGCCGGTCCCATGGTTGCCGCTGCCGTTGTTGGTGGTGCCACCAAAAGAACGAAATTCAATGTGATCTGCGGACGGAAGATCACTCCCCAGGAGGGTCTCATAATCCTCAAAACCGCCGTCGATGATACCGACCTTGATCCCACTCCCGATGAAACCCGCGTTATGCCACGCCGGAGCGTTCATCGCCGCCACCCCTTCAGAGGTCGCGGCGCCTTCCTTCTCGCTCGCCAGATCGATTGGAGGCAGCGGGATGACGGCGTAGTCGGGTCGACCGATGCGAGTAATGCCATCTTCCTGAGCTAAAAGAGGAATGAGCCATTGCGGCAACCATGCCTGAACAAAATCTCCCGAAACGATGACATGGGACCCACCGCGGACCTCGATCCAGCGTCCAACCCACTCAGCCCTCGAACTCTCCACCACGACCTGAATCTGTTCGCCACGAACTCTGAAGCCACGCTCTCGAACTCGTTGGGGCCACTCCGGTCCAATCATGGCCCCCTCCAACTGCAAATCGATCACCTGTCCCGAATCGGCCAGCACCTTCGGCGGACCATCCAACTGATAGGCATGAACCAGAGGGGAACAAGACAGACACAAGGCGATCAAGAAAACTCTCTTCATTGGTAACTCCTTGGATCACTCAACGATCCTGCGGGCATTTTCCCCTTTTTTCGACCAAAGGGAAATATTTTTTTGGCTGTCTGCTCTCGGCCGTCAACCTAGCTTCTTGCAGAGCTCCAAGAAATAGCCACAAAAAGGCACGAAAAGGCACGAAAATGAGACCAATTTGGCCGCTACGCCAATGTTTTGGAGCGCAATTACCTGGCCCGCATTCTCGAACGCTGAACTTTGCAAGCGCCTGACCTCTCGACCGAACTGTTCACCGTCCTGTGAACGACATTGCCCCGTGAATGCTACTCTTCCGAAATGACCATGAGTCGTGGATCTTGTGTCGGCACGATCGTCAGCCACTTCAGATTTACCCGGTTGATCGGCGAGGGTGGAATGGGCGAGGTCTACGAAGGCATCGACACCCTGCTGGATCGCAAGGTCGCCATCAAGACCGTGCGGCAGGAACACCGATTCAACGAGGTCTCCCGGGCCAGGTTCTTTCGAGAAGCACGCATTTTGTCAAGCCTCGACCATCCCCACATCTGCCGGGTCTATGAATACATTGAGGGAGACGACGTCGATTTCCTCGTCCTCGAATTCATCGAGGGTTCGTCTCTGAAGGAGGCCTTGAAGACCGGGGTCGATGATGGTCAGAAGATGGCCATTGCCCTGCAGGTGTCGTCGGCTCTCGTTGCGGCTCACGAACGTGGCATCGTGCATCGAGACGTCAAACCTGAAAATATTCAACTGACCGGGGATGGCTCCGTCAAGGTGCTCGACTTCGGTCTGTCCCGGGTCGTCGAAGAATCCGATGCGATCTCTGACTCCGTCACACCGGGGGACGGAAGGCCGACCTCTGTTGCTTGCAAAGGGACCGATTCTGAACAGACCCTGGCGATCCAGGGTCAATCGAGTTCAAGCCGCGTGGAGTCTTTCGGTCGCGATGATTCGGCATCCAAAACGCGTACACACGAGATGCTCGGAACCCCGACCTATATGAGTCCGGAACAGGTGGCGTGCGAAGAGGTTACGACCGCCTCGGATATGTTCTCCTTCGGCCTCGTACTGCACGAGCTGTTCACCGGCGAGAAGGCATTTGATCGCACAATGGAACTCACCGCCCTGCTGCTGCATATCCACCAGGGCCAGTACAGGGAGGCCCACGGTATCGATGCCGACCTCGGCGCCTTGATCGAGGCCTTGAAATCGAAGGATCCGCAAAACCGGCCGACCGCCGGAGAGACCGTACGTCGACTTCAGTGGATCAAAGACAAACCCAAGCGACGTCATCGACGGTTGGCGCTTTCGGCTTCGATGGCTTTTCTCGTGGTGATCGCACTGGTTCTCGGTTTCCTCTCGCTCAGGTTGAAATCCGAGGCCGAACGCGCAAGTCACGAAGCCCATGCCGCCCAACAGGTTACGAGATTCCTCGAAGATCTCTTCCACGTTTCTGCGCCAACGGAAAGCCTCGGTGAGGAAGTAACGGCTCGGGAGATGCTCGACCGTGGCGCAGCGCGGCTCGAGACATCTCTTACCGACGTCCCGGAGACGCGGGGGAGACTGATGTCCGAAATCGGCCGCATCTATCGAAACCTGGGCCACTATGAAGAGGCCGAAGACCTACTCTCCCGTGCTTTGGAGATTCAGCTCTCCGAACTCCCATCGAGGCACATCGACGTTATCGACACCCAATTTAATCTGGGAAGACTCTACGCACTCACAAAGCGTCATACCGAAGCGATTCAAGTGCTTGAGCCAATCTTCGATACTCTCGAGCAGTTCTACGGTCGTACTGATCCCGGCTTTGTCGAGGTGGGATCGATGCTGGCGAAAATCTATCAGGAGCAAGGAAACCCACGCGGCGCTGAACTCTTCGTCGAGATGGTCAAGATATGTGACTCGGCGCCCGAAAGCCGAACTCTTATCGATACGCTGCACAATCTCGGTTTGTTCGCCTTGAACACGGGAGATGTGGAGCATGCTGCGCTCCTCATCGGTCGCGCCCGCGAATTGGGCGAACGGCTGCTCGCCGCCGATGACCCGGATATGGGAACCATCCACGCCACCCTGGCGGATATTTATGTCACTCTCGGGAGATACGATGACGCCGAAAAACTCCTGATCCGTTCTCTGGAAATCCATGAAAAGGTGCTCGGGAGCGAACACGATGAAGTCGCCAAGAGGCTCGGCACGTTGGCGAGCTTCTACGCCAGATTCGGTCGTTATGACGAAGCCGAACCATATTTTGTCCGGGCACGGGCCATCGCAGTTCAAAATTTTGGCCCTGATCATCTCTTCACCGCGGCTATTTCGACCAATCTGGCGACGATCTACACGGATCGAGCTCGCTATCCGGAGGCTGAGGCCATGACGAAGTCGGCCTTGGCGATCTACCGCGAGAAGGCCCCTGCTCACCCCGGGATGAGTATCTTGATCGCCAATCTCGGAACGATCTACCTAGCGACTGATTGTCTGGAGAAGGCTGAGGCAGCCTTTGTTGAAGCGCTCAAATTTCTCGAGCGTCATACGCCGACCGACAGGGTCAATCGTGGCATCTTTACGACAAATCTCGCCGAAACATGTTTAAAACTCGGTCGTCTTGACAGGGCCGAGGAGCTCTACGCCGAAGCCTACGAATTGATCGGGCAGGCGCTTGGTTTCCAACACTATGCCATTGGTGAGATCTTGCGAGGTACGGCTCTGGTCCACCTCGAATTGGGCAAGGTCGATGAGGCGCATCTCACGGTTCAGCGTGCCGGGAAGATCCTCAACGCAACACTCGGTCGAAACCATGTTCTCTTCGCGCAGAACCTTTTCGCTCACGGGCGCATCAACTTGGCGCGAGGTGATGCCGAAGCCGCCCTGCCGATGCTTCGCGAGACTATCCAAACGCTCGAATCAACGTGGGGCACCGATAACCCAGACCTCATACCGGTGCTCGAAGTCTACCGAAGCGCTCTCGCGACACAGGGCTCGGAAACCGGAGAGATCGACCGGAGGATTCACCGGCTGCAGGGCGGAGGTTAAGAGACGACGCGTACCGATCGTAGGTTGACAGGCGACCCCGAAGCGCCGCCAGGCCCATCAGAAGGCCGCCCCCCATTGTTCCTCCAAACAGGGTTCAGGGCCGACGCAGAATGACGACAGTTGCCCCCCACCCGCCGTGTTCGGGCGGGGCGTCGTCGAATGACATGACGGCCGGATGGCGGGCCAAGGTCGAGCGGACCCGCTCCCGCTGCACACCAATGCCCCGGCCGTGGATCAGGCGGACTTCACGGTAGCCCTGCTCAAGCGCCGTTTCCAGATAACTTTCGACCACGGAGGGAATGTCGCGCGGGGGAAAGGAATGGAGATCGATGAAGTCCTCGACGGGGTGGACCACGACTTCAGGGCCCTCAAACCCGTCGTTGCCTTGATGTTCAGAGCCCACCTCGGCGGCGGTGCTTGCCTCGACCTTTCCGACGGCAAGAACACACGCGGTGAGACCCATGAGGAGCAAGCCGAACACGCCCAGGCCGATCCACGCTTTAGGGCCGACAAAATGGGCAAGGGGAATTGTGGCCACCGCTGCTGCGAGAAAAACACCGACCTTGGTCAGAATGTAAGCCCGGCGCACCTTGGGATCGGCAAGAATCTCTCTCCACATGGTTGGAGTATATCGATTCCCAAAGACAATACGCCCGAGGGCTGCGACAATGAGGCATGAGCAACCTGGCCGACCGTCTTCGAAGGAGAGAACGATGAAAGCTGCTGCAATTGGATGCCTAGTTTTGGTACTGGTTTTTGCGATCGGAATCGTAGGATATGGCGTTTCCACCTTCAACCGACTTGTGGGCCTGGACGAGGCGGTGGACACCGCCTGGGCGCAAGTCGAGAACGTGTACCAAAGACGGGCCGATCTGATCCCCAACCTGGTCGCGACAGTCAAGGGCGCCGCCGACTTCGAACAGGAGACCCTCAATCAGGTAGTCGAAGCCAGGGCCAAAGTCGGCCAGGTTCAACTTTCCGGACCACCCGACGCCGCCCAACTGGAGGCTTTCCAGGGGGCGCAGTCCGGTCTCTCTTCCGCCCTTTCCCGCCTCCTGGTGGTCGTCGAGCAATACCCCGACATCAAGGCAACTCAGAACTTCCTGGATCTCCAGGCGCAGTTGGAAGGAACTGAAAACCGCATCACCGTCGAACGCATGCGCTACAACGACACGGCCCGCGGCTTCAATACCGCCCGACGCCGTTTCCCGACCTCGATCATTGCCGGCTGGTTCGGCTTCGACCAGCCCAAGCCCTACTTTGAAGCCGATGAGGGCGCGGACGAAGCCCCGAAAGTGGAGTTCTGATCCTATGAATCCCCGGCAACTGTTCACCGAAGAAGACCTTGAGAATATTCGAAAGGCCACCGGACGGGCTGAGAATCGAACCTCCGGAGAGATTGTGCCCGTCATCGTCGGAGTCTGCGGAGACTACGAAGGGGCAGTGTGGAAGGTCTCTACCATGGGCGCTCTCCTCGCCGCACTAATAGCGGGCGTGGTCCATGGTCTGGGAGGTTTCTGGAGCGGCTTCGCAGCCCTTTGGGTGACCTTGCCGACGGTTACCGGGGCCGCGATCGGTTACCTCCTGGTTCAACTGTGGCCCGGCCTACGCCGGGCGATGATCTCCGCGGACAGTCTCGAGGACAACGTCAGGGATCGTGCTCGCCAGGCATTCCTTGAGGAGGAGGTCTTCGCCACCCGTGAGCGCACCGGAATTCTGATCTTCCTCGCCCTCTTCGAAAAACGGGTTGTCGTTCTCGGTGACGAGGGCATCAACCGCGCCGTCACGCAAGAGGCATGGGATGAGGTCGTGGCCCATCTCGTGGACGGAATTCGGGAGGGCCGCCCCGGGCCGGCCCTCGTCGAGGCGATCGGTGAATGCGGCCGCCTGTTGGAAAATCACGGGGTCGAAATTCGCCCGGACGACACCGACGAACTGGCCGATGGCCTCAGGATGGAGGAGCGGTGATGCGCCGGGCCTCGATTCTCATTCTGCTGTTGGTCATCCCCTTCACTCTTCAGGCAAAAGAAGTGCCCTATCTCGGAGGCCGGGTCAACGATCTCGCCAAAATGTTGGATGCAGATGTCGTGCAGGACCTCGAAGACTCTCTGCGACAGCTGGAAACCGACACAGGCGCCCAATTGGTCGTGCTGACGGTCGAGAGTTTGGAAGGCGATGTCCTTGAGGACTTCGCCCTGCGGGTCGCCGAGACCTGGCAACTCGGACGGAAGGACCACGACGACGGAGTTCTCATCCTGATCGCAAAGAGTGAAAGGAAGATCCGCATCGAAGTGGGTTACGGGCTCGAAGGCGCCATTCCCGACGTCAAGGCCAAACGAATCATTGACGGAATCATGCAGCCCCGCTTTCGAGATGGCGATTTTTCGGGTGGCATCACCGAAGCAACCGAGGCCCTGACCGGTTTGGTTCGCGGCGAAGCCGTCGAGCTGCCGGAAAACGAAAGCGTCAATGAAAATCCGATCTTGGCCATTCTGATGGCCGCTCTGATCTTCGTCGGCGTCATCGGCACCTTTTCGGTCATGGCGATCTTCGGCAAGGGTGGACAGGGCTGGTTCCTCTACTTGTTCCTCATGCCCTTTTATGCCACCTTTCCGGCGGCCTTCTTCGGGAAGTACGGTCTCATCCTTCTGGCTGCCTGGATCATCGGATTCCCCATCCTGAGGATCATGACCTGGCACACCGGATTGGGCCGCTCCTTCAGGTCGAGCCACCCCG
>JAIOSJ010000439.1 GCA_021107705.1 Thermoanaerobaculales bacterium | reverse complement strand
CATGGGGATGAACAAGCGCGGAAAATAGACCTTCGAGACAAGCCGGGCGCCCTGGATCAGACTGTTGGTCGACTGGGTCATGGCTGTTTGGAAATACATCCACGGAACCAGGGCTGCGTATGAGAACAGTGGGTATGGCATTCCGTCGCTGGGGACCTTGACAAGACGACCAAACACGACGCTGAAAACGATCATGCTGAACACGGGCCGCAGAATCGCCCAGCCAAAACCAAGCACGGTCTGCTTGTAGACGACCTTGATATCCCGGGTCACCAAGAAGCGGAAGAGATCGCGATAGGTAAGGAGTTCGCGGATATCCACGGCACGCCAGCCTCTGCGGCGCTCGCGAATGGTGATCGGAGGGGAAGTGGGATTGGCTGTTGCTGAGGTAATAAGTCAGGAGTTAGGGGTCAGGGGGATCCGCCAGCCCGCTGAAGGCAGCGATTGAACACACGGAATGAGGATCATTTCTGTGCCCCGGCCTTGATGTCGTCGTACTTCTTCCCGCCCTGGCGGAGATTGTCGGGCAGGTCTTCGTCTTCGGGAATGTCGAGACAATGGAGGATTCCAGGTTCGGCTTCTTGGTACCTCAGACCGGTCTCGGGGCAGGTCATGATGCCATCAGGCCCGGGCTTCATGGGAAGACCATGCCGGCTCATCCATCCGACACGGCGGGCCGGAACACCGACCATCAGGGCATAGTCGGGAATATCTTTGGCCACAACGGCTCCCGCGGCGATGAAGGCATAACGGCCGATGGTGATGCCGCAGACAATAGTTGCATTGGCACCGATGGTACAGCCCCGACGAAGCAGGGTCTTTTCATAAAGACTGTGGCGGTTGATCTCGGAACGTGGATTCGTGACGTTCGTCAACACGCAGGAAGGTCCGAGAAAAACGTAATCCTCGATCTCCTTTCCGGTGTATACCGAGACGTTGTTCTGGATCTTGACCCCCTTGCCGATAATCACTTCGTTGGCGATGTTGACGTTCTGTCCGAGTACGCATCGCTCCCCGATCTTCGCCCCAGACTGGACGTGACAGAAGTGCCAGATCTTCGTTCCGGCACCGATTTCGCACCCTTCATTGACGTAGGCGGATTCATGTTTGAAGTAACTCATGAAGATTCGATCTCCCCTCGAAAGAACCGTGTAATGACCGCCATAATTTCCCGTGAAGCGGCGCCCGACCCGTAACAGCCGTCCGGGATGCCCTCTTCGGGCCAGGATGCTTGCCCCACCGCCTCCCACCAGTCGCAGTGACCAGGAGGTGCGAGACGGCTGACCCCGGCCGTGATAAGTTCCACCCACTCGGTATGTTCTCGGAGGGTCACACACGGTCTGCCATTGAAAGCCGCCTCTTTTTGGAGCCCCCCAGAATCGGTCACGACGACCCTTGCATTCCTCACCAGTGCCTGCGTCGTAACGTAGGGCTGCGGATCGATCATCGTGACACCCTCGGTCTGGAAACCACCAAGAAGATTGGCCGCACGGGGATGAACCGGCCAGACGACAGGGAGTCGCCGTCCGAGTTCGCGAAGCCCCCTCTTGACGGCCGCCCACGCCCGCGGGTCGTCGGTATTCTCCGCCCTGTGGAGTGTGAAAAACGCGTAATCGGTATCAGCCAGGTCAAATTCCTGCAAGATCGAGTCCGCACTCTCCAATACTTTCGGCAACATCACTAGGAATAGATCGTACATCACATCCCCCGTCCGGACGACTTTCCCGGGCACCCCTTCTCGACGCAGGTTCTCGACCGCCGTTTCCGTCGGGGCGAAGAGAAGGGTGGCGATATGATCCGTCACTCTTCGATTGATCTCTTCGGCCATGCCCATGTCAAACGACCGAAGACCGGCCTCGATGTGCGCCACTGGAATCTTGAGTTTGGTGGCTGCGAGTGCAGCAGCAACTGTACTGTTGGTATCGCCGGGGACAAGGACCAAACCCGGCTTTTCGGCAACAATAACCTTCTCAATCCCTTCGAGCATTCTTGCTGTCTGGACACCATGGGACCCCGAACCAACACCCAAATTATAATTAGGCTTCGGAACATCAAGGCCATTGAAAAACAGATCAGACAGCTCCGAATCGTAGTGTTGCCCTGTATGGACCAGAACCTCGTTGAGTCCAGCTGTCCGGAGAGCCCTTGAGACCGGCGCAGCCTTGATGATCTGAGGACGCGCACCGACAATATGTACGACCTTGTTGTTCATACCTCTGAAACCTCACCAGCAATCCCGGGACTCACTACAACAACAGGCTTGGATACCAAGTCGAGTTTCCTGAGATAATGAACCAGTTCGATCGAGGGTCTGGCGTCGTCGAGGCCGAAACCGCGGCCGGCGATCGTTTCTTCATAAACTCTGGTATGGAGATCAGTAAAACCACCGGAGAATTCGATTTCTTCTCCATCGACAGTGATGGAACGGTAGGTGGTCTTCTTCCCCGGCTCCGGCTCAAAAGGGAGGTCGTCTTTGTTGATTGAGAGTGACCAGGTGACATCGGCTCGGTCAAGAGTAATGGTACCGGCGGCCCGGCCCGGCTCCCGGAGATGGATGCCGGCACGATCGACCCCACCGAAGAGCCACATGAGCATATCGAAGAAGTGGATGCCGATGTTTGTGGTGACACCGCCGGAACGACCCTCGTTGCCTTTCCACGAATAGCGGTACCACGGGCCACGAGAGGTGATGTAGGTCAGCCTGACCTGATGTCGTTTGCCGGTTTCTGCCTGGAGTTTCTTCCGGAGTTCAATGAGCGAGGGATGGACACGAAGCTGGAGAATGGTAAAAACCCGCTGCCCAGTTTCATTCTCAAGCTCGGCCAGGGCGTCGAGGTTCCATGGGTTGAGCACGAGGGGCTTCTCGCAGATCGCATCGGCGTCGAGACGGAGGGCGAGACGAATATGGGCGTCATGAAGATGGTTCGGCGCGCAGATTGACAGATAGTCGATCCCCTCCCCGTCTCTGCGGAGCTTCTCAAGGTGCCGATCGAAACGCTCGAACTCTGAAAAAAACGCGACATCAGGGAAATAGCTGTCGAGAATCCCCACGGAGTCATGGGGATCGACGGCCGCGATCAGGCGGTTTCCGGTGTCACGGATCGCCTTGAGGTGACGGGGGGCTACATATCCCGCGACACCCGAGATGGCAAATCGTCTCATTAGCATTCTCCTCCGGGAAGACTCATGGTGCTGACAAAGGGTCTGAACACGTGACAGACAGGGAAACCCTTGGGTGAAAATCGGCAAGCAGAGGGAACCAGATTGGATTTGCTCGGCAAAGTGAATAGTTTGGTTCTTTTATGCTCATGACAAAGCTACCGCACATAGATCACTCGCGCAATCCATTGATCTTGAATGGGTTAGACGGCCTTCTGCCTCAGACGGAGACCGAAGACAGCGCAGTAACATCGAGTTCGACGCGACGCCGACCGCTGAGAAAGTCCAGCAGGATTCTCGCCCGCCGACCTCCCTTGATGTACCCCTGAAACACTCCTTCGAAGCCCTGCAGGGAACCACCGGTGACCCGGACACGAGCACCCTTCTCGATTCTCGACCGCATGTCCTCCAGCACGATGTAGCCCCGTTCGCCTTCCTTTTGCCGCAGCTCATCGATCAGGGCCTGTTCGACGGTCGCCGGCTCACGATCGAAGCTGAGAAGACCGAGGATTCCCGGACAATACCGAACGGAGTTGAGGCTGCCCTGCGGTTCGCGGGCAACGAAGATGTAACCGGGGAACAACGGCACAGGGCCCCGAGGCGCCCATCGATGCGACGGGGGCTGGAGCAGGAGAGGACAATAGGGTTCGGCGCCCCGTCCGCCAAGATGGTGGACAGCGATCCGCTCCTGTCGAGGCTTGGTCCGAAGGACCAGCCAGTCCCTTTCGGGCCTGTTGGAGAGGACTCCTGAGTAAGAAAGATCACCGGTCATCGCCGGGGCATTATGCCCCTGGCAGACCATCAAGGTCAAGACGGTTCATGTTCCTATGTTCCTTGCTCTTTGAGTTGTCGGCTCAACTCCGTTCTTGTGCCCCGGTTGAATCAACGCCGTCAAGGCAATTCTCTCGCAAAGAGCGCAGAGCACGCAGAGGAAACACGAGGTACTTTCTTTTTCATCTTTGTGGTTCCTTCGTGCTCTTTGTGCTCTTCGTGGTTCAATTTTGTTCTTACTCCGGAAGCCCAAGCTGAGCGCGAATGAGACGACAGAGGCCGTCCTTCAATTCTCGATGCCGAGGGATCGGCGCTTTTCGACCGTTGTGAGGATTGACATAGAGGTCGTGCTTTTTGCCGTGCCGCTTCAAGTAGCAACCCAAACGAGCCAGTTCCATTAACCTAAGCTGAGCGATTCTCAACGGCGATCTGCACCAAATCCTCGGCCTCTGGACGGCCCGGGCTGGAACCCTTCGAAGTCCCCCACAGGTGGGCCGTGGCAGCGCTTCGTTCCGGTGCCGGTTTCTGCTTTCAAAAAGCCTCAACAGACCTTCGGGTATGCCTACGTTTTTTTCAAGCACCAGAGTCTCAAGACTTTGGTACATCTCATCCGCCAAAATCACTCAACTCAGGTTCCGGAAAGTCCGTCGTTTCAAACTTCGACCTCGATCTGTCGATTGAAGGTCTCCGGGGGGATCCACCCGGAATCTTCATCAGTCAAAACCAGGTCGTAAGCATCTTTGATGTTCTCCTCAAGCTCTTCGACCGTCTCCGCCTGGCTGAATACGCCAGGCGCCTCTTTCAAACGACCCACATACCAGCCGTCTTCAACCCAATACTCAAGAGTAAATGCGTGCCGCACGATCAGCCTCCAGTTTGAACTTCACAGTCACACCTCGAGTTCAACATTCAGTATTTTAGCAGGAGCAATTCGTCGGACGAGGGCATGGGCCCCTTCGGGGCGGGAATCCACTTGGAGGCTGGGCAACAAGACAACTCCCTCGCTAAGAGCGCAGAGCACGCAGAGGAAACACGAGGGTAATCTTCTTCTTCATCTTTGCGATCTTTGCGAGATGATTTGTCTCCTCTTTGTGTTCTTCGTGCCTTCGTGGTTCTGTCTCTTCCTTTTTTGTGCCTTTTTGCGCCTCTTTGTGGCTATTTCTTTGCGCTTCCTTCGTGTTCCTGTGACGCCTCAAGTGCAATGGCATTATGGATTGCCTCGAGCAAGGTTGGAACTTCTACCTGGATGACATTCCAGAGCACCTCCAGGTCCAGGGCAAAATACACATGAGCGATGAAATTTCGCATGCCGGCAATCTCTCGCCAGCTGATATCAGGGCTCCGTTCTCGGATTTCGTCCGGGATATGCTTTACGGCTTCCCCAATGATCTCGAGATTGCGAAGAACTGCATCGAATGTTTTCTCGTCGAGCAGAAATTCATCGAAAGAAAGTCCACCCGTGTATCGAATCACCTTTTTACAACCGGATTCAATGTCCTCAAGATAGAGAAGGTGGTCACGCGACACGAATAGCGTCTTTCTCAACTTGTGGGCGGACGCGGTCACGAAGTCCCCGCTCAGTTACAAGATCCACCTTGACTTTGAGTAGATCTTCAAGAAAAAAGCGAAAGCCCATATACCTCTTGAAGGTCAAAGGCCGTTTGAACTCAGCCAGGATATCTACGTCACTGCCCTCGGACGCATCGTCTCGAGCTACCGATCCGAAGAGGCTTACAGAAATAACGCCAAAACGCTCGAAATCTTCGCGGTGCTCTCTGAGAATGGCTGTTACTTCGTCACGCTTCATGTCATGTCCTCTTCAATATCTTATCAGGAGCAATTCGTTGGACGAGGGCAAAGGCCCCTTCGGGGCGGGCGAGATCATGCGAATTCGAGCCGCCGGCCTTTGGGTTCGGGGACCGGATCACCAAATTCGTTTGCCGTGGCAATCCAGAGATCAATAACGTTTCGGATTTCAGTCAGAGCTACACCTCAACGACCTTCGACCATACCCTCCGAAAGGCTGCCG
>JAIOSJ010000114.1 GCA_021107705.1 Thermoanaerobaculales bacterium | reverse complement strand
TTCACGGTGGACTTCACCAGTGCCACCGTTGTGGTGGTTCCGGTAGAGCTGCAGAGCTTTTCGGTCGAATAGCAGGCTTCCTCGCAGAACGGCGCCGTAGATCGAGAGGGCTTTCCTGCCCACCGCCTCGGACAACCGCAGGCGGACTGGTTACCGTCCGAAAATGACGCCTTTCCGCGATCTTCGTCGGTCTTCGGGGGTGTTACGATACATAGGCGAACAGTAGGAGGAAATCCATGAAAAACGCAGTCCTTCTGTGTCTTGGTCTCACTTTGTTGGCGGGGTGTACGCATCCCACCGAAACATGGTCGCGGTACGATTTCTCCGAGGGAAGATACTCCATCATCGCACCGGGGACCATGAGGGAATCGACCATCACCTATCCCACGATTCACGGTGAGATCATCTACAGCCTGAACAACATCGAGTTTGCGGGGGTGCTGTACAGCGTGGGCCACGCTCGGCTTCCGGACGCGGTGATGAACGGATTCAGCAAAGACGATCTCCTCGGCATGCAGATGATCTTCCTCGCCCAGGAGGGATACACCCAAGTCGATGCCATCGACACGAGTTGGCAGGGCCACCCGGCCTTGTTCAGCGACTGGGATGCACCGAACGAACGAGACCGGTTGATTCTCCGCAGCATCTATGCGAACGGCTTCCTGTATCGGCTGCTCGTCGCTGTGGAGAAGGACTCCCTTGAAATCGAAAGACCGTACTTCGAGGCGTTCCTGGACTCGTTCGAGATCGGTTCCGGTCAGGGATAGAACGCCACAGATTGCTGCATGTCTCCAGTTGCAGCAGGAGATCGGCGAGAAATGCGGGCTCGATCTTTTAAAACCCCGCCGGGCCGGCGATCACACTCGGCTCTGAGCCCGCTTCTTCGCAAAACCGAGGATCGCTCCGAGCACCACGGCCAGAAGAGCGGCGCAGACGACACGAAATTCAACCGGCAGGAGAAACGTAAAGGTGTGAGCCGGAATCCAGAACCTTATGCATGCGGCGCCGACGATGCGAAACATGTTTCGCCAGTCGATGTTGGTGTAGACCTCCACCAACGGCCAGGCGCTGAAGAGTTCACCGCGCTCGATCAGAGAGTCGGTCACCCGGTGAAAAACCATCATCGGGAAAGCAAAAATGAGGTTCATGAAAAATGATTTCCAGAATGCTGCGGCTAAGGTGCTGCCGGCGCCGGGAATCAGACCGACGTCAAGCAGGCCGTCCACACCAAAAGAAAAGAGTGGAAATACTGCGGTAAAGAGCCAGCCCAAGAAACCCCACACGAGCATCCGTTGATGCAGACGAATGCTGGTGAGCCTCCAACCGCCGGTGACGATTCTGCCGCCGAGAAGCTCACCCATGGCGCCGAGGATACCGATCTTGAGGAATCCCATGGTGTAGGGATACGCGAGGGTCAGTTGCCTAAAAACCTCTCGCGACTCCGGCGCTGACAGCATGGTGAATACAGCCCCAAGAATGATGAGCCAAATAACGGTGATCAGACGATTCATGAAGCCTCCGTTCCTTGAGCGGTCTCGAACTCCTTGATGAGGCGAACGATATCTCGGGCCAGCTCGTTCGGGATCGGGATCGTCAGGCAGTACTGGGAGATTCGCCAACCTTCCGGGGTGAGAACGAGGACGCCGGCGCCTCGACAGGTTCCGTAACTCTCATTTGACAGAATCTCGTCGAACTGTGCGGTTCCTTCGCCGGGCAGAATATCGACATGGCGTTCCCCGGGAACATAGGTCCACCCTTGACCCTTGGAGAAATACGGCTCGGCGAACGCCTTGAATTGACCGATGGACCAGCGTTCGGTGACGTCGGTGCCGATGAATACGGCGTCGTCGGTGAACAGGCCGAAGTAGAGTTCGCCGTCGGCCTCGGACGCGGCACTATGGAAGGTGTCCAAAACGGCGCCGATTGCTTCCTCCGCCCCGTTCGATGTGGCCGCCAGGCCGGGAGGGCAGAGAAAAACCCAAAGAACGATCAATCCAAGAACTCGATTTCGCATGGCATCCTCTCCGGTCGGCGCCGTCGCCGAAGCAGGCCTGATTATCCCACGCCCTCTGCACCGTCGATCCTTGCCGCGGGGTGTTGACCATGCTCCGAGAACCGAAAGGGCCATGATCTCCATTTTTGTGGTCACACCTGCCTGGTTACTACCACCCAAATTGAGCGATTCTCAGTTATGGTGGTAGATGGCCGGTGTAGGAATTGAGCGCCGCCAATCGGAGAACCCATGCAACGAATACCCATCGCCGTCGTGCTTGTGCTGGGGCTGTTCTGTGCCGCATTGAGCGGCGCCGAGCCCGTCGACTCGAACCGGGCTGAGATGGTTGCCCGGGCGTTCATCGCCAAGCGAAGTTCCGAGCATTCCCTCGCCGGGCGCGGCGCCGTCCGCGGTGGTGACGGGCGGATCGTGCTTCATGTCTTCGCCCTCACGCCCGCGGGCTTCGTACTCGCTACCGTCGATACTGTGCTGCCGCCGGTGATCGGCTACTCGCTCCGCAACCAGTTCCTTCTTGAGGGCCCGGCCTTCGAGCACGTCGCATCGCTGTTCGTCGCCGACGTCGAGCTGCGTCTCAAGCAGGCGGCCCAACTGCCGCACGAGCGGCTTGAGGAGCGTCGGCGGACATGGCGGTGGTTGGTGGCCGGCGAACTCGAGAAGCGCCAGGTGACCTACTGGCCGCCGGACGGCACGACCACGACCGGCGGTTGGGTCGAGACTCAGTGGAGCCAGAGTTCTCCGTACAATGACGACTGCCCCGTCGATCCGGTGACCGCGATTCGTAGTATCGCCGGTTGCCCGGCGGTGGCGATGGCGCAGATTCTCAACTACCACCGGACGACCAACGGCGCCCGCCTCGACGACGGAGACGACTACTACCACAGCTACGCCGGCCGAAACTACTGGATCGACGACGACTGGGAGGACGGCGACTTCCCGTCCTTCCCGACCCTGGCGGGCTCGCTCGACACGCTCGACGATCACTACCGCGGTGGTGTTCCGGCCGACGCTGCCGACGCCGCCGCCTTGGTTTTCGCGTGCGGGGTCGCCGCCGAACAGGTCTACACGTCCTCGGCTTCGGGCACTTTCGGCGTTGCCCAGGCGGTACAGGCATACGGGCGTTTCGGTTTTCAGCGCTTCGAGCTGCTCGACGAGGGCGACGCCGACCTGTACCCGCGTATGGAGCAAAACATGAAGGACGGCCGACCGGTACACCTCGCGGTCGTCGATCCAGGCTGGACCATGGGCCACAACGTCGTCATCGACGGCTTCTGCTCGGACGGTGATTTCCACCTCAACTTTGGCTGGGGCGGGTCATACGACGGATGGTAGCTACTGCCGGACGAGATGCCCTACGGCCTGACCGTGGTCGAGGGTGCGATTGTCAATCTCATCACCGTGCTGTTCACCGACGGTTTCGAGTCCAGCGACACCTCGGCCTGGACCAGCGCCTCCGGATGAGGTTGAGCGTGTTTCTGATGGGTGCCACCCATAGCAAATATCACAAGTGTTACAAACATGACAGTTCGCGTCTTTAAGGAGAGTCGGTTATGCGGGTTAATCCTTCACGGATCTTTGTTTGCGTTTTGGCTATGTCTGGATTGTTGACGACTTCTTCTGGTTTCGCCGAGTGGCCTATGCCAACAGACAATCTGGGTCGGCCCCTTTATGAGGCCGGCGCCGTCGCAGTTAAGGTGAAACCAGGTGTCGCCAAAGGCTTAACGAAAGCGGCGCCTCATCGCTTCGGAGTTGTCTCTTTGGACAAAGTCGCCAACGAGCTGCAGGTACAGAGCGTACGACAAATGGTTCAGACAAGATTATCGGCATCACGTCCAGATCTGCCTGACCTCACGCGAATTCTAAGGGTCCAGATGCCGGAGTCTGCGAACGTGTTAAGGGCGGCAGCTCTTTTTTCTGCCGATTCCGAAGTGGAGTACTCAGAACCGATTCCGGTGATGTACCTGGATGAGACCCCCGATGACCCAAACTTCAACCGGCAGAGATACTTGAGCCAGATTCTTGGAGAGGCGGCATGGGATGTCCACAAGGGAGAGGATGGGATCGAGGTGGTTGTGGGGATTTCCGACACCGGAGTCGAGTGGTATCACGAGGATCTGGTGGACAACATCAAGCAAAACCTGGGCGAGGACGCTGATGGTGACGGGCATGTCATCGAGCTGAGTGGCAGCGACTGGATCTTTGACCCCGGCGACGAAAACAATATTGACGACGATGGCAACGGCTACCGTGACGACTTTGTGGGCTGGAACTTCTATAACGATGCCGGGCGTGGGGACAACGATCCGGATGACCCGGGCTCCCACGGCACCCATGTGGCCGGTCTCGCTGCGGCGGTGACCGACAATGGCTTGGGTGTCGCCGCCATCAGCTGGAACGTCAAGATCCTGGCGACATCAGCCTCCAACTCAAGTTCTGGAGACACCATAGATCGTGGCTACCAGGCT
>JAIOSJ010000152.1 GCA_021107705.1 Thermoanaerobaculales bacterium | reverse complement strand
GGGCCTTGATCAGGTGACGCAAAGCTCTCGCTGCCTCATCGTAGACGCCGAGTCGCTCGTGTGCCGCCCCGAGGGCGAGGAGAGCCGCCTCGTATGAGGGAGTGATTCGGAGGCAGCGGTCCAACAAGGTCTGAGCCGAGGCCATCCCCGAGGATTGAACGAGGTCGCTTGCCAAACCGACCAGTGTTTGCTCGGCAAATGCCGCGGGTATCGCCTTCGGTTGGTATTTACTTGCCACTTCCGCGAGGTCGGCCGTGATCATCCATGCGTGGGTCGCCAGCCTGTTTTCATGGCGGACCTTGTAGGTTCGATAGAGTCGGCGGTGAAGGTCGATCACCGGCATCAGAGCGAGAGGGTCTTTCCTCGCGAGCTTGAGTGATTCACCCTGCTCGATGCTTCTCAGTGCCATCACCAGGGGGCCTTTGCCCGCGGCGAGGACTCTCCTCTCCAGATCCGCCACCGCCCGTCCCGCCTTCAGGGCATCGCCATCGGCCAGCAGGCCTAACGCCGCCAGATATTCACGGCGGATTATCTTGCGTTTCGTGATTTGTTCTTCGGGCGAGATGGTTCGTTTCGGCACGATGTCCGGCGCGGCGTTTGCCTGGACCCAGGCCAATGGTTGATCGCCGGCAGTCACCATCATGGGTACGGCCCGCAGCGCCCGCTGCTCGTCTGGAGTTTCGACCTGGACGACGAGTTTGTAGTTGCCCGGCGGCAGGTCCACGGCCTCCATGGTTGCATGGCGATACCGACTCATGCCTCCCACAGAAATTGGGTCCTCAGAAAGTCTCAGCTCCGGTTCCGAAACGGTGCGTCCCACCTCATCAACGATGCGTGCGGAGACCTGTGGCGCGACACCTCCCGCCCCTGAAATCACGAGCAGAAAATCCGCCCCTTTGCCCTCAGGCAGGACCGCCATGCCGGCCGGCACAAGATGTCCTCCCGAAAAGGCATCCATCGCCCCCTTCTCTCCGAGATCGTGTTGGAGGGCTGTGACCCATATCGTTGAAGGATCCCAGAAAATTGGGGGGAGGAGGGCGAGCTTTTCACCGGCGGGTTCAGGAATTCGGATCTCCGTCCAGGTCAGGAAATAGTCATTTGTCCTGTGGTTCCGGACCATGACCCGGAGACTGTACATTCCCGGCTGGAGTTGGAGTCGGCCGAAGAATCTCAGACCGCCGACGAGCAGATGCCTCGCCCAGCGCCCAGGGTCGAGAACGAGCCCCTGCGCCCGATGAGCCACCAATTTGCCGTCCAGGGTCATAACATAGGCATAGATGCCGAGCGGGATCCGTCCGGCCTCATGACTCGCAAGGAGGGCGGCCCCCTCGACCTCGACCAGAAAGGGTACATCGCGGGAAGGCCCCTCGCCGTTGTGTGGTGACACCGTCCATTGCAGAACGCCCTCGACTCCCCCGCCCTTTTGTCCTGACAGCAGAAGGGCACTGGACCGGGCCTCCAGGGCGCCGATATCCACTGCATTCAACCAGGTTCTTTCGCCTGGACCCTCGTGATCGTCGGGTGCTGGAGTGGCGGTTGGCGAAATCACCTCCTCCGGCCGGTTCATTGTTGGGTTCTTGTCGCCGGGATCGGTAGTCTGGGCCACACTGACGCCGGCACCTGAGATCAAGATCAGCGCTGCGGCGAAACCCGATCCGGTGGACATCCACTGGAGATGAAAAACGGACAATCTCATCCGTCCTGTGTGCCGACCACGAGGTCGAGGGTCACTGTCGAGGTCTCTTTTGCGAACTCATCCCGAACGGTGACCGCGAGGCGTTTCGGCCCTTCGTTCATGCCGAGACCCATGACATACCCAGCCTCTTTTCCTACAGCCTCCAGAAGCTGGTCGTTGGGTACCCGAACCGGATACTCCCTCCGGTAGGGTTCGGACAGGTCGCCGTCGGCGCCTCGGGTCGCGAGGAGAATGGAAATCTGCCCGAGGTGTTCGGATTCCTGCGGAATCAACACCAGTTTACCGAGAGGCACCTTGATCAAGATCGGCACGAGGTAGGTCCCATCCTTACGAACCTCCTGTTGTTGAACCCCGACAGTGATCCCCAAGGGATTCGACGCTGTGCCGAGGACCGCTGCGGACAGGGTCTGGGCGGCGACCCGCTCCTCCGGGCCGGTGTCCAGGTATCCCTCGCGGTAGCGCAGGGTCAGACCCGCTCGGGCCACCTCCACCTTGAATCGATGATATTTCTCGTCTCCGAGGTGGTCCGGTTGATAGCCGAGGGAGTAGTAACTGGCGAGTTCTTGCGTGACCTCTTGCAACTGATCGCCGAGCGCGGGGCTGTTCACCAGAACGCGACCACCGGTCCCCCCGGAAAAGGTGATCAACGCTTGTTCCTCCGACATGAGTGCGAGGGCGCCGGTCCCGGGGCTGATCGGTCCGGCATTTGCCGCAGAGGTCATTGCCATCTGCCGGTCGATGAGAGCGCTCAGAACATAGAAAGTGACGCTTTGGGCGTTGGCGTATTTGGTCAGATTGGTCAGCTCCGTTTCGACGCTGTAGCGCTTCGAAGCGAGGAAGGCGCGGGATGCCCCGCCGCCCGGCCCCTGGGCGAAAATCGCTTCCCAGGTGGCGAAGAGGTGTTCGCCGGGCCGCACGTCGATTCCATCGCTGACGACGAGGACGGCTTTACGACCGGGTAGACCGGAGAGGGAGCGGACAAAGATCTTCAGGACTTCGAGACTGCGCCGGGTGCGATCGCGGGAGATCTTGGCAAAGGTCTCGATTTCGCGAAGGGCGTCGTCGGAATCGCTGCCCGAAAACCTCGGATCGCCACCGCCGAACGCAGAGGAGTTCGCCGAATTCCGCATCGAACGCAGAATTCTGTCGGCTTCGGTCTTGCGGCTGATCGACGTCTCGCTGCCGATCTCTTCGATTTTGGCGTGAAGATCCGCGTTGACCGGACCGAAATCCCGTCTGATGCGAAGGTTCCCATCGTAGGTCACCATCATGACCCGTAGTTCTTCGGGAATCGAGGCATCGATCATTGTGCGCAGGTGTTTAAAGGCGCGCTTTCGTCGTTGCAGGGATAAATTCGTGTCATCGACGAAGACCACGAGGAAGAGCTGTCGGTCCGGATCGACCGACTCCCCCTCCGTCTCAGTGGCGGTTGCTTCGGTCTCTGAGGAGACATTCGGAGAGGCATAGAAGTGGGTGATCTCTACCGGCTCGCCATCCTCGAAGACCTCGAAATCCTCCGCCGTGAGACCAGGAAAAGGCCGTCCCTCCTTATCGGCGACGAAGACCTCGACATTGACGACGGGAACATCGATCGGTTCGAAGAATGCGCGAAGAGGCTTTTGATCGGGATCTTGGCTGAAACCTACTCCGGTCCATGTCGTCGAAATCAGAAGCAGAGTGCCGGCGATCAACAGCCGACGGGCGGTGAGAGTTACAGGATGAGTAGACATGGGCCACCTCTTTGGGTTGGTGTGGATCTTCTCGGGGGCCGGTTTCCCCGAGCCACTGTATTCTACGCCTGCGTTACCGGTTGGTTCTGTAAATTGGGTGCTCATCTTCTCAAATCGGACCAAGGTCCAGGTCAGGGCTTGGCGAGGAGGCGGCAGTAGCGACCGAGTCCGGCGGAGTTGCCGTCCATCGGGCATAGAGTCCGATAGCGTTGTACAGCCTCCGGCGCGATCGACGCCGCGGCCATCTCGATCTCATCCAAGGCCAGAATTTCGTCCGCGAGACTCACCTCCGGATCGTTTCGGGTGAGATTTCTCATGGCGATTTCAAGCCAACGAAGCAACCGCCCGTCAAGTTCCTCGAAGTGGGGTCTCACATTCTCGACATGACCGAAGTGGGTGAGCAGAAGCCGATCAGGGTCGAGATCCTGCAGTCGTTCGATGCTTTCACGCCAGGCATCGACATCGATGTCCGGCGGCGGCATTGGAGGCAGAACATAGTTCGCTCCCGGGAAACGTACCCCGCCGACATCTCCGGTGACGATGGTCTTGCCGATCTGCCATGCGATGTGATGGACCGCATGCCCGGGGGTGTGTCGGCTGATGACCTCTAGACCTTCGACCACTACCGTCTCACCGTCTCCGATCTCTACGACCTGGGTGGAGGGAATGGGCTCAACTCGGCCCCAGAGCGGGATCATCATCTCGCCGTAGAGTCGCTCCGCACTCGGGATCAGTTTCTCGTTCGGATTGATGAGGTGGTTGGAACCCAGCGGATGGACGTAGACCTTGGCGCCGGTTCGCCGGGCCAGAGCGCCCGCTCCCGCGGCGTGGTCGAGGTGGATATGCGTGAGGAAGACGGCCTTAAGATCCTTTGGATCAAAACCGAGCTTCAGAGTTTCTTCGTCGAGGGCCCCGAGAGTGCTTGCCGGTCCACTTTCGAACAGAACGAACCCGCCTTCCGGGCAGGGGGCGAGGAAAGCGGCGATGAGTTCGGGCATGTTTTGAAAATTCAAGTCGAGGGTGTGGATTTCAGTCCGCATATCTCACCGGGTTTCGTTGCGAGGGCGGCGAGGCGCCGCGCTCAGTGGGGTTTTAAATCCGAGGGGAACGGAGTCGTACTCGACAGTACGTCGAGCACGCCGAGGCGAGAAAACAGCGCTGGGTGCCGTGCATCGCCGACCGCAGCAGAAAGCTGGTGAGTTTTGTGGGCTAAGACGCATGGGACTCCTTCTCGTCTGTGCTGCCACGGCCGTTGCCCGATCGTGGTGCTCAGATCCTATCATCGAGGGAGCGAAGGCAGGGAATGCCGGTGATTCTCGGTCGGTTACATCCATCGTACATTAGGCTTAGAGGCCGGACCTCTGGGGCCGGAAATCGAGAGGTCACAATGAAATACCCTGCGTTTTTTGACGAAGTTGAAAAGATCAGACTCCGGGACGAGTTGGCGGGATTCCTCGGTTCGACGGAGGATGGTCTCGTCGAAATCTCCTTCCTGGACATCGT
>JAIOSJ010000203.1 GCA_021107705.1 Thermoanaerobaculales bacterium | reverse complement strand
ATATCCTCGGCCTCCTCACCGTATCCACGGGCGTCTTTAAGTCCATTTGATCTCACCCCAGTTAATTCACGAGATATCTTGCCCACGATGTGCGGAATGTAGGCCTCAGCTGAAAGCTGATCGCTATTCAGGCAACGCCCGCCTTATGGCCTCTGCCAACTCCTCAGCAAGTTCCTGGATCTCGGTATCGTTCTCGCCCTCCAGCATCACGCGGGCGAGGGGTTCGGTTCCCGAGTAGCGCAGCAACACTCGGCCGCAACCGCGGAGCTTCTCCTCGGTCCGAGCCAGGACCGTCTGGACCTCTGCGAGATCCTCGAAAGGCTGCCGTTTGCCGACTTTGACGTTCAACAGCACCTGGGGCATCCTCTCCAACCCGGAGAGTTCCGAGAGAGGCCTATTCGAGCTGTTGGCGAGGGAAAGAAGGTGGATTCCGGTCAGGAGACCGTCTCCGGTGACACCGTGGTGTGAGCAGATGATGTGGCCCGATTGCTCGCCGCCGAGAACGGCGTTATTCTCCACCATGGTCTCCCAAACGGCGCGATCGCCGACGGGACAACGGAGCAGTGAAACTCCCTCGCGTTCCAGGGCGATTTCGAGTCCGAAATTGGACATGACGGTGGCCACCACTCGGTCGCCGTGAAGGTGTCCCTCGGCCCGTAGACCACGTGCCCAGGCGAGCAAGATGTCGTCACCATCAAGAATCCGACCTTTCTCATCCACCAGGATGGCGCGGTCAGCGTCGCCGTCCAGTGCGAGGCCTCCATCGGCGTGGTTTTCGGTGACGGCCATAGTCAGGGCCCTTGGGTGGGCGGCGCCGACGCCTTCGTTGATATTGGCGCCATTGGGACTACTGGCGATTGAAATGATCTCAGCGCCCAATTCGGAGAGCATTTCGTCCGCCAGGCCCGAGGCCGCTCCATGTGCGGCGTCCAGCACCAATTTCAGGCCGGCCAGCGGTCTTTCATTCCCAACTGAGTCCATGAGGGACCGCCGGTAGGGGGTCAGTAATCCAGTGCTGAGCCTGGGAAGGTCGATCTCCGCCGGCACCGACGCCTTTTCGAGATTGATTTCGATTTCCTGCTCAACTCTTTGGGTGACCTTTTCTCCGCTCCTGGTCAGGACTTTGATGCCGTTGTCCTGTGCCGGATTGTGCGAGGCCGAGATGACCACGCCCGCTGTCCAGTTTCCGCCTCGAAGCAGGTGGGAGACGGCTGGAGTCGGCAAGACACCGCCCCAAGTTACCTGGCCGCCGCCGGTTTGAATTCCGGACCCGAGCCACCGAGCCAGGCTCTCGGTGGATCTTCGCGTGTCTCCTGCAAGGAGGATGTTCGACGGGCCGCCATCACCCGTCATCAGGCGAGCGAGCGTGAAACCGAGCCGGCGCACGGTATTTTCATCGAGCGGTGGTTCGAAGGCTCGACCCCGAATTCCGTCGGTACCGAAAAGTTGTCTCTTCATGGGGCGCGTCCCATCATGAAGATTCGTCCGACTCGGTCGTCGGGTCGGGCAGCAGCATGGGTGTGATTTCGATCTGGACGGTCACCGAGCCCACGGTGAGAAGCCTGATTGACGGATCCTGGAGAATAACCTCAACGCTCGCTTCAATCGGCCCGCGGACACCTTCCACCATGACCGGTGTGGTTGCGATATTTTTCATTTTGAGGATTCGGCTTTCGGGGCCTTGAACAGTGAGACGGGCCGGGTCTGCCACAACCCGGGTCACTTGGAATCCCGGCGCCGGTCGTCCCGAAACAACAGGTTCGACGACAAGCATCCGAATCTGCAGCCTTTCGAGTTCGATTTCGATCTCTGCCGGTTCGACGGCCAGGACCTCCACGTTTTGGGGTAGGCGCATATCGGAAACGTCAATCGGATAAGAATTCCGTCCGGGACGGGCCTCCGAGAGGTCGAGCAGGACCTCAAGTACTCGATAGCTGCCGGCGATCGTCGAGAGAGGTCCTCGCAAACGAAGGATGACGGTGTCGGGAACTCCGCCGGCGAGTACGAGGTCCTGTGGCATGTTGACAAGGGTGAGGTTTGCCTTGGTGCTCCGAACTGAGATGCTGGCTCGGCGTTTCCCGGCGACCGTGTACCACAGGAGAGTGGCGACCACGAGGGCCACCAGAAAGTAGAGTGGGTGCCGAGGACGGGGAATCACGACATCTCCTCTTCGACAGGGCCGAACTGGTACATCTGCTCGGCAAGGGCATTTCTCAACGTCGTTTCGTCGAGGGGCCGCATGAGTTGTCGTTCGATGGCGAGGGAGATGATCCCGGTCTCCTCCGACACGGCGATGACCAAGGCGTCGCTCTCCTCGGCGAGGCCCACGGCGGCCCGGTGCCGAGTCCCCAGTTCCGTGGAGAGCTCATGGCTGGTCGTCAGCGGCAGAAAACAGGATGCGGCGACGATTCGGTCACCTCGAATGATGACCGCTCCGTCGTGCAGAGGGGTTCCGGGAACGAAGATGTTCAGCAGAAGGTCGTAGGAGAACTTGGCTTCGAGTGGAATGCCGGTTTGTGCCCAGTTTGCGAGTGAGTCGGTTCTTTCGATTGCGATCAGGGCGCCGATACGTTTCGAAGCCAGGGTCTGAACCGCCAGGGCCATCTCATTGAGCAGGACCGGTCTCTCGGATTGACCCCCGCCCATACGAAGCCACCCAGTTGACCCGAAGGCGGTCAGCATGCGCCTGATCTCCTGCTGAAACAGCACGATGATCGCGATGGGCAACATTGCCAGGGTCTGGCCGAGAATGGAACTCAGGGTGACAAGACCGAGGGCGACTGCGCCGAGATAAACCCCAACCAGAACCAGCAAGCCCCACAACATCTGCATCGCGCGAGTTCCGCGGAGGAGGATGAGAAGGGTGTAGATCAAGATTGTCACCAGGAGAATATCGACGAGGTCAGGCCAACCAACCTGGAATTCGGACATCTCGTGCAGGAGGTCCAGGATCCAGCTCACCGGATTGCCTCGGCGATCTTGAGGAATTGAAGGGTGGCGGCAGGATCGTGGACTCGGACGACGGCACGGTTCAGTCCCACCATCGGGAGGATGCCGGCCAGGGACCCGGGGAGGCGATCGTCGGGAATGGCGCCAGTGAGTCGGCCGATGAAGGATTTCATCGAGACGCCGACCAAAACCGGGTATCCGAGGGCCGCGAGGTCCGGTAGGGCCCTGATCAGTTCAAGGTTTGCGGAATCGTCTTTTCCGAACCCAATGCCCGGATCCAGCCAGATGTGCTCCGGTTGGATTCCGCCTTGTTCGGCGGCGCGGGCCCGCTCAAGGAGAAAAGCGTGAACTTCGGCCACCGGGTGCGCGTATGAAACGTTTTCCTGCATGGTCTTCGGAGTTCCACGCCGATGCATGAGAACTATCGCGGCCCCATGAGCCGCGACGACGGAAAACATGGCGGGATCATCTCCCGCGCTCACATCATTGATCAGATCGGCCCCGGCTTGCAGCCCGGCCTCCGCCACCTCCGCCTTCGATGTATCGACCGACAGTAGAATATGGGGGTGTCGGCGTCGGAGTTCGGTGAGGACCGGGCCGATGCGACGGAGTTCAACCTCCGACGAAACGGGATCCGCTCCCGGTCGGGTGGATTCACCACCGATATCCACGATATCGGCGCCGCCGGTAATGAGGGTCTCTCCTTGGGTGATGGCTTCGGAGGCAATCTCAAAGCGACCGTGTTCAAAGAACGAGTCAGGTGTGCAATTGAGGATGCCCATTACCACCGGGCGCCTGCATGGCCACAGAGCCTGAAGCCGGGTGGGTCGATCCACTGTCGAGGTGGTCGGGAGGGCGGCTGGTGTCACGTCGTCTGAACCTCATCTTTGTCTGTCTTGGTCACTGATTTCAGATCCTTGAGCTCGATTTCCGAGTGCTCGGAAATGATGCCGTTGATTTCCTCGCCGTCAAGGACTTCCCGTTCCAAAAGGGCCGCCGAGATCGCGTCGAGAGCAGGACGGTGATCTATTAGAATCTTCTTCGAATCCGAATAGGCCGCAGAAATAATGCGAGTGATCTCTTCGTCGATACGCACAGCAGTGGCCTCGGAATAGTCTTGGTGGCGGGCAAACTCTTTCCCAAGAAAAATATTCTCTTCTTGCTTGCCAAAAGTGATGGGGCCCAAGGCTTCGCTCATGCCCCATTTGCAGACCATATTGCGGGCGATCTCAGTGGCGCGTTCGAGATCGCTTCCGGCGCCATTGGTCATGTTGTCGGATCCGAAGACCAGTTCCTCGGCTAGCCGACCACCCATGAGCATATTGAGGCGGGTCTTAAGATAGGCGCGGGTGTTGGTATAACGGTCGCCTTCCGGCAATTGTTGGGTCAGACCCAGCGCCATCCCCCGTGGGATGATCGTAACCTTGTGGAGGGGATCTGCTTCCGGGAGCAGGGCGGCGACCAAAGCGTGACCGGCTTCGTGAAAGGCGGTATTACGTTTTTCCTCTTCGGACATCACCAGGGACCGCCGCTCCGAACCCATCATCACCTTGTCCTTGGCAAATTCCATGTCGACCATGTCGATTTTCATCTTGTTGACCCGTGCCGCTCGAAGGGCGGCCTCGTTGACAAGATTCGCGAGGTCAGCGCCGGAGAAGCCCGGCGTGGACCGTGCCAGCACCGCGAGGTCGACGTCGGCGGCCAGCGGGGTTTCCTTGGTGTGGACCTCGAGAATTCCCTGCCTCCCCTTGACATCGGGAGGGTTCACGACAATCCGCCGGTCAAATCGACCCGGGCGGAGGAGCGCCGGGTCCAGCACGTCCGGCCTGTTGGTTGCCGAGATCAGGATCACGCCGTCATTGGATTCAAATCCATCCATTTCCACGAGCAGCTGATTCAGGGTCTGCTCGCGCTCGTCATGCCCGCCTCCGAGTCCTGCGCCGCGATGCCGACCGACGGCATCGATTTCGTCGATGAAAATGATGCAGGGGGCGTTCTTCTTGCCCTGCTCGAACAAATCGCGCACCCTCGATGCGCCGACGCCGACAAACATCTCCACGAAATCAGAGCCCGAGATGGAGAAGAAAGGCACCTCGGCCTCGCCAGCCACCGCCCGTGCGAGAAGCGTCTTGCCGGTCCCGGGCGCGCCCATCAAGAGAACGCCTTTGGGAAGCTTGCCTCCCAGGCGCTGGAATTTCTTGGGGTCCTTGAGAAATTCGATGATCTCTTCAAGTTCTTCCTTGGCCTCGGGTACGCCGGCGACATCGGCAAATGTCAGTTTCTTCTGATCAGGAGTGAGGAGCCTCGCCTTTGATTTCCCAAATGACATCGCCTTGGTTCCGCCTGACTGCATCTGACGAAAGAAGACGAACCACAGTCCCACCAGAATGAGTAGTGGCGCCCAGGAGAGCAGGGCCGTCAGAAGTCGACCATCAGAAGGTTTTTCGACCTCAATGATGACCTTGTCGGTCCTCAGTTCCTTGATCAAATCTTCGTAACCGGGATTGTAGGTGAAGTGGGCGTATCGTGGTTTGGCCCCGATCTGGCCTTCGCCTTCAGCCGTACCGATGTAAATCTCGTCGCCCTTGATGAGGACACGGCTGATTTCGTTGGCAGCGACCCGATCCAAGAAGTCCGAAAAGGCGATTTCTTTCGAGGTTTCGGAGACTCCACGAAACACCTGGAGGACGAGTAGGACTCCTACCAGGATGACGATCCACATCAGAACGGTACGTACGGTTTGGTTCACGATCTACGCTCCTTACACTCAATGGATCTATGCGGCCGCTTTCTTGTTTTTCGGAGTTCACGGCCACTCTTACTTCCGGAAGGGAATAACAGTGCAGTTGACGGCGCCCATTCCCTTTTGAAGCCTTTCGAAAATTCTTTTGACAGAGACCCCAATTTTCCCAACTGAAAAGTCACTCTTCCTCAAGCAGGCACAGGTCGGGGCGGTTGGTGTATTGGTTGCGGCCGGGGCCCAGCCCGTACCCGACGAGAAAGCCCTCTGGGAGGTTGGTAAAGGCGGCATACTTGGTCGCGAGATTCACACTGCGGTACTGAGGTCGATCGACCAGGGCAACCACCTCAATCGATTCCGGTCTCTGTTGGCTCAAATGGGTGATGAGGTAATTCTCGGTGATGCCGGAATGTACGACATCTTTGAGGACCAGTACATGTCGGCCGCGGACATCGATCTGCGTGGCATAAGTCAATTGAACGACTTCGCCACGATCTCCGGGGCTTTGATCGACATCGACAAATTCAAAATCTACCGGGCCGGGGAAGGCGCGCGCCAGGTCGGCAAGGAAGAAAGCTGCGCCCTTGAGAATCCCCACCAGAACGAGAGGCTTTTCACCGTAGTCCTCGGCAATGCTTTGAGCAAGTTCAACGATTCGGTTTTGAATCTCTTCACTGGTATATACAACTCGAAGAGTGTTCATTTGCGCGTTACCTCTATCATCCAATTTCCGTTCGTCAACCCAATATCGATTCCCATACCCGGGACCCACATCATTTTATCATCGATGACGAATATCGGCCATGAATTGCGGAGGTGGCGCGGGAGTTGACGCCGGAACAGCGACCCCACCGGTTGGTCGTTCGGCAGACGGTCTTGGGCTTGAGGAGATCGCACAATCGGGTTGGCGTTCTCCGGTACCGGAATGTACCAGCCATTCTCGCCGGGTTCATTCTTCACCGGCCTGAAGACGGTGGTCCAGCCAGGCAGCGGAAGATCAGCCCTTTGATTCGGTTTCAGGGTGAATTCAAAGGCCGGGGGCAGGATGGGCGGCTCAAGCCACAGCCGGTCCGATGCCCGGCGCAAAGACCAGCGGCGTGCGAGGGTGAGAGCCGAACGATCGCCGGCGAGCAATTCGTTCAGATGCTCTCCTTGACGGTGGGTAACCCGACCGATTCCAGATCGTGCGGCCTGGGAATGAAGCCAACGGACGCGTAACGCCGGTGCCAGCGCCCTCAATGCCTCCAGTGGAACGCCTCCATTTGGATGCCACACATCGATCCACAGGTTCTTGTCTTCGAGTTCGCCGGCCATAAATTCCTCATCCGCCGCCAGAGCTGCCGCGAACCGAACGAGATGTCGTCTGAGAGCCGGGGAGGATCGTTCCAACAGTGGTAAGAGTTCGTGGCGAACCTGGTTTCGAAGATGATCCGTCGATCTATTCGACGAATCCTCCCGCCATCGGATATTGTGTTCCTCGAGCCAAGTACAGAGGTCGAGATGGGACCACGGCAGGAGAGGTCGGATCAGTTCGCCCTGCGAAGCCGCGATGCCGGCCATCGCGCGCGGTCCAGCGCCGCGCAGAAGTTGGACGAGCACGCCTTCGGCAACGTCGTCTCGTTGGTGGCCGGTAGCGATGGCGTCGGCGCCCCAGTTCGAAGCGATTTCCTTCAGGGCCGTGTATCGAGCCCGGCGCCACGTTGCCTCTCGGCCCTCCGGCCCGGAGTGGAGCCGAGGAAGGCGGTGGAGAACGAAAGGGATGGAGAGCTCGGCGCAGAGTCTCTCGCAGAACGACGCGTCGTCATCCGCCTCGAGGCCCCGCGTGCGATGATGGATGTGGACGGCGAGGAGGGTAAGACCGGTGTCGGTGGCGTGAAGCAGGTGAAGCAGGGCCACCGAGTCGGCGCCCCCCGACAAGGCGACGACGATCTTCGAATCGACGAGCGATGCAAACGTTGATCGATAATGGCGCCCGAACTCGTCAAGAGTCATGACCACAGCATAACGCGACCTCTAAGGAACTGCACAAATACCTAAGAATTTTGAGGTTAGGACGTCCGGCCTCCGACCCAAGTGATCGGTGGAGGATATTTTGACTTTTGGATTCTTTGATCTGGTGAGGAGAAGGGTACTTTGGTGGCGGTGGGTAGACTTGAACTACCGACACAGGGCTTATGAGACCCCTGCTCTACCCCTGAGCTACACCGCCACTGGGCAGGCAAATATATTGTCCGGTCCGTTTGGTGTCAACTGTTGTTTAACCTGAACCGAGCGATTTTGGTGGATGAACTGTGTCAAATCCTTGATGCTCTGGTGCTTGACGAAGACGCAGGCATACCCGGAGGTCCGTCGAGATTTTCTGAAAGGCGCCGTTGATTCAATGCCCTACACCCTCCTGGGTTTTGGGAAACGTTATAATCGGCGGATGACTGAAAAGGATTCCTCTTGCCCAAATTGTGGAGAGGGATATTCAGAGGACGAATTGCATGCCTGTGTCATCTGTCGTAGTCTCTTCTGCCGTCGCTGCGTGGTTGAGGGGTATGGGCGAGAATTCTGCTCCAAGCGGTGCCGCGACTACTTTTTTTTCGGTGATGCCGACGACGAATCATGATCAGCGATCTGACGGGATGATTTCATGCGCCTATCAGGAAGACCTACACACTCCTAATGTCGTGTTTGGAGATTCCGTTGCCCTGTTCTTGGAGTCATCGCGGTTCCTGGTAAGGCGCAACGACGCAAACGTAGTTTGCCTACTTCAAGGAGGAGTAACGCAGCTAGGGAGCGTAATGGGCCCAGGAGGAGGGTGATTGTAATTTCCAAACACGACACTAGAATGTACGAGCCCCACTGCGACGTGCGTGAACCGACCCTTATTGTCGGCGTGACGTGGGCCGGAATGGCCCGGACTCTCGTGGAAGACCATCTGGATGAGCTCGAGCGTCTTGTTGACACGGCAGGAGGAGAAGTATTGGAGCGCGTCGTCCAGGAGCGCCGGAGCCTCGATCCCGCCACCGTGGTTGGGTCGGGCTTTCTCGCCCGGGTGGCCGAAAGGTGCAGCGATCTCGAGATCCGCTCCCTGATCTTCGATGAAGATCTGACGGGATCTCAGGTCCGGAATATCGAGCAGGCGGTTCCCAAAGAGGTCAAGGTCCTGGATCGGGCTGCGGTCATTCTCGATATTTTCGCCCAACGCGCGCGGTCACGTGAAGCCCAGACTCAGGTTGAACTCGCTCAGTTGAATTATCTCCTCCCACGGCTCACTCGCCGCTGGACCCACCTTTCCAGGCAGGAGGGCGGCATCGGAACGCGGGGCGTCGGTGAGACTCAGCTCGAGATCGACCGAAGGTTGATTTCGAAGAGGATCGCCCAGCTCAAGAGTAAGTTGGTCGTGATCGAGAGAGACCGTCGGCTGCGCCGGAACCGGCGTTCGGACACATCGACCTTGGCCCTGGTGGGTTACACCAACGCCGGCAAGTCCTCACTGTTTCGTCGTCTGAGTCGGGCCGATGTCCTGATTGAAGACCGGCTCTTTGCCACTCTCGACCCGAGAATCCGGCGGATCGACCTCGGTCATGAGGTTGCCGCAGTCGTCGTTGACACCGTCGGTTTCGTCCGCAAGCTGCCTCATCATCTGGTGGCGCCCTTTCGTTCAACCCTAGAGGAGGCCGCCGAAGCCGATATCGTCCTCCATGTGGTCGATGCGGCTCATCCATCGTGGGAGGAGCATCTCCGGGTCGGCCAGACCATCTTGGATGAATTGGATGTGGACCAGGAGAAGATCCTGGTGGTGCTGAATAAAATTGACCTTTTGGCGCCTGGCAGTATGCCGTATTTGCCGTTGGGCCGACCTTCGTTGCGGTTGTCGGCGGCAAGCGGTGAAGGCCTGGCTCAATTTCGCAACGAAGTGCGGGTGCGCCTGATGGCGAGTCCGGGAGTCGTCGTTCTTCGCGTACCGCTCGAACAGCCCGAAATGGTGCAGCGGGCGGTGGCACTGCCCCACCAGATCGCGCGCAGGTTCCGCCAAGAATTCCTGGATCTTGCCGTGCGCGCGGATGAAAGCCTTATTCGGCGGGAAGGCCTTGGGACATTCCTTGCCGAGGGTTGGGTGTGACGGTGTATTGTGGATTTTTGTCTGGCCCGACCTCTTGAGAAAGTCGAGAACGATTTTCTTATGAGGTCGGGCAAGGAGAGCTGAATGCCGGTCTACGAATTTCTCTGTCTGAAGTGCAATAGAATCTTCAGTTTCCACTCCTTCAAAATTGACACTGAGAAGATCCCTCTTTGCCCGAAATGCGGCGCCGAAGATCTTCGTAGGGTTCCTTCGTCATTCGGTATTTCGGCGAAGTCCGCGAGTGACGGAGCGGGAGAATCCGCCGCCGATGGCGGAGATTTTGACGATCCCCGGATGGAGAAGGAAATGATGCGTTTCGCCTCAGAACTGGAAGGGATGGATGAGAACGATCCCCGCGCAATGGCGCGTGCCGTCCGGAAGATGACCGAACTGGCCGGGGAACCGGTCACTCCGGCGATGGAGGAGATGATTCGACGCCTTGAGGCGGGAGAGGATCCCGATCGCATTGAAGAGGACCTCGGGGATGCCCTCGAGGGCGAGATGGGAGATGAAGGTGGCGGGGGTTTCGGTGGAATGGCTCCCTCAAGGGATGATGGTCTCTATCCGATGTAGGGGGGAAGCTGGTCGAAGGGTCAAAGAGGTTTAAAAGGTCAAAACGGGTCGGAGATGTCGCCCCTTGGAGCGCGATTGCATGGCCGGAATTCTCGCACGTTGAACTCCAAGGGCAGGAACAGGGGCCGCGTCAGCAATCCGCGGCCGTGATAGGGGCCGTGATCCGCAACGGTTGACAGCGACAGGCGCCGGCCACCCCGGTACGATGGGTCATGATCAGCCTTTCGGATTGAGCAGTCGCCAGGTCATGGCCCGGACACGATCAAAGAGTTCAAGTGCCGTATTGTTCATGCGCCCCCAAAAGCTGGTGGAGACTACCGTTGTCAAGGGTCGCGGAGCGACCGGCCCTTGGCCGGCTTGCCCTTGACCACGGTTGGCCCACCAGCTATCCACCCTCATCCAAATGAACAACACGGAGGAAATCATGTACGCGGCTCACCACCGACCACGCTGCGGTCCACGGACGCGGTCGCAGTCGCGGTCCACGGACGCCGTCGCGGGTTGCGGTCCCGGTCCCGGACGCGGACCCGGACGCGGTTCACCGTCGCTGCCCACCGTCCCCCGGCCCCTGTTCCCCCACCCCGGCCTTCGGGAGCGCCTTTCGGTCCTTGAGGGAAGCGACATCGGCGGCCTGCCGCCCCGCAACGAAATACCCCAAAATCCTTGACAATGCGGGGGGGGTAGAGGTTGAGATGTGTCGATTCTTGTTTACCGGGAAGACAAAACTCAAGGAGGAGTCATGAAGCATTGGGCAGTCGTCATCATTGTAGTGGTCGTTGGTTGTTCGTCGATGGTGTGGGGGCAGGGCATTGAGGACATCGTGTTCTACGATGCCTTCGAATCCGGTGACACCTCGGGATGGTGGGCGCCTGCGAGAGTTGGAGAGACCGGACAGAAGACCTGTTATGACGCGGCGGGGACAGTGATCGACTGTGCCGATACGGGGCAAGACGGTGACATTCAGTCGGGCGTTGCGTGGCCGAACCCCCGATTCGTCGACAACACTGACGGGACCGTCACCGACATGTTGACGGGCTTGGTCTGGTTGAAGGATGCCAGCTGTGCGGATCTGGCGGGTACGGACACGAGTGGCCGAGCCAACTGGACAACGGCCCTGACGGCGGCGCAGGCGTT
>JAIOSJ010000080.1 GCA_021107705.1 Thermoanaerobaculales bacterium | reverse complement strand
TACTGTTCGATCCCCGAAAGGCGCTCGGAGGAGATGTCGCTTCCGGAAATCCTGAACCTCCTGGTCGAAGCGGCTGATCTGGGCTGCCGGCGGTTGGGGCTCTGGGGTGGCGAACCGCTGTGCCGGTCCGACCTCGGTGAAATCATTCGGCATGCCAAGGACCTGGGCCTCTTCGTCACAGTTGACACCAACGGCCACTTGATTCCGGAACGCGATTGGGAACTTGAACCGGTCGACCACCTCAACATCTCACTGGACGGGGACCGGGAGGCGCACGACGCCAATTGTGGGGAGGGCAATTTTGACCGGACCATGCGTGGTATCGAGCATAGCGTCGGCCGCTATCGGTTCTGGACCATTACCGTTTTGACAAAGAAGAACCTCGATCAGGTGGACTGGATCCTGGATCTGGCTCGGCGATTGGGTTTTCTGACGACTTTTCAAGTACTTCACCACAACGATTCCCTTGGATGCAACGAGGGCCTTTATCCTGACGACGACGATTTGAGGGAAACGGTGGCTCTGCTGGCCGCTCGAAAACGGGAAGGGGCGCCGATCGGGTCGTCGCTCAAGTTCCTGCAGTACCTTCAATCCTGGCCTGACTACACACAGAACCGCCTTGATCACCTTGAGGGCGCTCCGCCATGTCTGGCGGGGGACCTCTACTGCAATGTCGACGTCGACGGCAGCCTTTACCCCTGTTCGCTGTTCATCGACGAGGGCGAGGCGTCCAACGTTCGTCAGGGCTTCGGTTCGGCCTTCGACACCCTGAACAGGAACGGCTGCAACGCCTGTTCGGCCACGTGTTTCACTGAATACAATTTGATGTTCGGACTGGATTTTCAGACAGGCTGGAATTGGGTGAAGGCGCTGTGTCGATGATGGGATCGAAGGACGGCCCGGTCGTCATCGTCGGAGGCGGCGTCAGCGGCCTCACGGTCGCGTGGCTGTTGGCCGAGGCCGGGGTCGAAACGGTCGTCATCGAAAAGGAGGAGCGCCTGGGAGGTCTGGCCCGGTCCTTCACTTACGGCGACTTCACTTTCGATATCGGACCGCACCGGTTTCACACCTACCTTCCGGAGGTCAGAGATTTCATTCGGAGCGTACTCGACAGTCACGCATTGGAGATCAACCGCAACAGTAAACTGCAATTTCAGGGCCGGTTTTACCCGTGGCCCCTCCATCCCAGCCGTTCGCTCTTTCGTTTTCCTCCGGGCGTGGCTCTTGGGGTCCTCCGGGACATGCTGGTCGGTTTTCCGCGGCAAGAGACCGAGAGCTTCAGAGACCAGATCATTCACATGTACGGTGTAACGCTCTATCGTCATTTTTTTGAGGGGTATTCGACCAAGTTTCTCGGTATCACGCCGGAGGCCACGCATCGTGACTGGGCCAAGACCGGCGTCGACCGAGCCATCATTGACGATCGTATGCAGATTGAGAGTCTATGGGCACTTGCGTGGACGATCATGACGACTTGGCGGAAACCGGAGATGGCCTTCCTCTATCCGCGAGGTGGCTGCGAGCAGTTCATTCTCAACCTCAGGGAACGTCTGGAGTCCCTGGGTTGCGTCATCCTATGCGGGAGAGAGGTGGACGATCTCGGTGTTTCAGGAGGGCGGATCGAGTCGGTTGTCATCGGTGACCGACAGATTGACCCCTCGCTGGTTGTATGGACCGGTACGATTCAGTCCCTGGCCGGAAGGCTCGGGTTGGACCGGCCGGACCTCAACTACCTGGCGCTTCTCTGCTACAACGTCATGCTGAATGAGGGGCGTTCTTTTGACTTCCAGTGGTGCTATCACGGGGCTGCGGACGCACTGTTTTCCAGAGTCAGCACACCGGCGAATTTCGACCGCGGCAACACGCCTTCGGGGAAACGCTCCCTGTGCGTCGAGGTGACATGTGGCGTTCAAAACGGCGTGTACGACGAGCCCGAGGCATCCCTTGACCGTGTCGTCGACGATTTGTGTCGGGAAAAGCTCCTGAAATCCGGGAACGAGATCCTGGACGTCGAGATTGAGCGGGTGCCCTGGGCCTACCCGATCTACGATCTGGATTACCGTGACAAGTTGGGCGCCTTTGAGCGGCAGGTCGAAGGGTACGACAATCTGCTGCTGGCCGGACGCCTTGGGAAGTTCTGGTACAACAACATGGACCATTGCATCGAGGCGGCTTTTCCGATCCGTGATCAGATTCTGGCTCGCCTGAAAATGAGCCCGCAAAGGAGAGCGTGAGCCCGCATGTCGGAACCACAATCCGTACTACCTGATGTGACCCATTCGGATGATGCCGACGACAAGGTGACGGTGCTCCGCATCACTCGGGGCACGTGTCCCATTTGTATCGAGATCGTCGATGCTCGGCTGATCGTCGAGTCAGGTCGAGTTCTTTTGGAGAAGAACTGTCCTGACCACGGGAAGAACCGAGCCCTGTTGTCCGAGAGCCCCGCATATTTTGCGGAACTCCTGGAGTTTTACCACGACATCCTGCCGCAGGATCTGCCGCAAAGGGATTTCATCCTGCGATTGACCGCGCGGTGCAACATGCGTTGCCCGATCTGCCTGGCCAGTTCTGACCAATTCGAAGAAGAGGACCTTCCCAAAGAGCAGTTGGCCGCGTTTCTCAAGGGTCGTGGTCGCCGTTTGAAGCTGGATCTGATGGGTGCGGAACCCACCGTCAGGGACGATCTCGCGGAAATCATTCGAATGGCGGATCAGGGCGGCCACATAACCGCCCTCCACACCAACGGACTGGAAATCACAGACCCGGCCAAGTTGAAGAAACTGGTGGATGCCGGGCTGAAGGAGGTCCACCTTCAGTTCGACGGCTTTGAGGATGAACATGATCTGGTCCTTCGGGGTCGTCCGATGAGGGCGGTTCGAGAGAAGGTCCTGGCGGCCCTGGAACAATACGGTGTCGCCACAGACCTGGTCGTGACGATCTTGCGGGGCTTGAACGAAAACCAGATGGAACCGGTTCTGACCTATGCAGCCGAACACCCTTTCGTCAAGGAGGTGTTCTACCTGGGCTGCCGGCGGCTGGGCAGGGCGACCGACGACTTCGCAGACCAGGTGATTGCGCCCGACGAGTTGATCGACGATCTGGAGCGGGAGACCTCGGGGAGAATCTCGCGGGAAGACATCAGAATCTTCCAAAAGCTGTACTTTTCGTTGCTGGCGGTGTTTCGGGTCAGGAAGTGCTTTTACATTCACCACTACATCGTCATTCGAACCAGGGACGGCTACCGGCCCCTTTCGGAACAAATGGACCTGGCCTATCTGGAACCGAGGCTTGAGCGATTTCGGCGAATGATCAAGAAATCCCGGCTGCTGAGTGTGCCCTATCTGATGTTTCACTGTGGAATTTCAGTGCTCCGGAAGGGCGGCCTTGCGCTTTTGGTGGACGGCATGTTGCTGAGCCTCCTGTTGGCGTTGGGATTCGACCTGTCGAGGATCAAGCGCCGAATCATTCTGGTAGGGTTTATCTCGGCTTGTGATCCCTGGATTCACGATATTGAGATATCGGCCAACTGCGGCAAGGGCGAGGTCGCCACCGACATCGGTGTGCACGAAGCGGGCGCCGACGCCAACGTCGAGCGAGAGCGTGTGCATCGAGAAGCAGAGAAGAAGTCCACTCGTGTTCATGGGATCAGCTGACTCACATATCTCACCGGGTTTCGTTGCGTGGGGCGCCGCAGCAGTCTTCGGCGTTTCGTTGGTCTTTTTCAGTTTGTTCTTCGATTATGGTCTCGCCGTTTTGGATGAGGGCGTACTCATTCAGGGGATCCGGCTTCAGGCGGAAGGCCGGATGGATTTCGCCAAATTCTGTCACTACTCCTCGCTGTACCGGTGGTTCTCCCTGCTCTTTTCGGACGGACGGCCCAATCTCGAGGTCGTTCGAGCCGTGTGGGTCGTCATCAGGTCGGCAACCGCTGTCCTGATTTTCTTGATTTCGGCCAGAGTGGTGTCAAAGCGATGGGCATGGGTGCCGGTTGTCCTGTTTCTGTCCTTGCCGGGTCCGTGGCACAAGGCTTTTGTCGCCTTTTCTCTGTGCCTGTGCCTGCACGCCATGGTGCGTTTAGTAGGGTCGGCTTCGGTTCTTCGATACGTCTGGCTTGCGTTGTGCGTAGCCTTTGCTTTTGCTGTTCATCCATACACCGCCGTGCCGACTCTGTTGGGTTGGGTTGGGGTCGCGGCGGTCGTTCCCGCCCTGCGCCGTGGTCCGTTTTCTGCATCCTCACCGTTGCGTCGGTTTTTGCTGTGGCATGGCTCCTTTGGGCTGGCACTGGTTGTTTTTACCGTTCTGCTGGCGGATTATGTTCGTCAGGTCAACCCGTTTACGTTGGGAGCGCACAACCTCAGTCTCATTGTCTCGATCGCCTCCGGGTCGCGGATCTTGGCCGCCCAGTTGGGTCGATGTGCTGTGGACCCCCAGATTGCCTTGATCCTCTCGATGTATCTGATGGTCTTGCCGATCATGGCGATTGCACTGTGGATCGTCCTCAAGGATGGGTGGTCGGCCGATTCGGATGTGACCTGGGCCGCCGTCCTCTGCCTGGTCATCGTCGGGCTTCCTAATCTGTCGAAATGGGTCATTCGGCTCGATCTTTCCCATTTTCTTCAGAATGCGGCGCCGATATGGATCCTTTTGGTTTTTGTGCTTTCGCGGTTGGTTGTCTGGAAGGGCGGTTGGGGAGGGCTTGCCCGCTGTGCGATCGGTGCTCTTTTCTGTAGTTGGATCGCCGTAATCGTCATCTTCGGGTTGACCAGCTCGGATATCTTTGTGGGGAGCATCGGAACTCGTCTTTTCACGGACACTGTCGATCTGCCTCATCCTCACGGCGTTCTCCATGTCAAGCCCAAAGTCAGGGACTCCCTTCAGAGTCTGGAGCGGGCCATTCGGGACAACAGTTCTGCCGATGACCCGGTTTTGATTTGCGCTAGCCCGAAGATTCTCTATTACCTCGCCGAACGGCAGAGCCCGCTGATCGTGCCGATGATCGTTTTCCCCTCCAGCTCTTTCGCCACTTCGTTTAAGGAGATGGCGGCGGAAATTCGCCGAAAGAAAACCGCGGTCATTCTCTTCCAAGACAGCCCGATCATCCCCCGGGAGAGGTTCAGACTGGTCAACCTCGCTCCTGAGCTTTACAGCTTGATCACTACGGAATATCAGCTGGTTGACGAAATCGATGGTATCCAGATTCGAACCATCCGTTCTGTAGGCGCCGTGGATGAAGGTGAATTTGGAAATCCTGGTCGGCGTCTTGCAACTTCGGTTCGCCGCAAATCCCCGTTTTCCCTTGAGCACGATGCGGATATCGACGGCCTCCCCTGACCATCGTCGATGGTGAAACGGAATGGGGCTCAATCTCTCGTGTCTCTACGGGCACGCATGGCATCGAGCGTGAGGAGACCGAATTGTGCCATGGTCCGTAGTGGTCCGGTCTGGGCGAGCTTTCGTTTGAAGCTCCACGCCACGAGATTCTTTGGTGGTTCGTGTCGCTCATTCTCCGGTCGCGGTACGAGGTCGATGGCGTCGGTCGGGCAGTCGAGGAGGCACACGCCGCAGCCGATGCAACGGTCCCCCGTTACGACATAGGTGTCTTCTCCTTCGGTGATCGCATCCATCGGACATCGTTCCTCGGCGCAGACGCCGCAGGCTATGCAGGCGTCGGCGTCGATCGCCGCCACGAAATTCGAGTGAACCAGGATATGCGGCGCCTCGAATTCCTTGATGCCGCGAAGAAATCCGCAGCAGCAGGAGCAACAATTGCACACGAACATGTTCTGTTCCTGCACGTTGTAGGTGCAGTGAACGAGACCTTCTTCCTCGGATTTGTCGAGAATTTCGAGAGCCTCTTCGCGTGTGATGACGCGCCCAAAAGCGGGATCGTCGTAGGCGTTCTCAGCTCGCGAGAACGACAAGCAGGTCTCGAGAGTGTGACTGCAGGGTGAGCCGAGCGCCGCCTTTTCCTGGCGACAGATGCAGTCGGCGACGCGAAAGGACCTGGCCTTCTCCATCATTGTCCGGAGGTTGTCGTAGGGCAGGATTTCGGCCTTGGCATCGATTCGCCTATTGACCGGGATGACGCGTGCGAGGGACGGCGCGGCGCCGCCGAGTTTCTTCATCAGCGTTGGGGAATACTCCTCGAACATCTCGGCGAGTTCCGCATCCATGCGGGGCAGCTGCATCTCGTAGATTCCGACTACGAACGGCGCCAGCATGTATCGCTGCCGGCCGCGAAACGGCATCGAGAAAATCTGCCCCGCATCAGCCATCTGCTTCAGGCGAGTGATTGTTTCCTCGACGGAGAGTTTGAGACGGCGGGAGATGGCCGACGCCGATTCCGGGACCATCTTGAGCTTGACGGCCGCTTGGGCATCTTCGGGCGTGAAGATTTTTTCCAGGATACGGAGTTCCACACCGCTTTCGGTGGCGGGGTAGCCGTTGGGGAAGGCATCGAGCATTTTGGCGAGTTTTGAGTA
>JAIOSJ010000417.1 GCA_021107705.1 Thermoanaerobaculales bacterium | reverse complement strand
TGGCCTTGCCCCCCGTCCCAACCCTTTGAGGGCAGTGCCCGCATATCGCTGATGTAGTAGAAAGGAAAGGGATCCGGCTTCCCGGTTTTCGCCTCCATGATGACGTTCGAGAGGTAGTCGGCGGTTGATTCCATCCACCATTTCTGTTTCTGGAAAGTGATGCCGATATTCGACATGTAGTCATCCTGGCCCACATGGATCAGCTCGTGAATGCAGGTTCGTCGCATCACCCACTCGAGGTGCTTGGGGAATGCCACCTCCCCGCCGAACCGCATGTCGTTGTCGAGGAGCAGGGGGCCGCCGAGGAAGGTCGCGCCGAAGGCGCCGGCGAGCGGGACCACGAAGACGTCCCAGCGGTTGATCCATACTTCGCTGACCTTCATGTGGACGTCGGGAAGCCAGCTCCGGCCCTCCTCGAGAAAAACCCCGAGGTCGGTGATGTAGCGAGGGTGTAGGAGGTGCTCTTTTCCCTTGTAAGTGGTGTTGTCGGTGTATTCATGGCCGATCGGCGGCACAGCCTGTGGCGGTTTGATGACTGGAGTCAGATAGTGAATCGCGAAGTTCTTCGTCTCGTACGTGAGATCCGTTTGCTCCATCAAGAGCTTGTAGGTGGCGAGGACGGGCTCGCTCGTGACAATGGCCCATCCGGCGGCCACCCCGCCGGCGATTTTGGTGACGACCCAGATCGCTCCGATCACCGATGCGTGCGGCGCTTCTGCGGTGAGGACACGGCGTTCGGTGTCGTAACGTGTCGGTAGAACGTTCCAGTGGTCCTCTTCCCACACCGCTATCGCCGGCTGACCGTCAGGGAAGCCAGTCGGAAGAAGCGAGCGATTGAAAGGGATGGTGACCTCAATCGGACGTTCGAAAGAGCAGTGCTCCTGCCCGTCTACGGCAATGTCGAGCATCGGTCCGATGGGCAGCTTGTCGTCTTCGGTCATCTCGATGGGCAGATGGACGACCGGTGTGACGACCACTGGTCGGCTGTCCGAGATCGAACCTGGAGGGAATACCACCTTGCTGCCCTCGATAGTGGTTAAGGTCAGTCCGCTCGATGGATCGTAGGCGCCCTGCATGGCGAACTCGGACCATACCCCGATCTCGGCCTCGGGCCTCTTCATTTCGCTGGTGTCGTCAAAATCAGAATCAAAAGAGGGGATCAGGATGACCTCCGGCGGAAGTACGGGCTCGTGCCAGAAGACAATTCGCTGCATCCACTGCGGCTCGATCCAGATCAGGGCGCCGACCATGACCACCGTCCCGAGCAGCATCGCGCCGAGCCAGGAGCAGCCGAGGCACCCGAATCGACTCGTCGAACTCCCGGCCGTCATGACAGCACCCCCGCCAGGGTCAGAACAATCGCGGGCAGCAACACAAGGTTGATTGCGAACCAGCCGTGCAGGAAGAACCACAGGGGACCACCGCGGCCGGTGCGCCCGCCGGCCGTCGCGATGCCGTTCGCCACCGAACGGGCGTCAAAGAGACTCCATATCCACGGCAGCACCAGTCCGAATGTGAGCAGGAAGAAGACACCCTTGAAAGGCTGACCGTTGTAAGCCTGACCGCTGCCGGGCAGGATCAGGCCGAGGACGAGAGCGGCGCCCGGGCGGTGTCTTTTCGCGCCTGGCGCCCGTCGAACTCCGGACTGGGCTTTCAAGGGCGCTCGGGTCTCATGACGCGGCGCCGGTTCCGGCCCCTTCTTCGGCTCGAGTCCAAAACGAAGCGACAGCCGGTCACTCAGGGTGAGGGTGTCGTGGTTCTGTAGATAGCCCGAACCGGGGCGCCCTTCGATCTCCAGCCGGCCACCGAGATCGAAGGCGTAGTAGCCGTCTTCGGCGAGGTAGATCCGGCACGCGGTCGCTTCCAGACCGGGAATCCGCAGGTCGCACCCGTCGTCGGAGCCGACGGTGAACGAATCTCCCGCGGCCCGAAAGACTCGGACGCGGCCGGACTCGTCGAAGTAGCTCAACGTGGCTTTGGGTGTATTGGGTCCCCCGGAGATAGGAAGTTCCTTTCGTCCGACTCCAGGCTAACACGGAGTTTCAACACCGGCCTTCTGGCGTGGCTTTCGCCACCCCAGCGTCACCCGAGCAATCCGTTGGACGGATTGCATGCCTGATATATTCTGGTGCACACCTGGTTCCGGTTCAGTCGAAAGTGATGAGCACGGTTGACTCTCCCGAAATGCCGCGCCTCATCTTGGCGACGAGTGTTCTGCCGTCCGGTCCGAAGTCGAAGTCCCCCAAGCCGACCCCGCCTTCGATCTCGATGTGGTCGTGCGAACTTGGGTCGTTGAAGCCGGTCAGCCGGCGTTGGTCGCTGCCGTCCGTGTTCATGATCCAGTAGTCCAGCTGGGGCGGGTTGTCTATGAGTTCCGCCAATGACCGGGCTCTCAGCTGCGGGATACCCTCGCTGCTCACCCACACAATGTGCTCGGCGTCCGCAGTGAAGTGGGCCTGCTCGTCCCATTCGTCGTTGGCCGTGAGCTGGACCACATGGCCGCTGTCGATGTCGACCAGGTAGTTCTCCATGTCGTAGTAGTACCCGCCGTAGGGTGCGGCGCTGAACAGGATCATGTTTCCGTCCGGAGAGAACTCTTGGGTTTCGTACAGCTGCTGACCGCCGGGTCGCAGCGTGTGCAGGTTGCTCACCGTGGGCTCGTCGTTCACCAGTGCGAAGTCAGCAAGCTGGATCACCCACTCGCCCATGCGGCCGGCCGCGGGGTCAGTCACGGGCACAATCATCTGGCTCCACATCAGCTTGGAACCGTCGGAGGAGAAGTGAGGATGCAACGTGCCGTGGAGCGCTTCCACTGCGGTGACCTGCCAGAACCTGGAGCCGTCGGCAGAAGCGAGCCAGATGTTGTTGTTCACGCCAACGCCCGGCCCGGCCACGAAGCGGTCGAGACCGTCTGGGTACGGCGGCAGCTCGAGTTCGGTGTCCTGGGCCTGGAACACGATCAACTCCCCGGACGGATGCCACTCCGGGTTCCCGTTGTGGCCCTGCGGCACCCCGTTGCGTCCGCTGGTCAGGCCGGCGACGACCCGGCCATCGGCATGCATGATGTAGATATCCGTATATCCGTCCCACCCGGTGCGGTCGAAGGCGATCAAGTCGAGCACGTGCGACCACGAAACCCTGCCCCCGTGCTCGTTCAGCACTACCAAGGACACGTCGGGGGACGACCAGGGATCGGACCAGCCGCAGCGTCCACTGGGCCACCTCGGTGGCGGCACATCGTCCAGGCCGAGCAATTCGTTCCACTGACTGCCGGCGAGCCCGCTGACGCCTACGACTGGCGTGGGTGGTGTGCCGTTCGCTGCGCTGGAACCGGCGAAACTCTCGTAGGGCGCGACCATTCCTGCCAGTACGAACACATATGCTGTGGTCAGGCGCCTCGCCCCAAGCCGCAAGGCAAAACCTGTCAGAATCGCGGCCCCACTTCCCAAGGTTCCAAAGTCCGGCATCTAAAGAGTTCTTACTGCGGCAGAACCGTGGTTGGGTCGCTGGAGATATTGTCCAGTACCGAGCCGTAGCAGTAGAACGCCGCTCCGAAGTAGTCTGACCACACGTCGACATACCCACTCATCGGCGCCCAGTCCCTGAAGATCCGATTGATCTGATTGTTCGAAAAAGGCGGTAGATCCATGGTCTGCAACCCGTACGATCTGCCTGAAGCGTCGAACGACTCGATCATGACCTGGAGATAGTTGCCGGTTCCGTTCTGACAACCGATGTTGGCTCGGAGGTCGTCGTCCTCGCTCATAAACAGAATCCGCTGCTTCTCGCTCTGGGGGATCATCGCTTCCGCCGGTAGGCTGGGCATCGACTGGCCGAAGGTGCCGGCCCCGCCGGCCCCTGGCTGGTTGAAGACCCGGGCCATCGCCAACGCGCCGGCACCGTCTGATGCGATGGCGATAGCGCCAAACGGCGCATCATTCGGATCGAGGCCGAACACCTCGCCGAGCACGTTCTCGTGGCGTCTGCTCCTGCCGGCTTCGAGAATGAACGGCTCGGACGTTGCCGGCTCATAGTTGTCCTCGCCGCGCGGCAGCCACCACAGCTCGTAGGTCATGGTCTCATCGTTAGGGTTGTTCACATCGAGATCTGTGACCCAAAAGGACCCCGCGTCACCGTGCGCATATCCGGCTGCGGGAACGAAGGACAGGTGGTGGGCCGCCAAGCTGAAAGACACGTCGTCGAAGTGGCTGTCGAGGGTACCGGTTCCGGCGTCCTTCCAGATGCTCAGGCGGATGCGCGCGAATTGGGTGTCTGCCGGCGCCACGAACGTGCCTCGGTCGGTGTACCACACGCCGGGCGTGGACGTTTCGATCCCGAGCGAGGAGACTGGATCTCCAGACTGGTTTCCGCTACAGTAGTCGTCATACCACTGCACGAGAACGTGCGCATGACCTGTCTCGGCTTGGCCCGCCGGCACCAGAATGTCGGTACTGAAGCGATAGGTCGCGTCCCCGATCAGCCCCTCGAGGCACTGCCTCAACCCGGTGGAGTCGTTGGCGGTGTCTCTCTGGTTGGTTACCAGGGCCGAGCCGGAGCCCGGGTCGGCATCCGCGTCGAGAGCATCCCAGGCCACCGTGCACTCCCACGCAGCAGACCACCCACTGACGTCAGTGTCGAAGGTAGGGTTCGTCAGCGACTGGGCGAGGACGCCGTTCGCCGCATAACAGAAGAACAGACACATTCCGACGGTCAATAACCGGTGCATCGCATCACCTCCAGAGGATTGGTATAGCTTGATAATAGCCTATTCTGGAGAATGACGATCGTCAATCCGTCGGACAGATTACATGCGGCTCAATGGTCAGAGGCTGATGTGCTGCCGAATCGGTCGGGGGGAACCTTGTGAACTTTGTGACACGTGGCACCCAAAACTGAACTGTTGAACTTGGGGAGGCACATGATATTTACCCACGCTGTGCGTGGTAAGCTCCCGGTGTGACCACTCCACGGCAGCCGACACAACTCAGGAACAGGTCAAGATCGGCTCAGGGAAGGTCTTCAAATGCCGCACTTTGTTTTACTCAGGTTTCTCGACGGAAGGTCGATACCTTTACAGACTCCAGCCTTACACCCAGCTTCACAAGCCAGCGACAGCCAGTCGCAAGGAGGTCCGAAATGACGTGCCGTAGCCAACCCAGGTCTCGCCTGACTCTTTTCGTATTTGCAATTCTCCTCATCGCTTTCACAGCCACCGTAGCCAACGCCGAGTGGTCCTTGGAGGAGAAGCTTCGCCAGATCAAGCTGCTCGACTTCGAGCTGGTGGCCATCGTCGACGGCAAGGATGTCCCAATCCGGACGCCTGAGGACTTCAAGTTGTTGCCCGACAACCCGCCACCTCAGTTCAAGCTGGTCGATCTTCGCACCGGCAAGGAGATCCCGATCGTCATGAACAAGAGCCTCGAATGGGGCAAGGCACTGTGGGAAGGGCTGTGCGATGCCGCCGGCCTCAAGCCTCACTGCAACGGGTTCTTCAAGTAGCCCCAGACTTGCTCCGCAAGGGGTTCTCCGTGGAGGTTCTTCGAACCCGTTTTGGAGAATTACTAAAAGTCGAGTTCCGGCGCAGATTTACAAGGGACATCTGTTTTGTTCTGGTTTTCTGTCTTATTCTGCTTTTCGACAACAAAATCCTGACTTCTTTCCAATAGAATAGTGAAGGGTGAAGACATGATGTTGGATTCCGTGGTGACGACTCTGACAGTTATTAGTATTATCTCCTATGTCGGATCTAGCGTCCTTCTTTACCGACTTTTGAAAAATGGCGGAATCGAAAGAGTCGGGAAGATTGGCGTTAAAAGCTTTTCTGGAACCTTTACGGACAACGTGTTTCAGGTCGTTTTAAGATATGGTCCTAAACAATTCGCTGAATATGTCGAGGACTCGACGACGAGGCGATTCCACTCGTGGGCTTTCTATTCTTCTCGGTGCCTTTTCGTATGCATTTTGATCCTGATGACGATCCGTGTTTTCGTCTAAGATGCCCCTGTTGCGGCCGAGGATTAATGGTGGGTAGCGGATTCGAGTCAGTTTCCGAAGGCTCATCGATTCAAGTCGTGAACCAGCGGAGATTGAGAATAGCTCTGTAGAATAGGCATCAGAAACAAGAGAAGGGGCATTGTCATGCGTCTCAAGAAAACCTTCGTGGCGATGGTTTCGTTTCTGATTGTCGGCAACCTACCGGCCACCGATACCGCGATCGTTGCGGAACACGCCGCACTTCAGGAATGGCAGTTCTCGAGCACCTCGGTCGCGGTGGAGAATCTGACCTGGACTGCGGACGCTGCGACGTGGATCCTCGAGTCCGGCCACCTACGATTCATGAAACCGACCACAGACGGCGCCACCACCGGCATCATCTTCGAAGGCCTCGGCCGGTTCAAACTGCAGATTGCCGACAGCTTCGAAATTGACCAACTTCGCCGTTTTTCCGGTAATCCCGACCTCGACGGCGTCGACGAGGGATTCTCACGTTTGGTTCTGCGAACCTCCGGCCCGCTGCCGTCGGTACTGCCTCCAGCACCCCCTGGCGCGACCTACCAACCGGATGACGTCGCAAAAAAGAGGCATGAAAACCGGCTCCACCATGTCGGTCATGACGTCGATGCCAGGGTACTGGTTGGTCTGAACGTGCACAGCGACCCCTATCTGGTGGTCGATATGGAAACCGATTCTTATGACTGGATCGTATTCGAGTTCGAACCGTGGCGTGACGAGGAGATTGCGCTGTACAAACACCAACGACAGAATGATTACATCGAAACATGGGTCAGTCTAGACCGCGCAGAGCATCGGATCGAGGACGGACGGCCGAGCTCATTGACGAGCTACATCGCGGACCTCCAACATCTGGAAATCGAAGTCGATCTGAGTGAACACAAAGGCGGCAGGATCGCGCGCGCCCACTCCCGGGAAAAGGACTGGGCCCGGTTTCGGGCGGTGTTGACGCTCAAAGCCCTGCAAGACGGCGTCGAGGCACTTGAATTCCGTTTACATCCGAGGGCGAAGCTCACCAATGTCACCACCAAGGATGGCAGTGCCGTGGATGTCCTCCGAGACCATATCGGCAGGCGTTTTTTGACGGTCGAGAACGGTGTCTGGGACAGTACCGTGAGCGTTTTCCCAGGCCGAAGGCTGGACCAAGGCGAACCCCTGGGCCTGGTTTTTGAATACGAATTGGAGATCTACAACTACGGGTCGGGACTCAGCTGGTACCCGACAATTGAGCATTCGGGCCTCGATCTTCACACGGCGAAAATGGACTTCCACCTTCCGAAGAAGGCGGAGGTCTGGGCTGTTGGGCAACCAGCGGAAACACAGGACTCCCGTGATGATACGTGGGCCACCTGGATAATGGACATCCCTACAAGAATGGTCGGATTCACCTTCGGCAAGGATTTTCGTGAGGAACGACTCAAGGTCGATGGCGTACCCGAGGTCGTTGTGCTTGGGGATCCAGCCGGTTTCAGCGCGAAGAAAAAATTGCGCAACGTGGGCGCCGATATCGTCAACAGCATGAATTTCTACCAACAGTATTTCGATTTCGAATTCCCGGACGAAACATTCTTCGCGACGTCGATCGAATCGGGACACGGTCAGGCTTTCGACGGATTCCTGCACCTCTCGCAATACACCTTCGATTCCAATCATCCCGGGGCTTCAGAGCTGTTTCGCGCGCACGAAGTCGCGCACCAGATCTGGGGACATCTTGTAGGGTGGCAATCCTATCGCGATCAATGGCTCTCCGAGTCGTTTGCAGAGTACTCGGCGATGTTGTTCGTGCAGGCCTCGTTGCCGGACAAGGGGTTTTTCGAGGAAATCCTCGAAGTGTACACGGCGGAACAACTCGGATCGTTCAAGGGCAGCATGAGCAAATTCGCGCGCCCGTGGAACGTCGATCAGGTGCGGCGTTACGGCGAAGAAATGGGACCCATCGCTGCCGGGTATCGCGCGGGCTCAGCCACAACCCCTTTGGGCGGTACCATTCAACTGTACCGCAAGGGGCCGCTGGTTCTGCACATGATCCATTTTGTTCTCAACACTATGGGTGGTGGGAACCAAGATCCGTTCCGAACCGTGATGCAAGAGTTCATACGGCGCCACACCGGACGCGAGGCAACAACCGAAGACTTCCAGTCGTTGCTCGACGAAATGACCGGCAACGACTGGACACCCATCTTTGACTCGTGGATTTACGGCAGCGGAACCCCGACATTCACCTGGAGTCATAACCTCCAGAACAACGAAAACGGACCGGTCCTGGTGATCAACATTGCGCAGAGTGGCGTTCCAGAAGGATTCAGCACGCTCCTGCCGCTTCGGATCATATTTTCTGGCAACCGCGCCGCCACGAATCTCATCCCGATGAACACCGCCCAGAAGACGGTCCATATTTCTCTGCCGGCGGAACCGGTTGCGGTGATATTGAATCCGGAATTCGCGGTTCCCGCGCGATTCGTGGAAGAGTAGACGGTCGATAACAACACTGTTCCT
>JAIOSJ010000425.1 GCA_021107705.1 Thermoanaerobaculales bacterium | reverse complement strand
GGCTCGGTCTGTTTCCGGCGACATGATGCTGACCATGCTCGGGTCGTCGAAAAGGCTCTTTTCGGCCGACATCATGGGCACGGCACGGCGAGGGGGAGTCGGTTTCCCTTGACGAGGAATCCCTCAGGTTTGGTCTTTTGCGGGGACGGGTAAGTGGACGGTGAAGGTCGAGCCCTTGCCGACTGTGCTCTCAACCTCAATGGTGCCGTTGTGCTTCTGGATGATGCCGTAAGAGACGGAAAGGCCGAGTCCGGTGCCTTTGCCGGTCGGTTTTGTGGTGAAGAACGGAGCAAACACGCGGGAGATGTTCTCTTGTTCGATTCCGACGCCGTCATCGGTGACTTTGACCAGGATCTCCGAGCCCGTGAACTCGGTGGTTATGGTGATGGCGCCGTGACGGGCGATCGCCTGGGCGGCGTTTGCGAAGAGATTGGCGAACACCTGGTTGAGCTGGCCCGGGCGGCATTCGATCGTGGGAAGGTCGCCAAGTTCTTTTCGAACGGTGCACTTGTCATGTAACTCGTTGTTGACAATCTTGAGAGCGACCTCGATCTCGTGATTGATGTCGGCTTTCCTGATTTCGGCCTCGGCCGGCCGGGCGAAGTTTTTCAGGCGTTGGACAATGTCTTTGACTCGCTCCAGTCCGTTGATCGATTCATGGAGGATCTCTTGGGTTTCGGCAAAGAACGGGGTCAGCTGAGGCGATGTGGGATCTTCGGCTGCTGATGACCGGCCGGCCGCGTTGATTTGGATCTCGCGGATATCATCCGCAAGAGTTTCAAGGTTGCTCATCACATAGCCGACCGGGTTGTTGATTTCGTGGGCGACCCCCGCGGCCAGCTGGCCGAGGAATGCCATCTTCTCTGAGTGAATGAGTTGTTGTTGATTTTCAACCAGCCGTTGATGTGCCACCATGAGTTCTTCTTTTGAGCGTCGTTGCGCTTCTTCCTGTTCGCGAAGCCTGGTCACATCCATGAGGATCGAGATGTAGTGTGTGACCTTGCCGTCCGCTTCCCGTACAGGTGAGATGTGCCATTCGCAATACACCTTGGAGCCGTCCTCCCGCCATCGGATGGTCTCCATCGTGGTGGATCTACTGTCGCTGTAGCTGTGCTCCAGCAACGAGAACTCCTTCTCGCGAAGGCAGGTCGTGCGAAGCAAGCGAAGTGGCTGGCCGACCAGTTTGCGATCGGGGAACCCTGACATGTTCTTGAAGCTGTCGTTGGCAAAAAGAATCATCGGCTCGCCGATTTGCATCCCGGTGTCGGTGATCAGAACACCTTCATCGGTGCTTCGGACGGCAGCAGCCAGGAGAACGGGAAAGGCTGCGGAGTCGGGGACGAGCCCGTTTCTGGTGCGTGATCTGATCCATTGTGCATGAATAAATGCCGTTGCGCCGAGGGCCAGACCGGCCAGCAGAAAGGCGACCAGAATGCCTCGGCGAGCAAGCGTGAGTCGCCGGTCCAGCTCAGACTGTATCTCTCGGGCGGCTTCGATCATGAGGCTTGCGGCTTCGCCAAGTAGGGCCGTTGTCTTCTCGTGGTCGGCCGGAGTCTCGTGACCGGGGGAAGCAGGTCGATCGAGGGATCTCTGGACTTGGGTGAGTAAGGTATCTGATCGGACCAGAATTCCTTGAACAGCTTTTGAATATCCCGACTCGGAGATAACGATGCTGAGGTCTTCCCGGACGGATTGGAGGGGAGCGTCCAGTGATTCTTGGGGGGACTGGACACCGACTTGAGGCAGGTTCTGGAGGCGGATAATCCGTGCCGCCATCCTGTCCAAGCCGGCGACTGCTTGCGCCGAATCTCGGAACGTGCGATGCCCGAGCCATGAGAATACGAGGACAACGAGGCAGCCGGCGAGGGCGGTGAGGACAAGCAACCTCAGAACTGAGGAGCGCCTGTCGGCTGCCGTTCCCTGCAACCCTAATGCCCGCCCGAACTTGGCCCGCATCTGCTTCCAAGATTTCGTGTGAGGTTTTGCCGATTGGGTGTTGTGCATTTCGTCAGTAGTGTAGCGCGTTTCACCTGGTTGCTGGGAGTGTCCCTGGATACCGAACTGGAGTGCGATTGCCCGGTCCGCATTCTCGTAGGCTGAGTTTTTCAAGAGCCCAAACTCGTACCTAAATTGGGGAGGGGTATTGACAAGGAGACGGGGATGCCTTATCTTTTGTTTATGTCATATAATCCAGGTAAGATCCGAAGCCGACAACAGGGATCAAATCCTCAATACAGAAGCCGACCTCGGCCCCCGGCTGCAGGGCTCACCAGGGGGTCAGCCGGTGTCGCCGGCAGAGGGACGACGAATTGGCCGGAGGGCGCCGGATCGGCTTCGGTGCGCGGGCCGCCGTGGGTGTTTGTTCTTTGTTCAAGATCATCTGCTGAGTGATTTCATTTTTCATATATTCAAATTGAACTGGGGAAAGAGGAGGCATGATATGCGTGTTCGAACGAATCTCAAGGCTGGACCGAGTGGTGGTGGCACTGTGCCCCCACCGCCCCCGATTAACGGCGGTGGTTAGGCTGTGAAAGCTGCTGCTTTGGGTCCAGGCGGGCCCGAAGCGGCGTTTCTACTGAGCTGTAGGGGCGGTGGCGCCCGGGGATGGCGAGGACGGTGGTGGGTGGTTAGGGGTGATCCCGTCAAACCACGGAAGATCGAACCACCGATAGTTGATGCCCGCCTCGAGGGCCAGCTCGTAATAGGCCCGTGCCTCATCCCCTCTGTCTGCGATCGAGTAGACGAGGGCCGCGGCGTACAGAATAAACGGCGAGTCCGGATCCAGGTTCAAAGCCTCTTGGATCGTTTCCAGCGCCTCGCTGGTCCGGCCGAGCTGGGCCAGCGCCTGGGCCTTGACCTCAAGTTCGCCGGCGAACAGGGGTCGGTCCTCGGGCTGTGCGGCGATGGCGTTGCGATACCATTTTCGGGCCAGATCGGGGTAGCCGAGCAGTTGGTGGCAATCGGCCAGGTTGAGGATGGTCGAAGGCGGTCGGGACCCGAGGGCGTAGGCCCGCTCAAAACTTGTGAGAGCCTCCCTAAACCGGTGAAGGAGGAGTTGAGAGATCCCGAGGTTGGCGAGGTGTTGGGGCTCGGGCGCCACGGCTACGATCTGCAGAAACAATGCCTCCGCATGCTCGGGTTCACCCGCCATCAGCTCGAGGTAGGCCAGTTCGACCATTATCAGGAGGGTTGACGGCGCGCGCCGGTCGGCCTCGGCGAGATGGGTGCGCGCGCCGTCAATGTCGCCGAGAAGGTGTTCGATCCTTGCAAGGTTAAGCAAGTTCTTCCACGAAGGTCGGCTCGCGACGATGGCGGCAAGGATTTCTCGCGCCTCGTGGGCTTTGCCCATCCTTTCGGCCAGCCGAGCCCTCTGGTGAGCGACCGCGAGGTTTGCGGGCTCGAGCTTCTCGAGGTCATTCAGGATGCCCTGAGCCTGTCGATGGTCACCGGCGGCGACGGCGACCTCTGCGGCCGCGAGAAGGGTTCGGAGATCGGTCGGCGCCACGGCCTTGGCGGCTTCGATGGCTTTTGCCGCCTGCTTCAGGTAGGCGTCGTCTTTGGTCGTCTCATACAGGTAGCGGGCGACCGACGCTTCCAAGACGGCGGCATTGAGAAGTTTGGGCGCCGATTTTCGGATCTGCTGGAGGTCGGCGAGGGCCTCAGACCATGACAGGTCCGCCGCGGGGTTCATGACCCTCTTCCAAACGACGAGAAATGCCTCATATGCCTGCGGTTCGGCTGTCACGTGGAAGGCCCCGGGCCGGCGCCTGCGGTCCGGGTAGGCCAACTCGAGATTAGCGGTGACAGTGTCGGTCAGCAGGCGGAGGTTATCGGCGGGGACCTCGACCCGGGCGGCCCAGAGCATGTGGCCCTCTTCCCCGGAGAGGCGGTTGATTTCGACCGAAAATGTGCTTGTGCCGGGTGTGAGGGTCATGGTGATCAACTCGTCGGCAGCGACCGCACGCGTGATCTGACGGAGATCGCCTGAGATGGCGTCGATCTCTTTGGTGTTGATGACCTGTGCCCCCTCGAGGGTGTTCAGGGCGTTAACGGCGGCCAGGCGTAGTCCGGATTCAACCGAGGAAATGCGTTCGTCCGTTGTGTCGCCGGCCACGATCGGCCTCAAAATCGCGACCGTGAACGGATCAGGTTGGGGCGATCGAAGCCACCACCAACCGGCGGCGACGGCGATGACGAGAGCGATGGCGCTCCAGGCCAGGATTCGACGCCGGTCCACCCCAGGTGGGGTGGGCGCCTCAACTCCGGTCTCGGCGGTCTGTCGTGCGGCGAGAATCGTCCGCAGCTCGGAGGCAACCTCTGCAGCGGCCTGCGGGCGGGAGGCGGGGTCCTTCGCCAGGAGTCGCATGGTCAGTCGCGACAGGTCCGGTGGGATCTCGCAATTCAGGCTCTCAGGGGATGGCGGGTCGTGGCTTCCAATTCGTTGCATGGTTTCCACGGGAAGCGAGGTCCGAAATGGATGGCTGGAAGTCAGCATTTGATAGAGCAAAACGCCCAGAGAAAAGAGGTCTGAGGAGGCTTCGAGGGTCTTGCCGTCGACCTGTTCGGGCGACATCGCGCTCAATGTTCCGGCGAGACGGGGCCGTTCTTGCGGGCCCTTCGGCACCTCGACCTCCGGTTGGCGGCGCACGGTGGCGAGGCCGAAGTCGAGGATCTTTGCGCGCCCCGCCGGTGTGACCATAATATTCTCCGGCTTGAGGTCGCGGTGGACGACGCCCTGGGCGTGCGCCGCCGCCAAGCCGTCTGCCACTTCAGCGGCGAGGCGAATCACCGTATCGGTCGCCATGGGGCCGTCGCTGAGAAGAGTGCCGATGTTGGCGCCTTCCACATGTTCCAGAACGAGAAAATGACGCTCGCCATCGCTGATCAGGTCGTGGATTTGAGCCACCGACGGGTGGTTGATGCGAGCGACGGTTTTGGCTTCGTTTCGCAGCCGGGTCTCGAGTTCATGGTCGCCGACCATGAGATGAGGAAGGGTCTTGATTGCGACGGTGCGGCCGAGCTTTTCGTCCTCAGCCAAAAAGACATCACCCATTCCGCCGAAGCCGATACGGCCCTTGATCGTAAATCGCCCAACGCGGTCAAGTATCATCGTCGCTCTTCGCCCGAAGGATTCATTTGAGCCGGCCGCGAACGCCCGGGTTTTCGGCCGGGCCTAACCCGCATTTCTCACCAGGTATCTGCTGCGGACTGCGCATGGCAGCCATCTGTCGTGCTTTTCGCAAATCGTTCTCCTCGACGGAGTGCAACTACGACTGTGTCGCCCAATTTCCGAAAAACCCAACATCTAACTACCCTTCGCAGCGTCTCGCCACGAAACCCGGTGAGAAGTGCGGCCTAAACTCGTGGACCAGCGTCGGCAAAGCGTGCGACCTTGTCTACAAGGTCAGTATTCTTGAACGGCTTTTCGAGAATGTCATCGGCACCGGCATCAAGGGCCGCCTGGAGTTCTTTCTCGGGCATTGCCGAGACAACGATGATCTTGATGGCGGCCAGCTCGGGATCGTTGCGGATCGCCTTGAGAACATCCATCCCGCTGAGGCCGGGCATCTTGAGGTCAAGGGTTATGACGGCGGGGGAGAAGGTCGCCGCCAAAGCACCGGCGAGAAATCCATCGGGCGCAACCATCACTTCATAGTTCTTGCGTTCCAGCGCACGCTTGATCGCCTTGGCCATCGGCGCCTCGTCTTCAACTACCAATACCCGCCTTGAATACGGCTGTAGTTCCGAAGGCAAAGGGACGCGGTGGTTGCGCAAAAACTCGAGGAAATCACGCATCAAGACCCGGTTGTCACCGCGTGTGCCGGGGAGCTGATACGCGACAAGGAGGTCGGTGTGGATCCAGCGGATCACGGTTCGATAGTTAACTCCGCAGAGTTCGGCAATGTCGCCGGTCGTCAGGTGTTTATTGCGTTGTTCCCAGGGCATTCGTCGCCTCCGTTTCAGATTGACTTGTTCGTACTCGGCTCTTCGAAATCAACAGCCGGCCGATTAAGTCTAACATTCTTTTGACGACAGACCAGTAAATCAAACGAATTTCCCAATGGGATTCGACTGGAACAGTGGCCTGGAAAGGAAAGTATTTTCGAACCGGCAGGTTTTGCTATCTAGAAGGTTGTTGCTATAAAACTGTGTTTTGATATATAATCAGTTCTGGCAAACGATATGGTTCGTTTTTGAACTCCAAGAGGGGGGCAGCCTGAAATGTCAGTTTCGTTCTCGAGAACCGTGCGGTCGCTTCATTCAAGGGATTCTCGTCCGCTGATGGCTGCGATTGCTGTTGGAGGGTTGGTATTTTTTCTGTGGTGCTGGTGGTTCCTCGCCGCTGACGTTTCGGTGTATGAGGTCACCGGCGATGCGTGGATTGAGGCTGTGGACGCGGCCCACCGGACGGCGGCGCCTGTGAGCGGGCGGGTTGTCGAGGCGAACCTGGAAATCGGGCGCTGGGTTGAAAAGGGTGATCCCTTGGTTGTGTTGTCGGGCATTCAGGCTGAACAGGAGTTCTCCAAGGAGATAGAGCGCCGAGAGGGCGCCGAGAAAGGGTTGATTGCCCTTGACGTAATTCGGAAAGTGACCGAAGAGGGAGCGGATGCCGCTCGACTTGGCGACAATAAACGGATGGAGCGTGCAAGAGCGGATCTCCAGGCCGCTGTAGCCGGCGCCAGGCTGGCATCTGCCGAAGTGGAGCGTGCTCGTCAGCTTCATGGCGAGGGGTTAGTTTCGGACGCCGAGCTCGACCGAGCCGGCGCACGGGTGGCTCAGACGAAGGCGGCTGTTCTGTCTTGGGAAGCCGGGATTGTCCACCTCGAATCCGAGATTCGTTGGGACCATAGCGAGCGGTCGAGAGCATTGGCCGAAATTGACAGTCGGATTGTGGCTCTCGAAGCCGAAGAGGGGATTGCGGAGCACGGGTCCGCTGAGCTGGCTTCCGAGTTGGAGGAGAGGACCATCAAAGCGCCGATTTCGGGGTGGTTGGGACGGGTGTCGCCTTGCAGGCCAGGATCCGTCTTGATGGCCGGGGACCTGGTTGCAGTGGTGATCCCGGATGGGGACCTCATGGTCTCTGCACGCTTTCGAGCTGGGCCGGGCCTCGGAAGGATTGGGTCCAGGCAACACGCCAGGATGCGTCTCGATGCGCTCCCGTGGATGCGTTTCGGTCAGATCGAGGCCGAAGTTGTGAGAGTCGGTCAGGAAACCGTGGATGGTCTCTTGAGCGTTGAATGTCGGCTCTTGTCAGATCATCACCACGGTGTAGACCTACAGCACGGGATGCAAGGGACGCTGGCGGTTGAGGTCGATCGGATGTCCCCGCTGGAGCTGGTTCTCACCGTGGCCGGAAAGAACCGGGGACGACCCATAGGGGAAAGGGCGCCTGCTACGAGTGGCGGTGGACGGGGATAATTTGATGCGGCCGGCCGGAACCCGTTTCTTTGTGCCTGAGGTGGTCCAGACCTCGGCGATGGACTGCGGACCGGCCTCCCTCAAGGCGGTTCTCGAAGGCTTTGGCGTCCGCGTGAGTTACGGCCGGCTTCGCGAAGCCTGTCAGACTTCGGTCGACGGCACGTCGATCGACACGATCGAGGACCTGTTTCTGGACCTGGGGTTTGATGCCGAACAGGTGATGTTGCCGCCGGATCATCTTTTTCTCGACGAAGCCGATGCTCTGCCGGCGGTGGTTCTGGTGCGGCAGCCGAGCGGAGCGGCCCACTTCACGGTTGCGTGGAAGCGGCTCGGATCGCTGATCCAGGTCATGGATCCCGTGGTGGGGAGGCGGTGGGTACGCCGGTCGGCATTTATTCGGGATCTCTTTGTCCATACCCAGCCGGTATCGGCGGCCGATTGGCTGGAATGGGCGGGAAGCGAGGATTTCTTGGCGCCCCTTCGGCGTCGATTGGGCGACCTTGGTATCCCTGGCGCGGAAGCTCTCCGGTTGACGACAGGGGCCTTCCAAGCCGGGGGTTGGCGACCGGTTGCGGCCCTCGATGCGGCTACCCGATTCGTTGCAACCCTGACTCGATCTCGGGCGGTGCGGCGCGGCCGGGAAGCGGCGGAACTCATCGAAAGCATTCTCAAGACGGACCGCGAGGCGCCTGGGGCAGGTGAGGGGATCGTTCCCAAGTCATTCTGGTCCGTCCAACCATCCCCCCACGATGACGCGCGGGTGATGCTGCGCGGAGCGGTGTTGATACGAATTCGGGGAAGAAAGGAAGGTGCCGAAGCCCCGGATTTCGACGGTTTACCGCAAGAGGTCAAGGCAGCTCTGACCGAAAAGCCCGTGAGGCCCGGCCTGGAGTTGGCTCGCCTGATATTCCGAGAAGGGTTGCCGGCGCCATCATTCGTCGTTGCAGGCCTGATCATTGCCGCAGGTTCGGTGGTCTTCGAAGGCTTGCTCTTCCGGGGCCTTATCGACGGTGGCCGACTTTTGGGCCTCGAAGGGCAACGGGTGGTGGCGATTCTCGCACTCATGCTGCTGTTGGCTGTGCGCGCCGGTCTGAAGCTGCCGGTCGCGGCCACGGCGCTCCAGCTTGGTCGGCGCCTGGAAATAGGGCTGAGAATCGCCTTTTTCGAGAAAGTGCCGCGGCTTCCGGACCGCTACTTTCGCAGTCGACTCAGTTCGGATATGGCCGAAAGGGCCCATATGATTCACGCCCTTCACGGAATCCCCGCGCTCGGAACCCAGGTTGCCGAGGCCGTATTCCTCTTGGTGGCGCTCACCGGCGGAATTATTTGGCTCGATCCAACCACCGTCTGGAAAGTCGTCGCGGTGGCTCTCCTTTCCATCGTGATTCCTCTGGTTGCACAAGGGTTTCTTGCTGAGCGTGACCTCCGCGTCCGAACCCATACCGGGGGGCTCACGCGTTTCTCTTTGGATACTCTTCTTGGTCTGGCGCCCATTCGTTGTCATCGAGGGGAGAGAGCCATCGCTCGCAACCACGAGTCATTGGTTGTGGACTGGTCGGCCGCTCGTCGGTCGCTTCTCAGGGCGGCGGTTTTCGCCGAGGCTTTCCTGGCCCTGTTGGGTTATGGATTGATGGTGTGGCTGTTGTGGGGTCACCTTGGTCTCAAGAATGAACCGGGGACGGTGCTGTTGCTGGTTTATTGGGGCCTGCAGATTCCGGCTCTGGGAATGCGGATCGCGACCCTTGCGCGCCAGTTTCCTGCGAGACGAAATATAGCCTTGCGGCTCCTCGAACCGCTGATGGCGCCCGATGAGGCCGTTGACGAAGAGGCCCACCCGGTGGCCCGCCGGCCGCAGCAGATTGCCGGTGAGAGAGCCGGGCTGGGGCCTTCGATCAGAATGTCGGATGTAGAGGTTCGTTCCGGTGGGCAGACACTGCTTGAGAACGTGTGTTTGACCGTTGAACCGGGCGCCCACATCGCCGTTGTGGGACCATCCGGGGCAGGGAAGTCAACCCTGGTCGGCCTGTTGCTCGGGTGGCACAAACCGATCCGGGGCACACTTCAGGTTGACGGGGCGCCTGTCGACGGTGAGTCTGTGGTACGCCTCCGTCAGGCCGCCGCCTGGGTTGATCCTGAGGTTCGGCTATGGAACCGGAGTCTCCTCGGCAACCTCTGTTATGGAAATCAGAAGCCGGATGGTGTTGCGGATGTCGTCGGCGTATCTGGTCTCCTTCCGATGCTCGAGGATCGGGCTCTTGGTCTGAAGACGCCGTTGGGTGAGGGTGGGACGTTGGTTTCGGGAGGCGAGGGGCAGCGGATTCGGCTTGCCCGCGCGATGCTCCGGACTGGGGTCCGGATGGTCATACTCGACGAGGCGTTTCGTGGCCTCCATCGAACTGAGCGGAGAAAGCTGCTGGAAGAGGCGAGGCAGCGGTGGGAGAAGGCCACTTTCATTTTCGTAACGCACGATGTTGTCGAGAGCCGGCAATTCGACCGGGTCGTGGTGCTCGAAGGAGGAAGAATCGTCCAAGATGGGCCCCCGGAGGAGTTGGCCGCTTCCAGTACGGGCCGCTTCAGCCGGATGCTGCGGGCCCAGGAGCGGGCGAGGCATCAGCTGTGGACCGGTCCGTCCTGGCGCCGGCTCCGGCTCGACGAGGGTAGATTTTCGGAGGAGAGGAGTCGGCCGGATGCGGAGTGACATCTTGCATCTCGCCTGGCCGAAGACGAGGCTCGGAGAAGGGTTGGAGGCGTTGCTGAGGGCGAGCGGTCTGAAGGGTCACTGCCAACCTGTGTTGATCCCAGGTGATGGCGATGATTCGGTCATGGCGGAGCGATTGGCGGACGCATTGCCTTCCGACCTCGAAGTCGAGAGCCTGGCGACCCCCTATCACGAAGTCGAAGAGCTGCTTGTTCATGGTGGGCCGTTGGTTGTACGGTCAAATAGTGGAAAGGACTCCGGGTTCTTTCTGTTCCTGAGGTCGCGAGGTCGGGTTTGCCGTTTGATCGGGCCGGATCTTGGGATTCACAAAATCGACGAGGCTGCCGTTCGGACTTTGCTGTGTGCCGGACTCGAGGATCCGATCATCGAAACCGCCGCCGATCTTCTTGCGGGTATCGGGTCCTCGCAACGGCGCCGCCGCCGAGCAGAGAGGGCACTTCTCATTGCCTCTCTCGGGGGTGAGCAGATCGGTGGAATGTGGATGCTGCGACCTGAGCCCGGAAGCTCCTTCCTTCACCAACTGCGGCGATTGGGTGTGCCGGCGCGGCTCGCCGCGGTTACGTTGGCCCACGTCGCTCAGTTTGGTTTGTTGGTCGCTTCGTGGTGGTTGATCGGCCGGGGGGTTTTTGGCGGTCGCTTTGACGAGGGTTGGCTTACGGCTTGGGCATTGATGCTCCTGACCCTCGTTCTTTTCCGCGTGAGTACAGTGTGGATGCAGGGAAGGCTGGCGATTGACCTCAGTGAGCTGCTCAAGCTTCGTCTCTTGCGTGGGCTCATGCGTCTTGACCTGGACAAGACACGTTTTCTCGGTGCGGGCAAGTTCCTCAGTTGGGCGATCGAATCGTCTGCGGTACAGGATCTGGTGCTTGACGGTGGTTTTCTTGCTTTCCTGGCCCTAATTGAAATCGTTCTCACGATGGGGATTCTCGCTCTGGGCGCCGGGGGGATGGCGCATCTGGCAGCATTCGCGCTGTGGTTCTGCGTGGTTTTGGCTCTCGCGTGGCGGCATTTTCAGATGAAGGATCGACAAACCGGAGCGCGTCTTCGTCTCACGCACGATTTGACGGAGAAAATGGTCGGGCACCGCACGCGGCTTGCGCAAGAGAGACCGGAGCATTGGCATGTCGGCGAGGACGAGGTTTTGAACGACTATCTCGGGGCGTTGTCGG
>JAIOSJ010000005.1 GCA_021107705.1 Thermoanaerobaculales bacterium | reverse complement strand
GGGATTGGGAGGTGTCGCAGCGCGAGCGTCAGGTCATCCGGTCCATCATCGACGCGATGCCGGTACCTCGTTGAGTGTCCTGAAAATATCGAGTGCCGGTACGAGTTGTCTCTAATGAAGAACCCTTGGCGGTTGATGTTTCCGGTCTTTCGCTTGCGCCTCACGCGGTGGGGAGGGGTATTTCTCATCCTGGCCCTGGTGATGGCCTTTGCTGCTGTGAACACCGGCAACAACGGACTCATGGCGGTTCTCGGTGTCGTTCTCGGCTCCTACATCGTATCGGGGATCTGGTCACGGCAGGTCCTCGGAACTGTCTCGGCCACGGTTCACTCGCCTCCTGAGATCTTCGCCGGCCGACCTGTTCGTCTTGAGGTCAAACTCATGAATGGATCGAGGATCTTTCCCGCCTATGGGTTGGTGATCCGCGCCGAGGACGGGTCAATCCTCCTCGCCGAGCCCTTTCTCTCCCCGGGAGAGAGCGTGCGCCGAACGGTGTCCTGTTCCCTTGACCGGAGGGGGTGGTCCGATTTTGGCGGCTGGCGCCTGGAGGTTGTTCTCCCCCTGGGCTTTTTTGTGAAGTCCAAGGAGATACTCAAGGGGAGACGGGTTCTGGTGTATCCCGCCCTTGTACGCGGACCGGTCTCTCAGGGTGCCGGAAAGGGAACTGGGAAAGGGATTGAAAAGTTATCCGGACGTGGTCGCCATGGTGACGTTTTTCAATTGAGAGACTTTCGGGACGGCGACGACCGGCGGCAGATTCACTGGAAACAGACCGCGCGCCAGCAGCGTCTGATCACCGTCGATCGTCGGAGGCAGGTTGTTTCGCCGCTCGTTCTCAGGTTGGACCCCACCGTGTCCGACCTGGACGATCCGGAGATCCTCGGCCTTTTCGAGCGCCGGGTGAGCGCGATTGCGACCGCAATCCTGGACCGGCTGAATCGCGGCGAATCGGTTGTCCTCGAGGTTGGGGGCGTCAGGTACCATCCGGAACATCGACGCGCCGGCGCCCGCCGTCTCCTCGAACCTCTGGCTACAGTCGAACCACGGTCGGGGGCTGAGGTGCGTGTATGAATACCCGTCCTGATGTTCGTCGCCTGGCGGGGGGCCTGCTCCTGTGGTCTCTGGCGCCCTACCCCTTTCTCTACGTGGTCTCGCCGCCGTTCTGGCTTGTTGCGGGCGTGGCGGGACTCTGGCGATTAGTCCGACCGCGAGATTCCTGGGCGCCGTCGCGGGCGCTGCAGAATTTCATGGGTGTCGCCATCTTGCTGGCGGTTGTCGCGGCGGGGGGACTCGCAATTGGGCCCTTGCGGCCTCTTGGGCATTTACTGCTTCTGTTGACTGCCGTCAGGGTTGCCGGCATCGACGGGCTGCGGGATCTCCGGCGGGTTCTGCCGCCGATTTTTCTGGTGGCCCTCGTGGGAATCGTCTCTGCCGTCCATGTATCCATAGTCCCCTTTCTGTTCGTGTCATTTGTGGTTTGGTGGTACGTAGGAATGCGGGTCTTTCTGCTCGAGTTGTCCGAAAAGACCGGATCTCCTCTCGGCCGGCCGAAGTGGCGGCACGCGGCGGTTGCCGCGACGGCGTCCGCCATTCTCGCGGCGCCCGTCTTTCTCTTGTTGCCTCGATTGCATTCGCCTTTGCTTGGGACCGCCCTTGGTCGCCAGGCGGGTTTCTCGGACTCGATGCGCCTTTCCGGGAGTGGCGCCATACGGCAGTCGGGAACCCCGGCTGCGTATGTCTCGATGGTTGACGGGTCAAAGGTCCCTCTCGAACTCCTTCGCCTGCGTGCGACCGGATTCGACATGCTTACTCCCGACACCTGGGGACCGAGACGCAGCGGTCTGGTCAGAGCACCGATGCGCGGGAACCTCGTGTGGCTGGACGCCGGCCGGTTATCCCTCGAGAGAACGACCGCGCTGGACATCGCTCTGGTGGAAAGGGGACGTTTTCTCTTCCTGCCGCCCGGAGCGGTTGCCCTTCAGGTTTCTGAGCCGGTTCTCCTGGATCCGGCGGGTGGCGTTGTTCTGGCTGGACGGGAGGGTTTAACCCCGAATTATCGGGTGTGGGTGGCTCCAGATTCCAGGCGACGCCTTCAACCTGCCGAAGTTCGGGATCTCTTCTTGCCCAAGCATAACGAACAGGTCTGCCGGCTGTCTGAGCGGGTGGCAGGGCCTTTCGATTCGGCAGCCGCAAAGGCGAATGCAGTGGAGCGTTTTCTCGAGGCAGACTACAGCTATTCGTTGGAGGGGCGGCCCATGGGTGGAAGGGACCCGGTGGCCTGGTTTCTCTTTGACGGCAGGGAGGGACACTGTGAATTCTTCGCCGCTTCGATGGCCGTGATGTTGCGACATCAGGGCGTCCAGGCGCGGGTCGTGGCTGGTTATCACGGCGGCGATTCTCTTCCCGGCGCCGAGACGGTGGTGGTTCGCCGGGACAATGCTCATGCCTGGGTCGAGGTGTGGCTGGATTCTGAGAGGAAATGGGCGGTGTTTGACCCGACACCAGCTGAAGGCATCGACGGTCTGGTTTCGATGGGCGCCTGGGAGCGCCTCAAATCCGCATGGCAAGGAGTGGAGGATTTCTTTGACCGGAGGGTCCTGACCTTCAGTCTGAGCGAGCAGATGGGCATTTTCACGGCTGTACTGAACGGTTTTGATGCGGGCCGACGGTGGATTTTCGCTCTTTCGCTCTGGAGCGTCGCTCTTCCTGCGATGTTGCTGTTCCTCCTGTGGGCGGCACTGCGTTTTCGTGGCTTTTCTCTTGGGGGTTCTCGGCGAAGCCCCGCAGCTCGGGCCGTCGACCGCCTGGGCAGAGGACTCAGACGAGCCGGTTTGGAGATGCCGGTGGCGGTGACCTTGGCGTGGATTGGGCGTGAAGCGGCCCGTCGCTGGCCGAATGCGGCCGGCGAAATAAGGCGGCTGGCCGTTCTCGCCCAGGATGAGATGTACGGTCCTCCCGAATCCGAACCCTCCTCCAGCCCGGCCGAAATTCGCCGTTTATGGACTCGAGTGCGAAAGGCGATGGCATGAATCAGTTTTCGCGGTATCATGAATGCATGCGTTTCTTTTCAATGTCGTTGATGGTTCTGGCCGGATTGTTCTCGGTCCTTCCAAATCATGTGAGTGCTGCAGATATCGTGAAGTTTCGGGTCGAGGATACGATTCAACCGGCTTCGCGGCAGTTTATCGAGCGGGCCCTGTCGGAGGCCGCGGCGCGAGGCGCCGATCTTGCTGTGATGGAGTTGGACACGCCCGGGGGGCTGCTGGATAGCACGCGTGAGATCACGACGGCCATAACCGGGTCGAAAATCCCGGTCGTCGTCTTCGTGGCGCCCGCAGGAGCCCGTGCGGCATCGGCCGGCTTCTTCATTCTCATGGCCGCCGATGTTGCCTCGATGGCGCCGGGAACCAATACCGGCGCCGCCCATCCGGTGAGCGGTCAGGGCCAGGAGATTGGCGAGCACATGGAGGCGAAGGTCACGAATGACGCGTCGGCCATGATTCGTTCCCTCGCTGAGGGTCGCAACAGAAACCCGGAGAAAGCGGTTGAAGCCGTTGTCGAGAGTTCGTCATATACCGCCACAGAGGCTCTCGAGTTGGGCCTGATCGACTTTGTCGTCCACAATATTGACAGTTTGATTGAGGAACTCGACGGAACGACGATCACCCGCTTCGACGGCGAAGAAGTGGTCCTGAACTTGGCTGATCCCGTCATAGTGGTGATTGATCCGACACCGGCCGAAGAATTCCTCTCGGTGTTGGCGAATCCGAATATCGCCTATCTCTTGATGGCGTTGGGCATGCTCGGAATCTATGTCGAGGTAACCCATCCTGGGGCGATCTTCCCCGGAGTGGTGGGCGTGATCGCCATGTTGCTTGCCCTTTATTCGCTGTCGGTCCTTCCGGTCAGCCTGGCCGGGGTCGCTCTGATAGTTGTGGGCCTGGTGCTGTTTCTTCTGGAGGTGAAGGTGACCTCTTACGGTCTGCTCACGGTCGGTGGTTTGATTTCGTTTGTGCTCGGTTCCCTCATGCTCTTCGATTCGCCGGTTCCGGATATGCGGGTGAGTCTCGGTGTGATTCTGCCCACGGCCTTTCTCGTGGCATTGGTCACCGGCTTCTTGCTCTCAAGGGTGCTCAGGGCCCACCACCGGCGGCCCATGACCGGTGTCCAGGGCATGGTCGGAGAAACGGGACGGGTTGTTCAGGAGCTGAATCCGCGTGGCAAGGTCGCCGTGCATGGGGAATGGTGGGATGCTCGAAGCAGTGGTGGAGGTGTCCCGGTGGATGCTGAAGTAAAGGTGCTCGCGATTGTTGGTCGTCACCTCGAGGTGGAACCCCTGGGTGTCGTCGAGGAAGAAAATTAAAGGTCTTTTGGAGGGGATATGGCTCAAATTCTTAGTTCTGGGTTTGTTTTCGCAATCTTCGTTGGGGTCTTCCTGATTTTCAGGTGGATCAGAATTTTGAACGAGTACGAGCGTGGGGTGATCTTTCGCCTCGGAAGGGTCCTGCCCGAAGCCAAGGGACCGGGATTGGTCCTGGTTCTCTGGCCGATCGACCGACTGGTGAAGATCAGTCTTCGGACGGTTGTGCATGACATTCCGCCTCAGGACGTCATCACTCGTGACAATGTTTCGGTGAAAGTGAACGCGGTTGTCTACTTCCGCGTCATGAACCCGGTGAAGGCGATCATCGAGGTTGAAAATTACGTCTACGCCACCTCGCAGCTGGCGCAGACCACCTTGCGTTCGGTACTCGGCGAGGTGGAACTGGACGATCTGCTCACCAAGAGGGAAGCACTCAACGTGCGTTTGCAGAGCATGATCGACGAACATTCGGATCCCTGGGGCGTCAAGGTCTCGATGGTCGAGGTCAAGCACGTCGACCTGCCGCCGGACATGCAGCGGGCCATGGCCAAACAGGCAGAGGCCGAGCGTGAGAAACGCGCCAAGATCATTCACGCGGGAGGCGAATTTGTGGCCTCGAAGAAACTTGCCGAAGCGGCGGAGATCATGTCCAATCCGGTGGCATTG
>JAIOSJ010000256.1 GCA_021107705.1 Thermoanaerobaculales bacterium | reverse complement strand
GTTACTGCCATATTCCCGCGGAAGACATATTCATCACCTATCATCGTTCCCCTTCATACTGAAGCAGCCGCACGCGAAAACCCCGTATCGAGGCGACTGGCGGAGGCGCAAGGGAATCGAACCCTCCGACCGACCCTCACCGGGCCGGCCCAACGGTTTTGAAGACCGCGGAAGCCACCAGGCCCCATGCGCTTCCGAACCGACGCATTCTAACAGATCCCGGGGTGAGGGATCCTCTGCGGCGATCTGCACCAGGTCTTTGGACTCCTGACGGCTGCAAAAAGCCTCAACGTACGGGGCGATACGCCCGCGTTTTTTGCAGCCACCGGAGTCTCAAATCCTTGGCACATCTCATCCACCGGCATCCCTCACCCCGGGGATTCGTTGACAACAGAATTTCCCTCTGCTAAAAATGCCGTCCCTCGTGGGGCCGTAGCTCAGTTGGGAGAGCGCCTGAATGGCATTCAGGAGGTCGACGGTTCGATCCCGTTCGGCTCCACCAGCAAAACAAAATGAAGCCGCCGGAAACCGGCGGCTTTTTGTTTTGCATGGTTGGGGGTTTATCGCATGGGTTGGTCTTTTGGCGCATAAGCTGGTTTTCGGCCTTTTGACCTGGCCTCAACCCGAGCCAACATAACCCCCCTGAAGATCCATCTCAGCCACAGAGACTACCGGCACCAAACCGTAAGCGAAGCCAACCCTCTCGAACACACCGGCGCCCCCCAACCTCGAAACGTGATTCCCAGGTCCCCCATCGGGCCGGTGGGCAGGCTCGGATGAGATTAATTGACGAGATCGGTGATTGCCTGAAAAGCAAGAAATCATGCAAGGTCGCGAGGCACGAGCAGCGATTGCACGAAACCAAACAAGGTGGTATAAATAGAGCGTAAGGAGATTCCATTTTGGCCGAGCATACTTTTGGGGGAAGTTGGACCGAGGATAAGCTCACCCGCCTGAGGAAGTACCTGGAGGCCTACACGGTGATCTTCACCAAGAACCCCAAGGCCAGATTGCTGAAGAGGATCTATGTGGATGCGTTTGCGGGCAGCGGAGTTCGTTCTTCGGGTGATCATTCAGACGAATCCCAGGACGGCCTCCTGTTCGAGCCCGAGGGTGAAGCACTGGGTTTTATGAAGGGAAGCGTCCGAGTCGCCCTGGAGATTGATCCTCCGTTTGACCAGTATGTGTTCATCGAGAAGGACCCGGTGTTCGCTGGGGAACTTAACGACCTCCGTTCAGATTATCCGGAACTCGCAAATCGAATTGAAATCCGAAACGGCGACGCGAATACCGTTCTCGTGAAATGGACCAGGGACACTTCGTGGCACGGCCAAAGGGCCGTTGTGTTTCTGGATCCATACGGCATGCAGGTCGAGTGGCCAACAATCGAAGCCATCGCGCAAACCGAGGCGATCGACTTATGGCTGCTCTTTCCACTTGGACAGGGTGTGAACCGACTCTTGACCTGTCAAGGGCCTCCGCCCAATGCCTGGGCGGACCGCCTGACGACCATGTTTGGGACGGAATCCTGGAGGGAAACCTTCTACCGCCGGTCGGATCAGCTGGGGCTATTCTCAGACGAGCCTCGATTGGAAAAAGATGCTACTTTTGATTCGATCATGCGTTTCTTCCTTGACCGCCTCGATTCGGTATTTGAAATGGTTGCACCCAATCCGCTGATCCTCCGCAATTCGCGCAACAGCCCGATCTTCGGCCTCTGCTTTGCCGCAAGCAACAAGAAGGGCGCCCCGACGGCAGTTCGGATCGCCAAAGATCTTCTGAAGGACTAGCCATGGTTGCTCTATCCTCAATCGAGTGGACCGATATGACGTGGAACCCGGTAACAGGCTGCACGAAGATCAGCCCCGGCTGCAAGAACTGCTACGCCGAACGCATGGCCAAGCGCCTTCAGGCGATGGGCCAGCCGAACTACAGCAACGGATTTCAGGTCACTCTTCACCCTCACGTTCTTGAAAAACCGCTTGAACTGAAGAGACCTCAGGTCATCTTCGTCAATTCGATGAGCGATCTTTTTCATGAGGCCATTCCGGAGAGCTTTATTCAACAAGTATTCGCGGTGATGCGTCGGGCGTCCTGGCATCATTTCCAGGTTTTGACGAAAAGGGCGGAAAGAATGGCAGAGATGGCGGCCAGAATCGATTGGCCCACGAATGTTTGGATGGGCGTCTCGGTTGAGGATGAAACCCAAACCCATCGAATCGACCATCTGCGAGAGGTTGGGGCATCACTGAGATTCTTATCTCTTGAGCCGCTGATCGGGCCGCTGCCTAACCTCTGCCTGGACGAGATCGATTGGGTGATCGTTGGTGGCGAATCAGGCCCCGGAAGTAGACCAATGAACCAGGAGTGGGTTCTCGCAATCAGAGATCGCTGCCATGAGGCGGGTTCGCCGTTTTTCTTCAAACAGTGGGGAGGTTTCCAAAAGAAGAAAAACGGTCGGCTGTTGCAGGGTAGAACCTGGGATGAAATGCCCGCCACAGTTCAACGCGCAGTGGCGTAGAGACCTTCCAGAAACTGGGCAATTGGAGTCGCCTCAAATTTCGGCTAACGCCTTCGAACCACCGCACCGCTTTCCCCACCGTCCATCGATCGATCCCAAGGCGACGGCCGATCTCAGCATGAGTCATACCGAGTTCCCGCAAGTTCTTGGCTTTCGGGGCGATTCGTTGATAGAGCGGGGGCTGCTTGATTTCGATGATCGGCGCTTCGGGGGCACGGCGGCAAAGGTTCGAATTCTTTGCGTTCGCGTCCACCAGTTTTTGTTGTCAACTAGGTTGAGAACAAAAACTGCCACGGCGAAGTCCGCAGGACGAAGCCGGACTTGTCCCGGCGAAGCTGATTGCCGAAGCCGGACTTGTCCCGGCGAAGCTGGTTGCCGAAGCCGGAAGCCGGGCCTCTACGACTCACCTTTCACCTGGTTGAGAACTACGTCCTGGCAAGCCGGCCCCTCCGACTAGCAGTTGAGAACAAAAACTGCCACGGCGAAGCTGATTGCCGAAGCCGGACTTGTTCTGGAGATGTGGACGAGAACTCGGCGCGGCGCCATATGGGATTTGTAGAACGACTTGGTTGTTACGCGTACTGGTTGGTGGTTTGGCGTATGGGTTGGTTGTTTGGCGTATGGGTTGGTTTGAGGGCGTTTGAGGGTGTTTTTGTACAAGGCCAGTCGCAGTTAGAATGATCGGGTGCCATGGGAACCAGAAAACAAGAAACCAGTATCACGCCATACCACGCCCGCTACTACGCCTACGAACTGACGAAGCAGGGCGCTGCGGGTGATATCGGCCGCGTCTCCCAAGCACTCTTCAACGCCTCGGTAGATCTCAACCCCCACCAGATAGAAGCCGCCCTGTTTGCCCTCCAATCACCATTGGCAAAGGGCGTGCTTCTGGCCGACGAGGTTGGTCTCGGTAAGACGATCGAGGCCGGCATCGTTCTGTGTCAGCTGTGGGCCGAGCAAAAGCGACAGCTGCTGGTGTTGTGTCCAGCATCGCTCCGCAAACAGTGGGCCCTCGAGTTGGAGGAAAAGTTCAACCTTCCAGTCTTTGTCCTGGACGCGCGCTCCGGCCGTGAAGCCCGGCGCGCCGGTCGTGACCCGCTCCGGGCCAAGGCAGTCGTCATTGTTTCTCTCCACTACGCCAACCGCATTCGTGACACGATCAAGGAGGTCGAATGGGACCTCGTCGTGATCGACGAGGCCCACAAACTGCGCAATGCATACCGCCCAAGCAATAAGGTCGGGCAAGGCATTCGTTGGGCGACAGAAGACCGGCGGAAGCTGCTTCTGACCGCCACGCCCCTACAGAACTTGTTGCTCGAGCTGTATGGGCTCTCTACCCTGGTTGACGAGCGGTTGTTTGGCGATGTTGACTCGTTCCGTTCTCAGTATGTGAGTGCCGGCAGCAACCTGGCGGCGCTTCGCCAGCGGCTTGCGGGGTTCTGTAAACGGACCCTCCGCAATCAGGTCTCGGAGTACATCCGCTATACCGCGCGACGGGCGATTACCCAGCCGTTCCAACCAACGGATGACGAGCACGCGCTGTATGAGTCGGTGTCGGCGTTTCTGCAGCGCCCAGACAGCTATGCCCTGCCACACCGGCAGCGGCACCTCATCGCGCTGATCCTGAGGAAACTCCTGGCGTCCTCCTCGTCGGCTATTGCCGGCACGCTGGACACCCTCAGAGTACGACTGGAAGCTCTGCGAGACCAGCTGCCGGTTGATGATGCAGGGCTTGCCGAAACCCTGATCGATACAGAGGAAATCGAAAACGAACTCCTGGATGAAATTATCGCTGACGAGGTCGAATCCGACGGGGAAGATCCCGTCGACGAGGAGGACCCGAATCCAGTCGATCTCAAGAGGCTCACCGAGGAGATCGAAATCCTTGAGCACCTCGCCTCGTGGGCGCGAAGCATAGGAGTTGACACCAAGACCCGGGCACTCATGAAGGCTCTCAAAATCGGCTTTGAGCAGATGGCCGGCATCGGTGGAGCTCGCAAGGCGCTGGTTTTCACTGAGTCGCGGCGCACTCAGCAATACCTCAAGGAGTTCCTGGAGGATCAAGGGTACGCCGGTCAAGTGGTCGTGTTCAACGGAACAAACAGCGGCCCCGAGGTCACTGCGATCTACGAGGGCTGGGTCGAACAGAACCGAGCCTCGGGCCGGGCCACCGGGTCGCGCCCGGTTGATGTTCGCACTGCGCTTATCGAGCACTTCCGTGATAACGCCTCGATCATGGTGGCGACCGAAGCTGCGGCTGAAGGAATCAATCTCCAGTTCTGCTCACTGGTGATCAATTACGACCTGCCGTGGAATCCTCAGCGCGTTGAACAGCGGATCGGCCGCTGTCACCGCTACGGGCAAAAGCACGACGTCGTGGTCATCAACTTCCTCAACGAACGCAACCACGCCGACCGCCGGGTGCTTGAGCTGCTGAGCGAGAAGTTCAACCTCTTCAACGGCGTTTTTGGGGCCTCCGATGAGGTGTTGGGTACCATCGAATCCGGCGTGGACTTCGAGAAGCGCATTCTGGCCATCTACCAGGAGTGCCGCAGCCCAGAAGACATTGATGCGGCGTTTCAGACTCTCAGACAAGAGATGGACGAAAGCATTCAAACACGGATGGACGATACCCGCCGCACGCTACTCGAACACTTTGACGAGGACGTTCACCAGCGCCTTCGCCTGCAGCTCGAGGACGCCAAGGCACAGCTCGATCGTTTTGGGCGCCGCTTCTGGTTAGTGACCCGGCTCATGCTTGATGACCGGGCGCATTTTGACAACGAAGCACTTAGTTTCGACTTGCTTACACCACCGAGACCTGACATCGAGATTGGTCGCTACCACCTGATTTCTAAGTCTCGCCCTTCAAACGAAGGCGATGGCGGAGATGGTCGCAGCCGGTTTCTCTATCGACTCTCCCATCCTTTGGGCGAGCATGTCGTTGACGAAGCCAAGATCTTGCAGACGCCTCCGGCTGAGGTGGTGTTTGACGTGACCCACCATCCGGCCCGTATTCATGTTGTGGAGGCTCTGCGCGGTACCGGCGGCTATCTCACGCTGACGCGCCTGGTGGTCGACTCTTACGAACGTGAGGAGAACTTGCTGTTTTCCGGCTTCGACGACAACGGCCGATCTCTTGACCAGGAAACGATCGAAAAGCTCTTTGGGTGCCTGGGGCGGAATGAACACCCCGTCTCAATCCCCGGTGCAGCTGCGCAGCGGCTGTCCGCCGAGGCGAAGCGTCACGTCAATGCGGCGGTCAGCCGATCCCTCGAGCGCAACAGCATCCACTTCAACCAGGCCCGGGACCGGCTCGAGCACTGGGCGGACGACATGGTGCTGTCGGCCGAGAAGGCGCTCAAGGACACCAAGGAGAAAATCAAGGCACGCCGTCGCGAGGCCCGCCAGGCGCCGACTCTTGAGGAGCAGCACCAGATCCAGCAGAAGATTCAGAGCCTCGAACGGACCCAGCGTCGCCAGCGCCAGGAGATCTTCAAGGTCGAGGACGAGATTATTGAGAAACGAGATGCGCTCATCGACTCGCTTGAGCGTAGACTGTCGCAACGGACCCAGGCTGAGCCGCTCTTCACCATCCGTTGGTCCGTCGTGTAGGGAAGAGGTGAAGAGAAGATGAACGACAAAGGACACACCGCCACATGAGTCAGAAGTACGACAAGCTCAATGTCCTCTTGAAGGAGCTGTTTCAGCTCGACCAACCCGACCTCGACTTCGGTCTGTACCGCATCATGCATGCCAAGGCCGACGAGGTGACCCAGTTCCTCGACCGGAATCTGTTGCCCCAAGTGAAAGCTGCCTTCGGCGAGTACAAGAATGCCGACAAGGCCG
>JAIOSJ010000082.1 GCA_021107705.1 Thermoanaerobaculales bacterium | reverse complement strand
TTTTCGACGGGCCAGCCTGGTCGAATGAAGACAAGCTCGACCTCGTTTCGATATGCCCACTGGTCCAATGCTCCCAAGGGTGCCACTGATCACAACCTCACAACTCCGCCAGAAAAGGGCCGTAGGGTCGTGAGGTCGTGATCAGTGGCGCTGTTCAAATGGGTTTCTGGAAACACCGCCTAAGCCAAGAGCCACAGTCAGACAACGACTCGTCGCCCAGTTCCGTTTCAGAGCCGGCCCCAGCCCCCGTGCTACCCTGACCAAGGGGTTACACTTGGTTCAACAAACAACATCTCAGGACGTTTCTGAACCAGTTCGAAGTGGCCCTCCCGCGGGGAGTGGCATCGAAACGCGGTTTGCCGTTCCTTTTGTCGCGGAGTTGGCGCGGCGGGAGAAACAGATCCAGCAGAGCTACCGGCCGGTAATTGGTATTCACAAGTGGTTTGCACGGAGGCCGGGCACGGTGTTTCGGGCGCTCGTGCTGTCGGAGTTCGGTGGCCCCGGGGATTTGCGCGGCCGGTTCTTCCGGTCAAATGACCTTTCCGGCATCCTGATTGCCGACCCTTTCATGGGCGGTGGCACGCCGGTCCTGGAAGCAAACCGGCTCGGTTGTTCGGTCATCGGAACCGACATCAACCCCATGGCCTTCTGGATCGTGCGGCAGGCGCTGGCGCCGATAGACCGGCGTCGATTCCTGGAGGAAGCAGAACGGGTCGTGGCCGCCGTGGAGTCATCGCTCGGTCCACTTTACGAGACGACGTGCGTGGAATGCGGTGACCCGCACGCCCCGATCAAGTACTTCATCTGGGTGAAATTCATTCAGTGCCGAGGATGCAGACACGAGGTTGCACTCTTTCCCGGTTATCTCATAGCGAAGAATGATCGCCATACACACTTCGTGCTGACGTGCGGAGAGTGTGGGGCGCTCAATCAGGTCGAGGAGAAACCGGTCGAGGGCAGTCTCCCCGATTGTCATGCGTGTTCCGGAACGCTTCACGTCAAAGGCCCTGCGACGCGCGGCCGTTGCGTTTGCCCGTCCTGCGGTACGGAGAACCGTTACCCACAGTCGAAGGAAGGGCCGCCGAAGCATAGATTGATTGCCTTGGAGTACTCTTGTGGTTCATGCCGCAAGGCCCACAAGGGCCGATTCTTCAAGGCGCCGGACGAGAAGGACCTCTCCCGGGTTGCCGAAGCCGAACGGCGAATGGTAAGGGATGATTCGCCTCTCATTCCTGACGATGTGATCCCGGAAGGAGACGAGACCACGCGCCTTCGTCGCTGGGGGTATCACCAGTTTCGAGAGCTGTTCAACCGGCGCCAGCTGCTCGGCCTGAGGACTCTCGCGAAGGAAATCCTCGGAGTCACCGATGATGAGACTCGTTTTGCTCTTTCCACGGTGTTCTCGGACTTTTTGCGGTACCAGAACATGCTGTGCCGATACGACACCTACGCCCTGAAATGCCAGGATATTTTCTCTGTCCACGGCTTTCCGGTGGGCCTGATTCAATGTGAGGCGAACCTCCTTGGGATTCCCGGCATCGGTTCGGGCGGTTTTCGTCATTTCGTGGCCAAGTACGACCGGGCCAAGGCGTACTGCGAGGCGCCGTTCGAAACGGCTATGGACGGCCGGAAGAAAAAGGTGATCCAGACATCGCCGGAACGCATCGAAGCCACGTGGGCCAAGGGCATCGAGGATCTGGCGGCCATTCGCGGGCCGCGATCGGCCTATATCGCCGCAAGAAGCTCACGGACCGTGAATATTCCCCCTGGATCCCTGGATGCCGTATTTACTGACCCCCCGTACTTTGCCAACGTTCAGTACTCGGAGCTCATGGACTTCTGCTACCACTGGTTGCGGCGCCTGGTAGGCAAGGACTTCCCCGAGCTGCAAGCGCCCTCAACCCGGAGCGAGGACGAGGTAGTGGGGAATGCGACGCAGGGACGAGGGCTCGGGGAGTTCACCGAAGGGCTCTCGGAGGTTTTCCGCTCGTTTGCGGCGGGCCTCAAGGCGGGCGCCCCGTTCGTGTTTACATACCATCACAACAGCCTTGATGCCTACGTCCCACTCATTGTGGCCATCCTTGATGCCCAGCTTGTGTGCTCGGCGGCGCTGCCATGCCCCGCGGAGATGAGGGCCAGCCTTCACATCAACGGGACCGGTTCGGCGACCGTGGACACGATTTTCGTCTGTCGCGGAACGGGCACGACCAGAAAGAGCTGGTTGGCGACCGATTTGCGGGGGCTCGGCGGTTTGGTGAGCGAGGACTTGGGCGGGCTACGAGCCGGAGGATGTACGCCCACCGCGGGGGACGCCCTTTGCCTGACCTTCGGTCACCTGGCGCGGATTGCAGTATGGAACCTGCGGTCTGGATGGGAGGTGAGGGCGCCCATAGAGACCAGAATGCAGCGCGCAGCACTGGCACTGCGTGGTCTGGGATCCCTTGAGGAGGTCACCGACGCCGCAATGGAGGCACTGTGCCCCGGGGGTCGGTCGAGTGATTTTGGACCGTTGTTTGAGGTTAGAGAGCCGGGAGTACCGTGGGACGATGTCGTTTCCTTTTGAAATCCAGTGGGATCAGGACGCAGACCAGGAGTCTTTCATTGACTCCGTTGTGGAGAGCTTGAGGCCACAGACGCTGGTGTTGCCAAAGGGGCCTGGATTCGTACCGTACACCAGGTTTCAAGAAGCTTACGAGGTGTTGAAAAGCCACACGGCCGGGTGTCAGGATCTGTCCGGAGAGCGATGCTGGGCGGCGGTCGAGGAGAACGGGCTGGCACTGGTTGTTCTTCGGTGCATCGCCGGCCTTTCGCCTCCTGAGCTTGCGCGACTGACGTCCACGCACCGTGGCGTCGCGGTTGACCAGGGTTTTGCCCGGAACTGGGATCGCAAACTCAGGGAGGAAGGGATTCAGAATCGGCGGTTGAGCTCGTTGACGCTCAAGCGTCTCCGGGCGATGGTCGAGACGGCAAGCCGGATCATTGACGAGGGGGCGCCACAAGACTGCCCTCAGGAACTGATCCATCGTCTCGACAAGGCAGATACCCAATACGGATTCGAGAGCACCCACCATCTTGCTATGCATGGCGCCCCTTACTGCGTGGTGCTGTATGAACGATTTCTGGGGCGACCGTTTGCATCTCATCGCGACGCCGTTTCGGAACTTATTGGTGACATCATGGAGAACGCGATAGAGGACGTCCTGACCAGAGCGAAAATCTCTTTCAGGAAAACCAAAAGAGCCGAGAGGGTCCCGGGGTTCGATCAGGCGCCGGACTTCTTCGTTCCGGACGAGTTCAGCCCGAAAGCCGTTATCGAGGCCAAGATCACCGAGGATGACGGGACGGCACGCGACAAGGTCACCCGAGTTCAGCACCTGGCCCAGATTGCGGCGGAAGGGGAGCGGTCGGACAGGAAGGCATTCCAGGTCATCGCTTGCATCGACGGCGCCGGGTTCGCGGTTCGCCGGAGCAATCTGGAGAAGATCCTTCGCGCCACATCCGGGAAGACCTTCACGCTCAAGACCCTTGATCGAATGGTGGAGTGCACCGTCCTGCGCGACCTGCGACCTCGAGGGTGATCGTCCCACGAAAGCGAAAGCAGTAATCAGCAGAATCGGCGCCACCCATGAGAAGGCGCGTATCAGGTAGGCAGCCCTCCGAAATCCATCCGGCGTCAACCCGCTCCGCCCTCCTTGGGTTTCCGCCCGGGAGACATCTTGGGCCACCAATATTGCATAATGCACGATCAGGGAGTGTCGGGCGGCGCTCATGTGCGGCATACTCTCATCAGCCGACCCGGTACAAGGTCGATGTCGAGTCACGAGCAGAACGATCGGAGGAAGTGGTCATGTCGGAACGGATGCTGCGGCAGTTCATGGAAATGGTACAGATCGACTCGGAATCCGGAAATGAGGAGCGGTTCATGCGCACCCTGCTCGGCGAGGTCGAGAAGATAGGCGGCAGCGCTGCGTTTGACGACTACGGCAACCTCATCGCAACTTTCGACGCCGTGGGATGCGAGGGGGTTGAGCCGATCCTGCTCTCGTGCCACGGCGACACTGTGAAGCCGGGCGTCGGCATCGAGCCGGTCCTTGCAAACGGCGTTGTCCGTTCAAAGGGCGATACGATCCTCGGCGCCGACGACAAGGCCGGAATTGCCGAGGTGCTCGAGGCGCTGAGAGTTGCACAGGTCCGGCCGCCCATCGAGTTCGCCGTGAGCCGGCAGGAAGAGGTGGGGCTACTGGGAGTGAAGGCGATGGATTTCAGTCGCCTCTCGGCGCGTCGCGGTTTCTTGATGGACAACGACACCCTGGAAACAATCGTTATCGGTGGCCCGACGTACTTTGCCATCGATGTCGAAGTGGGCGGACGCTCCGCGCATGCCGGTATGGAACCGGAGAAGGGCATCAACGCCATTCGGGCGGCCGCGCTGGGGATCAGTGCATTGCGTCTTGGCCGCATCGATCACGAGACCACCGCAAACGTCGGGGTCATTTCCGGCGGGATTATCCGCAACGGAGTGCCCGATGCGTGCTCATTTCTCGCCGAGTGCCGTTCGGCCGACCATCAAAAGGCCGTCAATCTCGCCGAGGAAACGACCTCAATTTTGCGGCACGAAATCGAGGGCGCCGGCGCCACAGTAGACATCGTGGTGGATGAAAAGTGCCGGGCGGTGCAGATCCCGGAGGATGCGTGGTCGGTAGGGATCGCGAAACAGGCTCTCGCGAGCGTCGGAATCGATGCGCAGGCCGTCTTCATGACCGGATTCACCGACGCGTCCATTTACAACAATCGCGGTATAGAAATGGCGGTGATCGGCATCGGCGCCCAGAACGAGCACTCCACCGACGAGTGCATCGATGTCGCCGACATGGAAAAGGCGGTCAAGGTCCTGGTGGAGATTTTCAGGCTGGTGGCGAGCGAAAGCTGACCTCGCGTCACCGCCGTGACGACGAGATCGTGGATCGTTGAAAGACCCCCGTCAACCGAGCTGTGTCAAGGAATATGGCTCGACCACTCCGAAAACCCGCCGTTTTCAAAACCATCGCTGAAAATGAGGCCCAACTCCGGATCGATCCACGACGAGATCGAGTTGTAGGTAGTACCGAAGGCGCCGTCGATCCAGTTGTAGGTACCGTAGTTGCAATCGTCCCAGGTGGTGTAGTGACAGGTTCCCAGCAGTTGGCCCACGATCTGACCACCGAGTGCGTCAATGATCACGGGTGCTCCTGAGCTGCCGCCTGTCGTCGAGCCGGTGGTTGGTGACGAGTAGTGGAAATCGGGCCGGTCTTTCCCGGGGCACACAATCCCCCCGGTCGCATTGAAGGATCCCGCCGAGTACTTCTGCGCAGTTCCGTCGGGATGGGAAACGCGGTGGAGTGTGGTCCCATGGGCCGGGGCGTCCGGTGTCCAACCGAGGTAGTAGTTGGTTCCCGACGGGTTTCCACTCAGCTCGACGAAGGTGAAGTCGCTTGAGGCGTTGGTGGCCAGGAGCGTTGAGCCGCTGACCTGCGGGACGCTTCCCAGGAATGGAGGCGTCCCATCACAGGTGGAGGTCTTGAAGTCGAAGTAGGCGGTCAACGACGACGCCGGGGCCTGGGTCGAAAAACAGTGGTGGGCGGTCAAAAGGTAGGGAATCCAGCTGGCGCCCACGGT
>JAIOSJ010000185.1 GCA_021107705.1 Thermoanaerobaculales bacterium | reverse complement strand
ATTGCGGACACGGTTCCGAAATCCGCTTCATTTTGTCCGCCTTCGCTCGAATCACTGTCCGCCTTCCTCCGGTGGAGTGTCCGCCTTCGCTCGAATTCGTGTCCGCTTTGCGTCGGTCTCCGCAATCCGATCCGCAGAACGCGGTAGATGTAACTGCACAGGGTGCATGGGGCTTCTATGGCGCAGGCGGTTCTGCCGTTGTCTACGGTGATTCAACAAAACAACTTCGGTTGTTTGGTGGTGTTGGGCTTGGACAAGGCGGAGGAGTGTCAACTAGTCTGGCTTCGCCGCCTGTTCACTTCTCCATATTTGAGTTTGAAAATCGGTGCTCAACCAGGATCGGAAGCAATGAAACACCTCTGAGAGGCCAAAATGACGCTGACGGTGAAGACAAGAGCGTTTTCAGGGCGACATAAGACAGCAGAGAAACCATGAACCTGAGCCGAAGTATTGCCCTCAAAACGCTTCGGAGAGTGACCGAAAATCGAACACTTTAACAGTTGAAAAATACTTGCCTGATTCATATACCGTTGAAAATAACCACTTTAGAATAATTCTAGGCATGGCACTAAATCTGCAATACCTCCCCTTCGGAGGTCAGGATGAGGTTTTCGGCAGGGACACAACGTTATGGCATAGAATCAACCCCGACAGGTAGATTCGTATTCCAGGCCGGGATGATGCTTCTCTTCTTCCTGGTGATCGCTCTCTGCAACGACCTGAGCGCTGCCTCAGGCACGGTTTCACTGTCGATCCGCATTGAGCCCGGCGTTCGAGAGCTGCTCGCAGGTAAAACGTCATCAACCCTTCCGGCCGAAATGGTCACAATCGAAAAAGCGCTCAGCTCCTGCCGCGAGAGCCTCGCACACCATCTCAACCGTGCGGAAGTCTCGCGCATCATGGAATCAATCATCAATGACTCGATCGTCATCACGCCGCAGGAAACCTGGCTCAGCAGCGATGCTCATCGCGTCGTCGTTCAGACCATCGATGGCGTGGTGTACGCGCTCTAGAGGCCCGGCCGGGCCTCTAATCCGTCGGTCCGGGCACTTCGAATGGTACAACCAGATCCTGGCCGAAGAGGAAATCGTCGGTGATTTCGAGAGCCAGCGACGGCGGACCCTCCGGCTGGCCGGGTAAGGCGCCGTCGGCAACCTGCAGTGTGTAATGACCAGGGGCGAGGCCATCGATTCGGTACAAGCCGAAACGATCGCTAACAGCGGCGCCGATTCGATTCCCGTCACTGTCGATTATCACCAGGCTTAGGCCGGCAATTCTGCGGCCGACGGCATCGGTGAGACGGCCGGCGATGCCGAATTCGGGGTGGACTGTAAAGTCAATCGTCGTCACCGCTCCTGCCCCCACTTCTGCGACTATTGTGGCATCAGACTGCACCAATTCGAGCGGGAGATTCTCGGTATCGAGCCTGACGCGATAGATCCCCGGTTGCAGACTTCCGATAAAAAACGACCCACCGTAAAGGGTTCGGCCACGAGGCCGACCATCAACAAGGATGACGAGATTATCGAGGCGGTAGTCGGGAAATCCCTTCGGCGCCTCGACATAAATCCTCCCTGCGATGGCGCCGCGGTCACCGCGTTGCGAAAATGTGTTGGCTGGTACGACCCTTCCGCGGGCGAAGGCCATATCGATATTGACGCCGATTACCAACCTTCTCGCCCGTCTTCCCTGAGTGTCGATCGTCACGGGGTCATCCTGGTAGTCGAGTCGCCCAAGGATGCCGGGGAGGAGAGTGATCTGGCCGCTTGCTCGATAACCGGACTCATTGTTGGACCAGGAAAGACCTGCGGTTATGCTCGGCTGGCGGCTTCCAAAACCGTCCCAGCTGATGGTTGTGAAGTAGCGATCCGCGAGATCGCTTCCGTGCTCCACACCTGCTGACAAGCGAACTTGCCGGCCGAGATTGTAGGTCATATCGGCTATCGTTCGTTCGTGATGACTGATGGTCAATCGGGCCTTCGGGCCGAGTCGATAAAAGAGGTCAAAACGATAATCGCCGAAGGTATCGGGGCGAGCGCGCAGAGAGAGAGAAGAGGTCGGCCACCACGAAAACGCAGGCAGAACAAAACTGGTTTCGTTATCCCCAGCCAAACGACTGCGACCGATCAATGAGACGTCGAAGTTTCGGCCAGGCGAATAACCGACCTCGAGATAATGGTCGTAGGTCTCGAGAGTGTCTTTCGCCCGGTAATCATCCTGAAAAATCTGGGACCGGCCGAGCACTCGCCTTCGACCCCGGTAATGCTCAAGGGAGAACTCGTAGCCCCACGCCTGCTCATCGGAAACCCCGATCCCTAAGGAGACCACAGTATCACTCACGAAGCGGGCTACGAATCCTCCCATGAGCTGACTTTGGCCGGCATCTTGCTGAAAAGCGGTCTCCAGAGTGAAATTTTCGGTCGCGCCATAACGCCACTGATAAAAACCCGCGAACTCGGAACTGAAGTTTTCGTCAATATGCTGCTGGACAAGGTTTCCGCTCAATCCAAGGCCGCCCATATGAACGACCGCACCCTCACCGAGCATAAATTCCGAGTTACGCTGGGTTTTTTCGTGGATGGCGATGGGCACAGCAGGGTTGTGCCGGTCAAAGATATATACCTCAATGGTGCTCAATTGCCGCGACTGAATAGGCACGTCGAGGAATTCGTAGGCGCCGTCGAGACCAATCGATTGACGGGCGAGAAGTATGCCATCGACATGAAGGGCGGCATATCCGCCAGGCGGACCTGAGCCACGGAATGTGGAGACCGATTGCAGTCTTCGTGGAAGCAATTCACGCGGGTCCGGCGAGATGTAATAGAGATCAAGAGGCTGGTTGGTCCATGCCTGTTGGTAGCCGGTGAACTCGAAGGACTGAAGGACTGGATGTAAATTGAGCCTTTGCTGACCAACCAATACCAGGTTTTGGCCAAAAGTGCGTAACCAGGCGTACTCGCGCAGGTTGTGAGTATCGGCGAAGTCGTCAAAGTAGCGGATCCTCCACCGTCCTCCGGCAATTCGACCGTTGATGACGGTCGAATTCGAAAAGAAGTCGCGGCCGTCATTTTCTGTGTACATGATGTCGGAGCGAAGGGCAGAGATGCTGGCCGCAGGTGGAGTGGCATCAGGGATTATACCGACAGTCTCAATATCGGGTTGTACACCCGTCTCCCGCCACCAGGGAAGATCAAATACAAGGGCGAACTCCTCGCTATCGAAGACGATCGGCGTAGCCAATTTTGTAACGATGGTATCCTGCGTCAGATAGGTGATTCCCAGAATCTCGACGAGATCTTCCTGGGAGAACTCCACTGCCCCCAGGGGCGTAACGAGGCGCACGATGGCCTCGTCGAACTCGAGATCGCAACCGGAGAGTTCGGCAAAGGCCTCGAGTGGGATGAAAAACCGCTCGCCGTCCCGTACCACCTCGAGGGTACCGACCTCGACCCCGTTCATGACCACACCGACGAGAAGGGTATTCTCGGGAAAGGTCCGGCTCCATTGCGATCCGTCGGGCACCTGAATGGTCGCGGTCGCCAAAGCGAGAGGCGCCAACGCCGCAACGGCTGATTCTTGAGAATCACCATCCAAGGAGTCCCCTGTCAATGCGGCCGCTGCTGACCCCAGAAACGTCAAGATCGAAAAAAGCAACAGAATTGACCACCACGCCGGAGAGTATCCTCCCCAACCCTCACAGTCGCTGGAAAATTGATTGACGGATCGGGTGGCGATTTGAGGGGTCATTTCGATGGGTTCTTGGGGGTCTCCTCTGAGTCCGCGCTGGTCCTGGTCTCAGGACTGGCAGTGGGCGTTGGTGGAGGCGCCTCAAGGGGTGGAGCTGTCTCCTCTGGGTCCGCGCTGGTCTCAGGACTGGCGGTGGGCGTTGGTGGAGGCGCCTCAACAACAAAAGTAATATTCTGGTCGATCACGGCGTCGCCGAGAATTGCGTTCAGGTCAAGGACGTATTCTCCCGGAGGAAGTTCCTTCGGGGTCGAGAGTACAATCGTTCGCCGTTTCGAAGCCAGTACTGGAGTGGTCGGGAGAAATCCCGCCTCGAGAATTGGCTCGGGGAGGACGGTGTCGGGGAGGTCGAGCTTAGGGATGGCTTCGGTCTTCTCCGAACCGGGGAAAGCGTCGGCCGGCCAGACGGCATATTGACCGCGGAGTCGAACGTGCGCGTTGCCGAGGCTGCTGATGTCGAAGGCGGCGGACGCCGGATTCGATCCAGGAATGACCTCGACCGAGTGTAAGGCGCCAACATGAGTAACCTCTCCAGCATAACCGTAGACTGCAATCCCGAGCTGGAAGCGCACGGTGACGGGCGCATCAGGGTTCTCAAGCGGTTGTTCGGTGAGATAGATCATCGCCCGGTGCTCACCGGCCTCGGGCGCCACCCGTGGGCGAATCGAAAACCGGACCGCTTGTGACTGGCCGGTCTCGACCGTGAACTTGAGGGGGTTGATGACCAGCCACTGGTCGAGGGTCTGTTCGGTGGGCTCGATGTGGCGCACACTGTTATTCTCGTCGAGATCCCAGGTCGCCACGCTGACCGCGACCGTGACCGCATCCCCTCCGAGATTGAACACCCGAAGCGACTCCACCGACGGTTTCGCCCCAATAAGAACCTCGAATTTCGAGGGACTGACTGCGATTTGCGCGGGGGGCGTGACATCCTGGGTGCTACCGCTTTGAACAAGGCCGAAAAGCACGCCAAACACAGCCAACCACAGTGCGCCCGGAATCTTGACCATATACCGACCTCCCGTAAATCCGCCACGACGATGAGCCGGAATCAGAGGTGATGGACCGTCACCGTGATGGTTCCGCTGTACCTTCCGGCCGACCGGGCGTTGGCGATGTCTAAATACAAGACTACACCACCCTCGACGATGTTGGAACCATCGCCGTATTCGGTGATAATCGGGGCGAGGGGCTGGGTGGCAACGCGGATCTCAGAGTCAGAACGCCCGTCGTTGCTCAAAATACCGTGCCGCCCGTTGGCGCCTTTAATCTCGTACGAGACATCGAGGGCGCCGTTGTCCTCGGCGTTGGAAATCTTCATCCGCCAGAGCGACGGGATCGTGCGCATAAGGGTCGTCGTGACCGGAGAAACGTCACATATCGATGCTCCTTCCCGCCAGGCGCCCATGTTGAGGGCCAGTTCTGCAGTGGAAGAATTGCCGGAGCGCGAAGGAAGCAGTTCCCGGAGGGTGATCCGGTCGAGCTTGACATCCCGCTGCCAGGTGAAGCCCGGCCCCGACCCGGCACGGCCACGGCTCACCCGCGATCCGATCGCGCCAAAGACGTCCTCGGCGCTCACCTGCACTGCCACTGGGAGGGCCATGCACAAGATGATGATCGTCAGTCGCGGTTTCATGTTCGTCACTCACTCCAGATCAAAAGGGCAACCTGGCGCGATTCCGCGCCAGGTTTTTGCCGTTGCGTCTCGTAATCCGTTAGATATTTGTCGCTACGAGGGTGAATACGCCGTCTTCGTATGTTCCGGCGTTCACTGCAAGAGCCATGTCGAGAGTGAGGATGACATCACCAGACTGGGGATTGACCAGGCCCGGTGTCGCAAATGAGATCGTTGAACCGGTGGTATTCCCGTCGTCCACCGTCCCAGCGGTAATGCTCATGGTTGCGGCTGTACTGTTGTGATCAAGCGTACCGTCTGTGATGGTAATTGCGAGCTGAGTGTTCGTTCCTGCGGCAAGCGAAATCGCGCGCACCGCCCACGCGTTTTGTAGTGTGAGCACGACCGCTGCGGGGTTTCCGGTGAGGCCATCCGGTACTATATTGAGATCGAACGTCATTCCGCCGGCCGCGGGGCCTGCGGTGCCCTCGTCAATACTCGCGTCTCCTGCGGAACCGGTAAGAAAGGTACCCAGGGCAGTGTTGGTGATACTGAGATCGACGTTAGTAAAATAGTGAAGAATCACGATGTCGGGAAGGGTTATGTCAACATCGGTTGCGCCCGTCGCCTGCGCGGAGGCCATGCTCGGAGCCAACAGGGCTATCCCCACCACTAATACACACGTTACAAATAAATTTTTCATTGCTGCCTCCTCTTGGTTGATACGTTCACGATCATGCCCCAGATCGAAACTGGGGCGGCGATAGTCTACGGTTCATAACACGATGGAATCGCCAACCATTCCCGGCGGCTCCGTTGGTATACAACCCACTTCCAGGCCGGATACATCGCTAGTCTACCATCTTGTTATTTTGAAGTCAACCCCCAAATGACTGAAAATAATCAAGTTCTTCCGACTTTGACAATTCTGTGACAAAACTCTTGCATTACTCAATTTTTCTGTTCATCTGTTCAATAGGGGATCTTGCAAACATTCCAAAACGTCGCGTCTAAAAACACCGCATGACCTGCGTGGTCCTATTCAACCGAAAAGCTCTGCAGCATGACAGGAATAGGAACCTCAAGATCGAGGGTCGAGGTATTATTCGTGCCATCAGGATCAGTTATCTCCGACGGTTCGGTGACGCTGGCTATCGCTGAAATGGTGCTTTCGGCAGCCAAAGGGTCAATGTCGCAAGTCAGTTCGAAGTAGACCGCCGATTGAGGTGCGAGATCGACACTCTCCGCGAGTGATCCGACGCCGATGGCTGCACTGCAACTTGCGCCCGGGCCTGGAAAGCAGGCCCATGTGCAGGCGAGCAACTCTGGTGGCAGAAGGGTCGACACGGTGGCGGTTATTGCCGGACTGGGACCCGGGTTGACTGCGGTGACGAGGTAGAGGACCTGGCCGCCCGGAAGAACTGCGAGGTCGTCCACTGTGAAATCTATAAAAAGATCGGCTTGAGGGCCACCTACAGGATATCGTGGTTCGATGAAACAGAGGGCGCCGTCCGCTATTGTTTGGGGGGCGTAGCAATACGGTGACAAACCATAAACGGCATTTCTTGATTGAATGCCGGCGGTATAACCGCTACTCGGTGCACCTGCGCCATATTGGTAGACAATCTCAAAGCTTGAATGGTAGAGGATCGCCTCAAAACTGAAGGCGCCACTTTGGCCGTTGACGCCCCAGTCATGCCATAACACGACGGTACAGGCTTCATCGCCGATCGCTTCTGAGAGTCGTGGACAAGAAGCGAAGTATTGATGCCATACGGTTCCATCAGCTCCTGTGCCGGTTGGGTCGGCCCCGCTAAGATCGTCGTGAAGCGCCGCAAGCCGCAAGGAAGAGAAGGCAGTTGCAACTGAAGGATTTCCCCTGGGAACCGCCGGCATGTGGCAATCGTTTGAAAAGTCATCTCCACCATCGGCGGCGAGGCTGGTTGCGGCCGCAATATACCCATTACTTGACACGATAACCGAGGTGCTTGCTTCGCCGTACAGCTCAAAGGGCTGACTCAATATAAGCAGGGCGCCACCTTCGTCAAGGGCTGGGTCGGCGCCAGCCGCGGTCAGGGCGAGAGCCGTGCCGGAGGAGCTGATGTCAACGAACTGCACGGCGCATTCGGCGGCGCCACCTTCGTACGCGGTGTAACCGTAGACGTCGGTCTGTGGGAAAGGAACTCGCTGCGCGGCCGCGGCGCCCGCGAGCAGCACGGTCGCCGCGAGCATGATCAGTGTAGATCGGCAGTGGAAAGCAGTGGAATATCGCATCAGTTTGCCGTGATGATCACGCACCATTGCTCGAGGGTGCCGACTTGGTTATTATTACGCCGGTCTCGCACGTTGATAGTCCAGTCACCTGCCGAAGGCCCGCCGTCGAAAACGTCAAGGCTTTGGTCGGGTGTATACGAGGGAGGGCTCAGAATCGCCGGAGCCAGGGCATTACATTGGATGTCAACATCCCCTCCGGCGCCCTCGTCGTCGATGGTGGCCTCAATATCATCACCTGAGCAACGCGGCCCGCCCGCGCCGGCTCGGGGTCGGTTGACGAGTCTCCTGTTAGTTACGGTGTCGTGTGTGAGGCGGACCTCCAGGTCATTGACAAAACTATGATCAATGAGCAGTGATACATTGACGTCAACGATCGTTCCAAGGTCTGGGATTGTGATAGTGTTTGAGATGCCTGCATCGGCGCCGGGATCACCACGATCAGGGATGGATATTCCGAGATTTGGCGCGCTGCAGAAGACCTCAGGCCCCGGGGGCAGGACCAGCCGCGTAGTGAAGATCTCCATGTTGGTATCGGCATTGTTCGGAGGAACCAGCTCCTCGGCCGACTGGAAGGCAACCACCGCTTCGGGCTGAGCGGGGTTACTGATGAAGTCAACCCCGAGGTCGGGTAGATTAACCTGGCCGGAAACGAGGGTATTTTCAGAGGCGGCCAGTCGATCGTACGACGATAGACTGAAGATCGACGTCAAGATACTCAGGTGTTCCCACGCCAAGAAACGGCCGCTGTCGGTGATGCGGCCGACAAGGTGTAGATCGAGGAATGAGGTGTCCGTGATCTGCGTCGTGGT
>JAIOSJ010000307.1 GCA_021107705.1 Thermoanaerobaculales bacterium | reverse complement strand
TCCCAGCCGACCTGAGGGGCCCAGCTTGCGCCTTGTGATCTTGAGGCGCAGTGCGTCTCTGCGGGCCTGCTCCAGTTCCGCCGCCGTGGGGCGCGTTTCTTTCGGCGGGGTGTCGTTCATCGGGAAAGCTCCAGCGGCGTGCCGTCGGCAACCGGGGCGGGCGCATCAACGACAACGAAATCTCCGGCCTTGATGCCCGACAGGATCTCCACACGGTCGTCAGGCAGCGCCCGGCCGGTCGTGACCGCACGAGTTCGTGCCGAGGCGTCATCAGCCCGAACGATGACCAACTCCAGGCCGCCACGATAGTGGACGGCGGTCGCAGGGATCAGGATGCGTTCGACTGTGTCTCCCGGGATGGAGGCGCGCCCCGAAATGCCCGAGGGCACATCGACTGAGCCGAGATCGACCTTGACAGTGAAGGTGTGGGTTGCGGGATCTGCTGAAGGGACGATCTCGGCGACCGTGCCCTCGATCATGCCGCCGTCGGCCCTCGAGTCCAGGGTGACCGGAATCTTCTGGTCGAGTTCGAGGCGTTCGATGTCGGTCTCCCGAACACTCAACCAGAGTCGCCGGCCCTCCAGGCTTTCGAGTCGGATCAGCGGACGTCCGGGGATCGCCATATCGCCGACCTCGACAAGCCGCTCAATAACCCGGGCGGCAAAAGGCGCCGTCACTCCGGCCTCGCCGGCGACGGTTGTGGCGGTATGAACCGCTCCCATGGCCTGGTCGACCGCACCCTTTGCCTGGCCGTGCTGCATGCGGGCCATGTCCAGCTCGACTTCGGATGCGGCCTTTTCGGCGTGGAGATTTTCGAATCGTTGGAGGTTCCTCTCAGCCAGGGCCAGGGCGGCTTGGGCCTGGGTCAATGCTCCTTCGGCCTGGGCAACCTGGCCTTTCGAGGTCTCGGGTTGAATCTCGATCAGTATCTGCCCCCTTGAAACCTTCGCGCCTGCCCAGGTCTTGACCGCGACCACGGGCCCCATGACGCGGCTGGAGACGAAGGCCTGGCGTGCCGGTTGAACCACTCCGTGGACCTCAATGACCTTCTGTAATGTAGTGGCCTCGGCCTGGATCACATGAACGCTGAGAGGCGGAAGGTTAGCATGGGCTAATTCGGCCTTATCCTGGGCGCACGCCCCCAGTGTGACGGCCATGATAAGGATGGGGATCAGCGGGGAATGTGCGTTCATTGTTGGATCTCCTGTTGGTGAGAAGACTGGTCTGTACCGAACAGAGCGGTCAATGACGTTCCTGATGTGAAGTAAAGGCGATAGGCCGAAAGAACCAGATCGTACCGAGCGACCAGCTTCCGGAGTTCGGACTCCCGGAGGGCGGTCTCGGCATCGAGCAGATCGATCATCTTGTCCAGTCCCTGTTCGAATCGTTTCTCCCGAACCCTCAGGGCTTCTCGAGCTGCATCGACTGCACGACCGGTCGTCAGGTGTCGTTTCTTCGCCGTTTGAACCTGGGCGAAGGCGCTTCGGACTTCGAGCCGGACGCCTTCGGAGAACATCGCAATGTTGTGTTCCCCCGAGAGGGCCTCCTGTCGTGCCGCTTCGATCTCGGCCATGTCCGAACCGCCGTTGAAGAGGTTGATCTTGGCCACCGCCATCACCGAACCGGAGTGACCGTTGCTGCCGAACAGCTGGTCATCGTAGAGTTCGTAACGGCCTTTGACCGCGATCTCCGGCTTGAAGCCCGGGTTGACGGCTTTTTCCTCCAGGCGTCCGGCATCCAGTTCGCGTCGGCGCGCCTCGAGGTCGCGGCGTGCCGTCACCCCACGATCCATCCACACCACCATCGGCTCAGTCATGGGCGGAATCGACGGGAGGGGTTGGAGTTCATCACGTGTCGTCTGATCGATACCCATCGTAAAGGCGAGTGCCGATTGTGCGAGGTCCGCGTTGGACTCGGACTCGACGAGCATCTCGTCCATTCGGGCGAGATGAACCTGGGCGTTGAGGACCTCGGCATCGATTATGAAACCCTGAGCGGCGTACTTTTCCGCCAAGGCGACATGGGCCGCCGTCGTTTCTCGGGCCCGCCGGACGACCTCCAAGCGTTCAGCCACCATCAGGGTGTTGGCGTAAGCGGTGGCAACGTCGAAGGCGACTTTCTCCTGAGTGTGGGAGAGGTCCTTGTCGGCGGAGGCCGCCATCAGGGATGCCTGTTCGTTGCGGGTTGAGATCTTACCTCCGACGTAGATCGGTTGGGTAAATTCCAGTCTCGTGATCCAGGTGTCCAGAGCGTCCGGCCTGTTTGGATCGGACCTGAAGAAATCATCCATGTCGAAGCGCCGTTGGTTGAGTGTGAATGCGAAGACCTCTGCGGGGTTGTCTGTGTAGTTGAAGACCTCCATCAGATCGACCTTCGGCAGACGATACCCTTTGGCCTGATCCTGTCGTGCATGAGCGGCGGATGCCCTGGCGGACGCTGCGGCGACCGACCGGTTTCTTTCAAGAGCGGTCGTGGTGGCTTGCCGGAGCGTCAGCTCCCCGCCGCCGGCCGGCCACGAAGATCCGACGATTGCTGCGAGCAGGATCAGGAAAGTTGGTGCGTGTCTTGGCATCGGCCCCTCCATCTACCATATAACCATTTAGGAATATACAGAAATATCCTGTGCTGTCAAGCCTCTCTCGTCCATGATCGGGAAGAGCGATTCCTTGGTACATCCCGGCGTATCGGCCTTGGGGTAATAGTAGATGAGGTAGAGGGTTCCTTCGAGTTCGGTTGAGCGCACGATACTGTCGTCGTGAGTCGTCAGTTCGAATTCCGGGAAAGCATCGCCGGGATTGAGCATTTCGCCTCCGTGGGCGGACCCGATCAGAACAAAGGCCGCCAAAACCAGAATCACTGTAGGAAAAAGCTGGTTTTTCATGATGCTGTGGAGAACCTCTTCCGGATCGCGGTTCATTCCCGACCGAAGATCTCGGCCACCCATGGCGCCCCCCTGCTGATCCCGCGTTGCAAATGGTCGTGGGCTGCGACGACCAGGGAGTGGCGGATCTTCCCTTCTTGGATAAGTTCAGTAAAACGACTCAAATCGACGAGCTGCACTTCAATTTCCTCTGAGGGGTCGAAGTTGATCTTCCCGTCCGGCGAACAGCCGGTGGCAAGGTATGTCCAACATCGATTGTTGAGGAAGGCTGGATTGGTTTCAACCCAGCCAAGCAGTTCCAACTGTCGGGGCCGGTATCCGGTCTCTTCCTCCAGTTCGCGGCCCCCCGCTTCGGCCGGGTCTTCATCGCGATCGACGGCGCCACCAGGAATCTCCAGGGTTACGCAGTCGGTTCCATGGCGGTATTGCTCGATCAGAATCAGTTGTTTTTCCTCGGTTACCGCAAGAACGTTGACCCAATCCGGCGCTTCGAGGCCGAAGAAGGCGTGTTCACGGTCCCCCTTCGGTGATCGGCGAACAGTTCGAGAGAGTGTGAAAATCTTGTGGTTGCCCAGTTCTTCCCGGGAAATGGCGGGCCATGGGAGGATCTTGTCGTGACTCATCCTGCAAATATAGACCAAGGTGGCGGAGCGACAACAAAAACTTTAGCTGTTTGCAAAAGGCTAACTTGAAAGCTGATGTCTGTCATGACGACGACCCATCTCCTTCATTGCATGCCTGCTTGACCCACGGCCGGAGTGGAGTTAGGGTGTTCGGGCTCGTCAAAAGGAGGGTTTTATGGCAGGCAAAGCTGATATCGTGGATCGAATTGCTGATTTGACCGGGTTTCCCAAGACCCAGGTTGCACTGAGTTACGACACCTTGTTTGAACTCGTCGGCGAGGCATTGGCCGTGGGCGAGAAGGTCTCGGTGCCCAATTTCGGGGCATTCCAGATTTCTGAGCGCGCTGCGCGCCAAGGTCGAAATCCGGCCACAGGTGAGACCATCACGATCAGGGCATCGAAGACGGTCCGCTTCAAGCCGTCGAAGAATCTCAAGGATCAAATGTAATAGAAGCTGTCAGCTATCAGTTGGTTTAAGTCCGACTGACGGCTGATGGTTGGGAATCGACAGCCACTCATCGCGTTATGGATGTGTGACTAGTCTCCCGATCCGAGCCTCTGCTCGAGTCGTTCTCCGAGAAGCAGAGCCAGCTGTTCCTCTATCGGAGGAGGGGTCGGCTCATTTTCTTTGAGCCACGGCCATACCACTACAGGTGGTGGCTCGGTGCTCCGGTTAAGACTGTTTTCGAACGCCGCCCTGAGAAGCCGGGGTGAGAGCCCTCCACCGATGCCGACCATGATGAGCGGAGGGGTTCTGCCATCTGAGGCGCATTCGAGGAGCAGTACTCCCTGTACGGGCCGAGGATGCAACAAAAATGGGCCTTTAGGAACCCCGAAAGACGCTGCTGATACCCTCCTAGCCCGACCTTCTCACCGGGTTTCGTCGCGAGGGCTGCGAAGGGTAGTTAGATGTTGGGTTTTTCGGAAATTGGGCGACGCAGTCGTAGTTGCACTCCGTCGAGGAGAACGATTTGCGAAAAGCACGACAGATGGCTGCCATGCGCAGCCCACAGCAGATACCTGGTGAGAAATGCGGGTTAGGTCGAAAATTCCACTGTTCACGGCAAGCACCGCCCTCGCGAGGAATACCGCCGAGAATCAGGGCCGAAAGGCGGATCCTCCGCGCGGTGAACCGCTGGGTGGCCGGGCGCCCGGCGATCGACGGTCCGGCTGCCGGTCGGCCCCGGGTCGATCTCGCATCCTTTTCATGCCCTCCAGGCGGTCCCGCAGGTCGAGCAATTTCTTCCACTGTTCGGTTGACATCGTCTGGCGAACGGAGAGGGTCATTTCAAAGCGTTCACTCTCGAGTTTTCGTCGGGCATCCTGGAAAGCCGCGAAGGCCTTTCGGACGGCGGCAGTGTTGATCGTCTCGAGATCGACCTGGTTTCCCAACTCCAATCTCGTGCGTTCGACATCAGCATTCAGGTCGATCATGCGATGGGCATGGTCATAGACGAGCGTTTGAATGGCCGCCTGTTGCTCCTTGGTCAGCTCCAAGTGCATGATCAGGGGCGGTCTTTCCCACCATTTTCCTGGCGGGAGATCGAGAATCTGGGCCGTCAGCGAGGTCGCCGTCGTCAATACGGACAGAAAGATAATGATGTGGCGTTTCATGTTGCCTCCAATCACGACGCCTGGCCCGAGAAGAGGGCGTTCAGGTCGTCGTCGGTGATGTTGTCGAAGACTTGGAAATCGAGGAGACCATCGTCGGCGAGAAGATTTTCGGCCTCGGCGAGGATCTGTTCGATCGGTAGATTCGGGTTCGGTGTGGGGGACGGCAAAGAACCCGGTCTCGGGTAGAGGACGCCGACGCCGATCGCAAGAAAGATGGTCGCTGCAGCGGCGAGCAGAGGTCGTGCCCAGGCAGTATGCCAACGACGGGTAACGGTTCCTATCTGAGGAAGCTGTTCGAGAACGGCTTCCTTCTGAGCTTCCCAGTCGGGTTCCCGGCGCATCATTTGGGCCCTTCGCGCCTGGATGGCATCCTGAAATTCGGTCACCAAACGCCGGCAGGACACACACGCCTGAAGGTGATCTTTCGCACCATCCTCAAGATCCAATCCGGCCGCAGCCGCCGAGATTTCCAGCTCGTCAAGGTGATTCTTCATCGGACGCCTCCCAGCTCTTCCCGCAGGCGATGCACCGCTCGGTGCAGTTGTGTCTTCACTGTCCCTATGTGGACCTCAAGGCTTTTGGCAATTTCTTCGAGGTCCATCTCGGCGTAAAAACGGAGCCTGAAAATCCGCCTTTGGCCTTCAGGCAAGTCCTCTTCGGCCCTCTTCAGCCGGGCAACCGTCTGCCGTTGCCTGGCCTTTTCTTCGGGGTCCGGACTGTTGTCTGCGATGCGATCCAAGATCGGTTCGTCATCGTCTTCGTTGCCGGCGACGCGAATGCCCTCGCGTTGTCGTCGCCGCAAGTGATCCAGGCAGGTATTGATGGCGATGCGGGTCAGCCAGGTCGAAAACGAAGCCCTTCCGTCGAACGTGTTGATTCGGGTGAAGGCTTTGAGAAATGCATCTTGCCCAGCGGTGTCGGCATCGGCTGCACCGAGGTATTGTCGGCAGACCAGCCACACCCTGCGTTGGTTACGGGTGACGAGGTCTCCGAATGCCTCGGTGTCACCGGCCTGAGCGCGGGCAACCAGAAGGCCCTCATGAGTGGGTGGATCGTGATGGTGCGCAGTCATTGCTGAAGTTCGTAGCACGTCCTAGGGACGTTGGGTCCAACACCAAGGTTGACACATCCGTCAAGACTCGTGAGCCACGACCTTTCCTGGTGAGTTATGTGGGTTACGATTCCAGAGGGACTACAATGGGGGGCGCGCGGAGAATCGGTAGTGATTTCCGCCAGGAGGAGGCGTTCGTGAAACGACCGCAACGAGTCGGCGTCGTGCTCAAGGGCTCGAACGCAGAGGCCGTGAAATTGGGGCGGCAGCTTCTGGTAGAACTCGAGCGCCTGGACGCAACAGGAGTTCTGGACGATGAATCGGCTGGGGCGCTGGATCGTGAAAGCACGTTGTCGCGCGGAGATCTTGCCGCTCAAACCGATCTGATCGTTGTTCTCGGTGGCGATGGAACGCTCCTGTCGGTGACTCGCGGCGAACTCGGCGGCACCCCGATTCTAGGTATTAATCTCGGAACCCTGGGCTTTCTGACCGAGCACTCCGTGGACCGGCTCTTCCCGATGCTGCGGGCGGCTCTCGAAGGTGAGGCGGTCATGGAGGAGCGAGAGCGGCTGCTCCTGACCGTGGAAACGCCCGGAACGGCTCCGGTTTGTCGACGAGCCCTGAATGATGTTGTGATCAACAAGTCCGCTCTGGCTCGAATGGTCGTCTTGTCGGTTCATGTGGACACGGAACTTCTGAGCCGTTTCAAAGCCGACGGCCTGATTGTCGCCACCCCGACGGGTTCGACCGCCTACAATCTCTCTGCAGGAGGGCCGATTGTCTACCCGACGATGGGCGTAGTTCTCATTACCCCGATCTGCCCCCATACACTGACCAACAGGCCAATCGCCCTTCCCCTCGGCTCGGTGATTGAAATTCGTCTTGAGAGTTTGTCCGAAGAGGTCTATTTAACGCTGGACGGCCAGGAGGGTTTTCCTCTCACGCCGCGAGATCTGGTTCGGATCGAGCGTTGTTCGGAGCCGGTTCGACTGATTACGGACCCGGGCCGATCTTACTTTCACGTGTTGCACAGGAAGCTGAAGTGGGGAGAGCGGGGCGGCTGAGATACCGCCATCTTCGGCGTACGGTGATCGCGGCGCCGGCCGCATTGGCCGTTTTCCTCCTGTTGGCGCTGCTTCTCTGGCGCACCCTGGAAAGCGAAGCTCTGTGCGATTTTGCGGCCCGCCGACTCGAGGGCGCCACCGAGCGTCTCACGGGGTTGGAGCTCAGGATCGAGGACCTCGGCTGGGGCTTGCTCCCACCGCGGATAGAACTTTGGGGCCTCAAGCTTGACGGGGAGGGGGCCGGGCTCCAGACCTCTCGAGTGACCGTGGAATTGGCAGGCGTGTGGATTGCCCAGCGGACCCTGGTGATTGACACTGTGGAGATCGACGGGCTGAAAGTCGAGTTGCACGAGCCGTCCCTTCCAGCTCGCCGCCGGTCCGAAAAGGCGCCTTTTCGAATCCTCCTCCGTCACCTCGACCTCCGTGACGTGGCGGTTTCGGGCTCAGGATTGCCGGGACGACTCGAGTTGGAAATTGAAGGATTCGAGATGTCGTGGGTCCGTGACGGAGCCGAGACCTCGGGATATATGACGGTGGAACGACTCGACCTCGATGTGCCGAGTCTCGAGGCGTTCGGGTGCCGGATGGAAGCACGATTCACCCGACGGGGACAGGAGTTCGAACTGCCGATCTGGAGAGTGATTGCGCCGGGAGTGGCGCTTCAAGGAGAAGCGGTTTTCTCGGCCGAGTATTCAAAAGCCAGGGCTGCAGGCGAAATCGATCTCGAGGAATTGGATCGTTTGATTCGCGCAAAAAACCTACTCAAGGGCGCCGTCAACATCGATGCGGAGTTCGATTCCAGGAACGAGGTCCTGGCGCGCGCGGAAGTGATCGGCTCATGGGTTGAGGTGGCGAATCTTCCGTTGACCGACCTCCGAGCAGAACTCAGGCTTTCGCGGGAGGGCTTGCGCGGGGAGGTCGCTCACGCACGACTCTTCGGTGGTTTACTGACCGGAAGCTATGAGCTCGGACGGCTCGGGTCACCGTATCCTCACCGTGTTCGTGGGGCCTGTGAGGGGTTGCACCTCGCCTCATTTCTCGAGGCTCTGGGGGTCCCGTCCGGAGGCCTCTCTGCCCGGGCCGGAGTCGAGGCCGAGGTGGGATGGAACAGCTCTCACTTTCCCAGGGGAAGTGGCTTGGCGAGGGTGAAATTGACGGCGGAGGAGGGCCCGCTTCCGGTAAATGGTCTCCTCGATCTGACCTTGGTTCCTCAGGGGCTGCTTCAATTTCGGGCCCAAGAACTTCATGTCGGCGCTTCAATCGTCAACTTTGAGGGCCCCTTGAGGCTGAAGACCTGGCAGCCGGAGTGGGCGATCCATATCGAACCGGTGGTCCTTGAAGAGATCCTCCCTGCCGCGAATCGTTGGATCGGATCTCGAGCCATACCCGAGATGATCTCCGGAGAGGGCGTCGGCGACGTGAGTCTTTCGGGGCCTTGGAACAGGCTTCGCGTTGGATTTCGTTTGGACATCGAAGATCTGATGTACCCGCCGATAAAGCTCGATCGTGCCATTATCGAGGCATCGGTTGGGGAGGGTGAATTGAGGTTCACCCAAGGGCGCTTCATGCTTGGAGACGGCAGCGGGGAGGTGCGCGGCGCCTTGCGCTGGCAGCCGTCCGAGAACGAAGAGGCTCTCGACCTCCGTTTCGAAGGTCGGCAGCTTTCCTTGAGCCGTGTGGCTTCGTGGCTCGGACTTGAAGGAATCACAGCCGGTGGTCGTTTCTCCTTAACCGGAGGGCTTGGCGGTCCCCTCAAAATGCCGCGGGGATCGTGGGCCCTCGGCATGACGGACGTCGAGGTCGCATCTCAAAAACTGGGTAACGGGTCTGCGTCCGTGGACCTCTCGACCGGCGCCTTCACCGTGGGAAATCTGGACTTCGACCGGGGCCTCTCGGGGCGAGTTCGGTGGCGGGTCGGGGAGGGGCTTCTCGAGGGGGACCTGGAATGGCGGGAGATGGAGGCGATACAGTTCCCGTCGGCTCTCAAGAGGTTATTTGGGGATCTTTTCACCTGGGACCTCTCTTTTCTCTTGCCCCTGAAGGGTGGAAGTCCGGAAGGATCCCTCTCGGTGACGACGGACCAGGGTCGGGTTGGGGTCGAATTCGACCGGGAGGGGCTGACGGCGGCAGGGGAACTTCCCGGAGTCGCCGCCGCTGAACTCGATATTCTCAACGGGGACGAAGAAACCGGATGGCGGGGAAGGGGCGATCTGACGGTGGAGTCGGTGGCGGGTCTGGTGGACCTCTTGGCGCCGGCACTGGACGTTCCCCTGACCGGAACCTCAAAACTGAGCTTCAGCTTGGCCGGCGAGGGCACGATGGTTCATGAACTGGCGGGCGCCATATCGCAGACCGACTTGTTTCTTGGGGGCCGTCAGATTCGGCTTCTGAAGGACGAGGGCTTTGTCTGGGATCAACAGGGCTTCCGCCTGAGAGGCATCGAGACGGCGATGGGCGCCGACCCGATTTTCCTTCGGGCAGCGGTCGATCCTCGGGGCGAGTTGACGGGCAATCTCTCGGGGACCTTGGACGGGCGGCTCTTGAGGGTCTTGATCCCGGATTGGGAACCGGCCGGACGCGCAACCGGCGATGTCGAGTTGACGGGCACGTTCAAGCGACCTCAGTTGGAGGGAACTGCCTGCGTAGAGGAAGGTTCATTCCACCTACCGGGTTCTCGTTCGGTGATCGGGGACGTCAACGGGACCCTCTTCTTCTCGGCCGGAGAGGTTGCCTTGGAGGATGTCGACTTCCGCTTTATGCGTGGGGCTGGGCGGTGTCGCGGCAAGATCCACCTTCGCGATCGGGCCACCGAGCTTCGTCTCAAGGGGACTGTCGAAGGACTCCAGTTTCCGTTGTTTCCCGGCCTTGTTCCCCGGGTTGACGGCGCCTGGGCACTGAACGGTCCGGCCGAAGACCTCGAGCTGTCCGGCGACATGGTGATCACACGAGGGGAGGTGCGGGGGCAGGACGACCTTCCAACTCTGTTGATGGATTGGTTCGGCGAAGAGAAACCGCCCCGAGACGACAGTCTCCGGTTGGATCTCCGGGTCCGGGCCGAAGAAACGCTGAAAGCTCAAGGTCCGTTTTTGCGGGTGACCGGGAGTGCCGATCTTCATGTGACCGGTACCGATGCCAACCCTGGTCTGGTCGGCCGCGTGGAATTTTCCGAAGGAGGTGAGTTCACCCTCCAGGGCATTCGCTATGAACTTGAACGCGGCCAGATTTCCTTTTCGGACCCGACCCGGATTGATCCCCTGCTGGACTTTCAGGCCCGCTCCAGAATCCTCGAATATGAGGTGTGGCTGCGGCTCGGTGGAACTCTCGACCGTCTTGTGCCGACGGTGTCGTCGGATCCACCACTCAATCAGGCGGAGATTTACTCCTTGATGGCAATGGGTCAGGTGGGCGAAGGAAGGGCGGGGGGCGCCCTCGGTATTTCGCTTGCCTCCTCCATGCTCACCCGACAGCTCAACCAGACCTTGGGCGGAAGGGATTCGTGGCTCCTGCCCGTTGACCAGATTCGGGTGGATCCATTCATCGAATCAGCCACCGGGAACCCGGCCGCCCGAGTCACCGTGGTCAAACAGCTGAGTCCCTCGGTGACCGTGACCGTCCAGTCGAATCTCTCCGGAGAGCGCAAAGAGGTCATGACCGTCAGGTGGTACATCGGTTCGGGCTTCTTCGTCGAGGGCACTCGAGACAGCGACGCGAGCCTGGGCCTCGACTTCAAACTGCGAAGGCGGTACTGAATGGGGGGGCTGAGTCGTCGCTGTGCAATGTGGGTTGTCGTCGTGGGTCTGTCCTTATCCGGGGCGGGTTTCATCGCGGCAGAGGAGCCGCCTTTGGTGGCGTCGATTCACGTCGAGGCCGAGGGCCTCGAAGATCCAGAAGGCGTCATCGCGGTCCTTGGCCTCAAAAAGGGACAGCCGCTCAATCGTCTGTACATCAGGCGAGGAATTCAAACCTTGGTTGCAACGGGAGAAATTTCCTGGCTTGAGGTGCGGAGTGAGCCGGCCGATGAAGGAATCGATTGTGTCGTCGCATTGGATGTCGTCCCTCGTCTGACCCTGTTGAGGGTTCAGAACCCCTCTCCGGTGTGGCGTCTTCGCGTGCTGCGTTGGCTCGACATGGAGATCGGTGACGCGGTCAACGCCGACAGGATCGAAACGGCAGTACAGCGGGTACGCCGGCGTCTGATCAGTCGCGGCTATGCCGATTCTCGCGTTGAGCCAACCCTGAAATTTCACAGGCAGACGAATGTGGTCGAGGCGACGATCATGGTTGACCCCGGGCTGCCGTCACGCCTCGAAGATCTGCGAATCGAAGGGCTGCCGCCCGTGGCGGCGACCGCGAAGGTCGGACCGAAGATCAGCCCAGGGGCGCGGATCAAGCCGGCGATGACCGACAAAATCCAGGACCAGGTCGAGGGTCGTCTGCGCGAACTCGGCCATTGGGAGGCGCGGGTCGTCGAGGTTGCAAGGGAGCCCGGACGGGAAGGGATCATCTTGGTCGTTCATGTCGAGGCCGGTCCCCATTTTCGTCTGGATATCGCCGCGCCGCCGGGTTTGGAGGAGGTCGTCAGAGAGGCAATTCCCGACCCTGCGGAGGAAGACCTGAATCCCGCACAAACAGCTTTTCTGGCCGAGCGTATTCAAGAAGGCCTTCAATCGGAGGGGTGGCTCCTCGCCGAGGTTGAGGTTAGAGTCGATGAAGAGGCTGCAGGGGATGTGGTCGTACGAGTTGAGGCGCGGCCGGGCTGTCGCAAAGAGATCACCGTGGTCGAGTTTCCGGGCGCCGAACAGACACCGGTGAAGGTTCTGCGGGAGGTGGTCTCGGTACAAGTGGGAAGCGGCGGAAGACGCCACCCGGTGAGTCATGCGAGTCTCGAGGTTGATCGGGGCGTGCTTGAAAATCGTCTGTGCGGAATGGGCTTTGTCGAGGCGGTCGTCGGTGAACCTCGGCTGGAAGCAGACGGACCGGCAGGCGTGAGCATTTCATTCCCGGTGGACGAGGGCATCCGCTGGACCGTCGATGGCTTCCGGGTGGATGGGGTTCCGTCAGAGGTTGCGTGGGCGGTTGACGAAGACGCCTTCCAACTCGAGGTCACCGAACCGTGGAACCCAACGCGCCTCGATGATCTCCTCGTGCGGTGGGAGCGTGCCATGGCCGATGCCGGCTATCCCGAGGCCGAGATGTCGGCTCAGATTGAGACCCCCGAACCGGGTCGCGTCCAGGTCTCCTTGTGGGCAGAACCAGGAGAATTCGTCCGTTTTGGCCGAGTCATCCTGTCAGGCCTGGACCAGACCGACCGGTCGGTGGTGGAGAGGCTTCTCGATCACGCTGGCCTTATGGTTGGCGAGCCTTACTCGCAGGCGACGATCATTCGCGCACAGCAGGAGTTGTACCGCCTCGGGATTTTCAGGCGCGTTGGTGTGGTGCCGATCCCCGGGCATGAGTTGCGGATCGAGCGAGGTGTCGTCGTCACCATGGAGGAGGGTTTTCAGAAGTCGTACCTGGTTGGTTTTGGTTGGGGAACGGAAGACAAGTTCCGTGTGACCCTGGGTTGGACCCACTTGAATCTCTTTGGTGGGGCCCATGCCTTCTCTCTCGAGACGAGGTTCTCAAAGCGAGAAACTCGATTTCAGGCCAGCTTGCGGGAGCCTCTTCTGCCATGGATCGAGAGGCCGGGTATCTTCGCCCTGTATCAGACGGAGGAGAGCTTCACAGACTACAACCAACTGCGAAGGGGAATGTGGTTCGAGATCGGAGACCGAATGAAAGCGCCGTTCAGGCACTGGATTCGGTATGAATACCAGGTGGTTCAACCGGACGCCCCCGACGACATCCTGTCGGATCTCGAACGTGACCAACAGCAGATTGAACTCTCTTCGATCACCCCTTCTTTCGAATGGGATTATCGCGACGATCTCCTGAACCCACGAAGCGGTCTCGTGGTGTCGTTGGCCCCGGAATATGCCTTTCCGCTCTTAAGCGCCGAGACCGAGTTCATTAAAATCAAAGGCTCGATCACCCAGTATTTCAAGACACCTCGTGGGAAGTTGGCTCTCGGCCTGAGGGTCGGCGGCATCTGGCCCTTCGACCTGGAGAGCGACGAGACGGCAAACCTGCAGGTTCCGCTGGCCGTGCGGTTCTTTGCCGGCGGTTCCACAACCCATCGCGCCTTTCGGACTGATCGTCTGGGAAGGTCGGGAGAGACCCTCGAGGAGGATGGCACGGCGATCGGGGGTAACGCCTTGGTTCTTGTGAACATCGACTACCAACACGCCATCTGGGGAGACTTGGCGGCGGTTGTCTTCATCGACGGGGGCAACGTCTGGGTCGAGCCGGGCGACGTGAGTTTCGACGAAATTCGCTGGGGCGTCGGCGCCGGCCTGCACTTCAATACTGCGGCGGGACCCCTTCGCCTCGAGTACGGTCACAAGCTGGACCAACTGGAGGGGGAGTCTTCGGGAGAACTGTACTTTTCCTTCGGTGTGGCCTTTTGAGGGCCTTGGTTTTTCTCCTCGATAGTTGAGGTACCATCCCCAAATGTCATACCTCCTCGTTCTGGTCGGTATCGCCGGGTTGGGCTTCGGCGCCATGTGGTTGGTGGATGGCGCCTCTCGACTGGCGCTCCGGCTCGGAATGTCACCGCTGGTCGTCGGACTCACCGTCGTCGGCTTTGGGACCTCGATGCCGGAGTTTATGGTTTCGGTGCTCGCCGCAGGGCGGGGAAGCGGCGCGCTCAGCGTCGGCAATGCGGTGGGGTCCAACGTCATGAATTTGCTGTTGGTTTTGGGCGCGGCCGCCGTGATTCGTGAGATCAGTGTCGTGCGTCGGCAGGGAGAACTCAATCGAAATATCCTTTTCGGCCTCTTACCGGCCATTGCCCTTCTCGTCGGGGCGTGGGCGGGTTTCATATCGCGTTGGCTGGCCGGGGTGTTGTTGTTGATGTTCGCGGCGTTCATCTGGTCTGCTTTGGCCGAGGCTCGCCACAACCGGGGCGCCCGCCAGGTGGTTTCGGGCAGTCTCTCTCGGCAGGTCGGCCTGACCATTGCCGGAATGGTGGTTTTGTCGCTCGGCGCAGAGAGTCTGGTCCGGGGCGGAACTGCCCTAGCCCGTGGTTTCGGGGTGTCGGAGGCCGTTATCGGTCTGACCCTGGTGGCTTTCGGCACCTCATTGCCGGAATTGGCCGCTTCGGTGATGGCTGCCGCGAAGGGCGAAAGCGAAATGTCCGTCGGCAACGTGCTTGGATCGAACGTCTTCAATCTGGGTCTGGTCGTGGGCTCGGCCTTTCTTGTTCGACCAAGTCAGGTACCCACCTACATCATTCGGCAAGACATCCCCCTACTTGCCGTCGTGACCCTGGTTCTGGGCTTCGGCGTCCTGCGGGACGGACGGATCTCTCGCCTGGAGGGCATCGGATTGTTGATGGTGTTTGCCGGCTACTTGGCATTCGTGGTGGTGCGCGGCGGCTAAGAGGCTTAGCCGTTTGCAAAACCCCAAGAAATAGCCACGGATCTCTCGGTTTACTGAATGACCCGGCTCGGTGGCGCTACAATCCGGGGATGAAAGAACGGGTTGCGGTCTTGGTCTCGGGCGGGGTTGACAGCGCAGTAGCCCTACACACACTGGTGCGTGACGGCCGATACGATATCGTTGCTTTCTACCTCAAAATATGGCTCGAAGATGACCTGGCCTTTCTCGGGCGATGTCCGTGGGAGGAGGACCTCACCTTCGTGCGGATGGTCTGCGCCCAGGTTGACGTCCCGTTGGAGATCGTCTCGCTGCAGCAGGAGTACCGAAGCAGGGTGGTGGAGTATTCCCTGGCCGAACTCCAGGCCGGTCGCACGCCGAGTTCGGACATCCTGTGTAACTCGCTCATCAAGTTCGGTGCGTTCCTCGAAAGAATCGGACCTGACTTCGACCTTCTGGCGTCGGGCCACTACGCCCGGCTGCGGGTTGCCGATGGGGTGACTCATCTCCTGCGCGGGGTCGACCCGGTCAAGGACCAGACCTATTTTCTCTGTCGTCTCACCCAGCGACAGGTTGCCCAATGCCTCTTTCCGATCGGTGAGTTGCCGAAGACCGAGGTCCGAGTCCTCGCAGAAAGGTGGTGCCTGGCCAACGCCGGGCGTCCGGACAGCCAGGGCATCTGCTTCCTCGGGCAGATTCCCTACGACGAATTCGTGTGGTTCCACCTCGGGGATCGCCCAGGTGCGATTGTCGAGATCGGTTCAGGAAGGGAATTGGGAGAGCATCGGGGCCTGTGGTTCCACACAATCGGCCAACGCCGCGGGCTCGGTCTCGCTGGGGGTCCGTGGTACGTGGTCGAGAAAGATGTCCAGAGCAACACCATCGTGGTCGTGCACAGGGATACGTTGGCGGACCATCAACGGAACAACTTCACGGTGGAGGACATCAACTGGATTGCCGGTGCTCCCCAAAGTTCTCGGCTCACCGTGCGGCTCCGCCACGGCGCCCGCCTTTGGCCGGCGGAAGTGGAGGTCGTTGGTGGAAAATCGGTACGGGTTCAACTCGACGACGGGGATCCCGGCATAGCAGCGGGCCAGTTCGCGGTCTTCTATGACGACGAGGAATGCCTCGGTGGTGGTCCGATCGGGTGAGAGGTTAGGTGAACTGCGGGCCCGCTTGGTTTCATCGCCTTCCTGGGAGTGACCGCGTTTGTGGCGCCGGCCTTCGGAAGCGCAAGTGCTCCCGCTCGGCATTTTCCCGGGGGGACAAAAATCTTTGTAGCCGGCACAGTTGTCCTGTCCCCCTGGGAAACCGCCTCGGCGGCCTTCTACTCCAGCGGTGCCGATTCTTTGAACGTTCTACCCGTGGATTGCCCCTCAT
>JAIOSJ010000379.1 GCA_021107705.1 Thermoanaerobaculales bacterium | reverse complement strand
GTTTGAGGCGCATTCGAGACGCAGTACTCACTGTACGGGCCGAGGATTCAACGAAAATGGGCCTTCACGACACCCGAAAGGCGCCGTTGATTCAATGCCCTACACCCTCCTAACCCGTATTCTTGAGGACATGATCAAAGACAGGAAATGAGATGAATACATTTTTCATTGAAACTTGGGGCTGTCAGATGAATATTCACGACAGTGAGCGCCTTGAAGGTCAACTGAGAGCCCATGGAATGCAGGCGGCGAAGAGTGCAGCTGGTGCTGACCTCGTTCTCCTCAACACCTGTTCGGTTCGCGAAAAACCGGTTCATAAGATCCTGAGTCGGATCGGAGAGCTGGCCCTATTGCCCAACAAACCCATGGTGGGTATTTGCGGCTGTGTCGCACAACAGGAAGGGGAAGCTCTCCTCAAGCGTTCTCGTACGGTTCGTTTCGTCCTTGGCCCGGGTCAGATTGGAAGGGTCCGCGAAGCGGTGCGTGCCGTGGAGCAGGGGAAAAGGGTTCAAATTACGGGGTTCGATGCAGAAGAGGACTACAATTTCAAAACGATCTTTCGTAAGAGTTCGACCCGAGGCATGATCACGGTCATCGAGGGCTGTAACGAATACTGTACGTTCTGCGTTGTCCCCTACACCCGCGGCAGAGAGTTGAGCCGGCCGATCAATGATGTCCTGAGCGAAGCCCGTACGCTCGCTGGACTCGGCGTGCGGGAAATCGAGTTGCTCGGCCAGACAATCAATGCCTATATTTGTCCTGAAAGCGACGCATCTTTTGCCACTCTCCTCGGGCGGGTTGCGGAGGTACCCGGTATTCAGCGAGTACGATTTGTGACCTCCCATCCCCGGCACTTTGGGGATGATCTTGTTCAGGCCATCGCGAATACGCCAAAAATATCGAGATACCTGCATCTCCCTTTTCAGTCAGGATCCAATGAAATCCTGAAGCGAATGAACAGAAAATACACCCGAGAAGAGTACCTTGCCCTCATTCAGCGCATCCGTGACGCCGCACCGGAAATACACCTTTCTACCGATGTGATCGTGGGTTTTCCGGGAGAGAGCGAAAATGATTTCCGGCAAACGCTCGATATCATCGAGAGCATCAGGTTCGGGCAAGTGTTCGCGTTTGCATTCTCGCCTCGTCCGAATACCCCGGCGCGCATGTATGCCGAGCAGGTTTCGGAAGACGAGAAGAAAAGCCGACTCCATCGCCTCTTTGACATCTCCAACGCCATTTCCCTCGAACTGAACCGCGAATTGGTGGGTTCAACCATTCCAGTTCTGATCGACGGTGAAAGTCGTCGGACTTCAGAGGATTGGCAGGGGAGGGGAGAAGACAATCGGGTCGTCAACTTTCCAAAATCAAGTAGGGAACGCCTCGGAGACATCGTTGACGTACTGATTACTCGAGCTGGACACCACTCTCTCTACGGGGAATCGGTAGATTCTCCCTCCTCACCACAGCACCTGCCGGCATTGTGAGATCGATCATCCGGCGGCGTCCCGAATATCACTTGACTAGGGTATAGTTGCCCTCCTGATTCCTGGGGAGGTGTCGATCCTTCATGATCATCGCAATCACTAATCAAAAGGGCGGGGTAGGGAAGACGACGACCGCCATCAATCTCGCTGCCGGGTTGGCGACAAAAGGTATGACTACCCTATTGGTTGATCTTGACCCTCAGGCAAACTCCACAATGTCGAATATCGATTTGGCCGATGTCAACGAAAATATGTTCGACGTCCTTCAGGGGAGCGTCAACCTCGAGAGCGTCATCGCTCCCTCAACGGCGCACGAAAACCTGTGGATTGCACCGGCTCGCATTGCGATGGCCAAACTCGAGGTTTTCCTGTCGAGTGAAATAGATGGACCCTATCGCTTGAGAGATGTGTTTGATCAACCTACAAGGCACTTCGACGCGGTAATCATCGACACCCCCCCAACCTTGGGCCTGATTACCGTCAATGCCTTGGTGGCAGCCAGCCACGTTCTTATTCCAATTCAGTCCTCCTATTTTGCTCTTGAAGGTACTGATGATCTGCTCGAGACTATTGACAAAATCAAGGCGAGAGCTAATACGGAACTCCAAATTCTTGGTGTTCTCATCACCATGTTCGACCGTCGAACGGTTTTGGCCCGTCAGGTATTCGCTGAAATCAACGAGGTTTTTGGCGACCTCGTATTCGATACAATGATCACGAAATCTGTTCGGTTGGAAGAATCGCCGGCACATCGAACCAGTATTTTTGAGCACGCCCCGGCCTCGAGTGGCGCCGCCGAATATTACGGACTCTGTGAAGAAGTATTACAACGGGTTGGGAGCAACAACAATGGGCGAGGAGAGGACTGATGGCTGCAGGTTCGCCCCAAAGGGGCCTTCCGGAGAAACGTCGAATGCGACACGATCGACATTATGTTGATGAGCTCACTCAGAGAATGGGTGAGGGAATCGGTAGGATGGTGCGGATAACCGTCATTACCAGTAACCAAGATCAGCCACGCTCAAATCTCGGTGATCTCTCGGATTTGGTCAATAGCATCGAAGTACATGGCATTCTTGAACCTCTCTTGGTTCGGAAACGTGAAGGTGGTCAGTACGAACTTGTTTCCGGAGAGAGACGGTTTCATGCCGCGATGCAGGCTGGACTGACTGAAGTTCCATGCATTGAGCTGGAAGTCAGCGATGAGCACGCGCTCGAGATTGCGCTTATCGAAAACCTTCAGAGGGAGGATTTGAGCGCCTTTGAAGAGGCCGAAGGCTTTCAAACTCTTATCGGAAAGTATGGCTACACCCATCAACAGGTTGCCGAAGCGGTCGGAAGGTCCAGGGTTACCATAACGGAGAGCCTGAAAATTCTGTCAATTCCACCTGAAATCCGGTCTGCATGTCGGCATGCCGACATCACAGCTAAGGGGATTTTGCTTGAGATAGCGAGAGTGCAGGATCCGAAAACGATGAATGAACTCATTCGCGCAATCGTTGAGGAACGACTTGACAGAGCAGCTTTGAGGGAACTTCGAAAAGGGGATCGTTCGCCCGGTGATGAGGTTGAGGCGACTCCGGCGATCCAGGAAAACCCCTCGCCGAAGATGCGTCCATTTGTATGGAAATACCAGCCTGAGAACAAGCCGTTTCGCGTAGCTCTGTCTTTCGCGACCGAAAAGGAACCGGAACCATACGAGGTGATAGCCGCTCTTGAAGAGCTGCTGGCTGAGCTTCGCGGAAATCTGAGTCAGTCCTGAATCCAGCCTTTCCAAACGGCCATTGGGGCGCATTCGGGTTTCTTGCGGTTTTAGGTTTACATAATATATCTTATCGGACGTTGAATACAGACAAGGAACTGTGGAATATTCATCCCCTGTGGAAAAGTTGTGGACTGGCGGCAACCCCGGTATTCCTTTCCCTCTCGGGTAATCGGCTGCTAGAATCCATAAGCCGACAGGACTGGCTGAGGAAACCCGGCCCTGAAGATATCGTCGGCAGCGATCCGGAGTTCAGCTTTGCGTATAATTTCCCGTCTTGATCGTCATGTAGTTCAGGGGGTCACCGTACCTTCGCTGCTGGCACTTCTTGTCTACACCCTCCTGCTGGTGATGAACGGCTTGTTCGCTCTGATGGAGCAGGTCGTCGTTTTCGGAGTATCGCTTGAAGATGCGGCTCGCCTGATGCTGATCAGTCTACCGAATGTCTTGATCATTACGATCCCGGTCAGCTTTCTCTTTGGCGCTCTTCTAGCCTCTGGTCGGATGACAACCGACAACGAGATGATTGCACTCCAGGCCGGTGGTGTTTCACCCCTTCGCCTTTACAAGCCGATTTTGGCTATTGCTCTTCTTCTCACTGTGGTCTGTGGCTATCTCTCGGAAGCTGTAATCCCGGGCGCTACACGGACGATGAAGGAACTGAGGCGGGAGATGTTCTCTGCCGGCGAGGCCATCGGTCGAATCCAGCCGAAGGTATTTTACGATGAACTCCCCAACATCCTTCTATACATTCAGGACATCGATTCCTCTACCGGTCATTGGAAGAACGTTCTGATCCACCGCACCGTTTCACCTGACGAAGAGCAGTTGACGTTGGCAAATCGCGGGCGGAGGGTAACAACGGTCAAGGCGCCTGACTCGGCGATCGAGGATAAGGGAGAGGGTTGGATACTTCTCGAAGACATCGTGACCCACACGATGGATCGGAAACATCCGGAAAAATTTCTCACGAGCACAGTGCAGACCCATCTTTTCAGACCTGAGGAAGAGCAGTCGGGTAAGACCTCGGTGACCTATCGACTGAGCCTTCGTGAGTTGAGCGGACGTGAACTGTGGACAATGCTCGAAGGGAGTGATTTCCACGGGACACTTGACCCGACGGAAGCAAACTCAGAAGAAATAGATCGTCAACGGCGGCTTGCCGGATTGGAATTCAATCGGAGGATTGCAATTCCGGCGGTGAGTCTTACATTCGCTCTGTTGGCACTGCCTCTCGGCATCGGGACCAGGGCTGGAGGCCGAGGAAAGGGTTTCCTTTTTTCTATTCTTGTAGTCCTTTTCTATTTCGTTCTCAACAGTTACGGCGAGTTTCTGGTCATGGAACACGGAGTTCCTCCGTGGGTAGGCATCTGGTTTCCGAACATCGTCCTCACGGGTGTCGGCGTCGTTTTGGCTGCGCGAATGGGAAGGTGGCTCGGGGAGCGTCAGGCGCCGGAACGCCTGCCGGCTCGACTTTCTCGGGCATTTCGGACCTGGAGGATTAACCAAAAACTCAAAGGTGCCGGAAAGGGCATGGATCGTCCGCTGACGGGTTCGATTCCCATCGGAATCCAGCGGCGTCGTTATGGCGCGGGCTTTCCAACTCTGATGGATCGATACCTTGCTCGTCGAATGCTGACTCCCCTACTCCTCGTGTTGCTGAGTACGACGTCCCTCTACATCATCGGCGACTTGACCAACCATATCGACGAGATCGCTCGAAACGGCGCCCCGGCAAATGTTGTCATAGCCTATTATCTGAATATCATCCCTGGCGCCGTTTTCGACGTCCTACCCTTTGCGATGCTGATTGCGGTCATCTCCGTCCTCACTGTGCTTGAAAGACATCTGGAACTGACGGCATTCAAAGCAGGAGGGCTCTCCGTTTTTCGCGTTATGGTTCCCCTCGTGCTGATTTCAGTCATGGGAAGTGGCGCGATGTGGGCCTTGAGCGAGAAAGTGATTCCAGAGGCTAGTCGGAAATCCTATCGACTCCTGGACCGGATCAAAGGGCGAACGACTCCCAGGGGTTTTGCAACGGACAGAAACTGGATTCTGGCTCGTGATGGCCGAACTTATTACACTTTCCTCCGTTTTGATATGGATTCGGAGACCCTCATTCGGTTCTCGGTGTATCGAATTGATCAGCAGATGCGCCTTCGGTATCAATTTTCAGCGCCTCGTGTGCGGTTTGAGAACGGCAGCTGGTTTGCTGATGGCGGATGGGTTCGAAATATCGACGAGGAAGGCGTTGACGATTATCAGAAGATCACGAGAAAAACAGAAGTCGGAATTCCCGAAGCACCAAGGTATTTCGGTCAGGAACACAGGCGACCCTCGGAGATGGTGTTTTCAGACCTGGGCCAGTACATACGGGAACTCAAGGATTCCGGTTATCGCCCATCCCCTCTCGTCGTTCGTTGGCACCAAAAAATCACCGGTCCTCTTTCGACCTTGATCTTGGTTTTTCTCGCTTTTCCGTTTGCCGTCAGCCGAATCGGTGATCGAGCCTCAAATCTCCATGGAGTAGCGACCGCCGTGATTCTCGGAATCGGATATTTCATTCTGATGGTGCCTCTGTTTGGGAAGTTGGGCGAAGCTGAGTTCCTGCCGCCGGTTGTCGGGGCTTGGGCGCCGGTAGTTATCGCCACCGTATTTGCCCTGAATCGAATGACAACAGTCAGAACCTGACAAGGGCATTGAATCGCCTCCTCAGCGGGTGGAGGTCCGTCATTCTATGTTCGGGATGGTGGCGATTTGTGAGCAGAACCATCACCTGACGTTGCAACGGATTGACCCAGACCGAGGTTCCGGTGAACCCGATGTGCCCGAATGCTTCAGGAGGGAGTGCCGCGCCGGCCGAACATCCTCTTGTGGAAGCCAACTGCCAGCCCAGTGCCCGCTCTTGACCAAGCCCAGACGTGCGGCAACGGGTTGCCAGTTCCACCTCGGTGGCGGACAACAGCCGGCCCCCTCCGGGAAGATACTCCTTCGCCAGAAGATGAACTCCATGAGCCGTACCGAACAGGCCGGAATTGCCGGCGGCGCCGCCGAGGAAACGCGCATTGCCGTCATCGGGTTGGCCATGCCGGCGAAGTGGAAGCAGATGTGTTCTCAGACCCCGTTCTTGGAGAAGCAACCTCTCCACATTCCCGGATATTGATCCGCCTGCAATCTGTACGGACATTGGCTCAGGACGGAAGTCCAATTCACCTGTGAGATCCAGGGGCCCGGTGACCATCTGGATGAAAGCCTCCGCCAGGTCAAGCTGAAACAGATGCTCCAAAACCCGGCCGAGCAAAATGAAGCCCGGACATGAATACATCACTTGGCGGCCGACGTCGGCCAGAGGGCTTAGGCGGCAAAAGAACCGCGCGGTGTCATCCCGATCTTGTGGATGGATATAGAAAGGTTCCCAAGCGGAAATACCCGAAGTATGGGTCAAAAGTGAGCCGAGGGTTCTGTCACCGGGGAAAACATCTTTTGAGAGGTCGGCGAGGATCTCCCCGACTCTGGTGTCCAGATCGATGCCCTTGAGGCGCCGAGCCAACAAAAAGAGAGTCGTGACGACCAGGGGCTTGGTCAGGGATGCCAAGTCGTACCAGGTCGTCTCCTCTGTGTCGCTGCCTGCCCCCTCCTCAATCACGGCAGCTTTCCCTGAGACCTCGTATCGGAAAGTCTGCGAATCTGGTTCATTCCATGCTGCCACCCCCCCGGGGGCTTTTCCGCCACGGATTATGGCATCGAGGAAAGCCCCGACGGGTGACCGGTTCGTCATCATCCTAGGAACAACCTCTCCTCAGAGCCCGTCCGGCGTCGCCTCAAGCACATCGACATGGGTTCGTGGAATTGGAACCGGACGACCTTCAGGGTTCACGTTGACATAGGTAATTTCAGCCTCCGTGACCTTGACGATCTCGCTTCGGCTCCAGCGCCGGGCGGCCTCGACCGTGACTTTGACTGTGACGGAAGTTCGCCCGACTCGAACGATTTCGGTGTAAAAGGAAACCAGGTCGCCGACAAATACGGGTTCGTGAAAAACCACCTCTTTCATGGCAATGGTCACGACCTGCTGAGCCCCACATTTGTGAGCACCCTCAGCGCCTGCTTGATCGAGGTAGGACAAGATCACGCCACCAAAAATCGTTCCGGCGGGGTTCGTATCTCTCGGCATCATCATGACCCGAGAAGCTGGTTCTTTATTCAGCATCTGTTTTCCTCCTCGAAAAAAGCCCTGTCAAATATACGCTGTTCGGCCAATTGTTTCTCTGCAACCTCACGCCATCCGCGGTTGGCGGCGGGACTTGCCGGGCTCGGGTGCAGGATCTTCCCAATTCGAACGGGGGCCCGAGCAAGCGATTCAACCGCTCTGCGATGGGCGAATGCTCCGATTCCGACAACCCACTCAGACTTCAGGTGATCGACAACCGCAGCCAGGGCCTCGTCACAGGCATTGAAAAGATCCAGCCTTTCGCCCCGAGGCAATCGATCAGGAGTTCTGTTTCTTCCGCCCGCTTCGAGAAAAACCAGGGGGCAATAATTAGCCACGAAGACCTCTTCAAAGAAACTCTTCGGTGTCACCCATCGGGTACGGATCCAACTCCACAGCCGTGCGCCACTGACCTCAACTCTCGGGCACTCAAGCCCCCGAATAGGACGTTTGGGGTGCTCTTTCTGGGGGGCTTCGACTTTCTGGTGGACGACTAACCAGTTTGCAACTGTCTCGACATCGCCAAAAGGTATCCCCGTTTGAGCCATACCGAAAGGCCCAGGATTCATTCCTAGGAACACCACTCTTTTTGGGGGCTCACCGAAACGGGTGAGATAATCCTCATGGGACAATCGGGCGTATTCCAGAGGGTTATAGACGTGGCTGACCGGAGGTTCGAAATCCAGGCGAGAGACCTTATCCGACAGGCGGCGGTATATTTCAATGAGATTCATTCGATTTCAATTTTTCTGCTGATTGATTTCTCCCTGCGATCTTCGGGCTTCGATCAGCGAACAATTTCAATTCGCTTCCGGTACTTCATCAATGACCATCTTCTCCGGATCCGGCAATTCCTCGATCGTATCCAGACCGAAATGAACCAGAAATTCCTTTGTGGTCCGGTAGAGAAACGGCTTGCCCACGACTTTCTTTCGACCTGCTATTCGAATCAGTCCTCTGTCGAGGAGAGTCTTCACGACACCGGTTGAATTCGCTCCTCGAACGAAGTTGATCTCCGGGAGGGTCACAGGCTGGCGATATCCGACGATTGCAAGGACTTCAAGCCCGGCCTGGGAAAGCCGTTGCTTTGCCACAAGACCGTGGAATGCCCTCAGCGCATCGTCAAGGTTCGGCGGGGTCACACACCGCCAGCCTCCGGCCACTGTTTCAAGACGGATTCCCCGTTCCTGCCGACGCCAGAGTTCTTGAAGGCATTCCAAAACCTCGACTACGAGTTCTTCTCCGACTTCAGCGTCTCCAATGGCCTCAGTCAAACCGACGATAGAAACCGGTCCGCGCGACGTCAGGAGAGCGGCTTCCACGAAGGCATTTAGAGAGTCAGTGTCCATTCCGTTCCTCACTGCAGTTCTGTCTGAAGCTGACTTCAGGGTCAAAAATTTTCGGGCCGGGACGTAAATAGATCTCGGCAAAAACCATGCTTTGGTCGGCACAGACACCGCCTAGTCGGACCAATTCCAAAGTTGCTACCACTAATGCAACTACTTCCTCAGAATTCAGCCTATTATCGAGAAACCGTAACAATGGTAGCATCTTTTCTTTTTGAACTCTCTCGTAGAGATCTCTCATCTTGTCCTCGACTTTGAATTTCAAAGGAGTGACCTCAAGCGGCGGTGGATGAGTCGAGGCGAAGCGTTCCATGACTTCCAGATAGGCCCCGGCGAGCCGCCGTAGATCAACGTCCTCCCAATCCAACTCGGGCTCAATCTCGATTCCCTTGACTCCAACATCTGGTTCCCAAAGACAGCGTCTGACAATGTCGGCATCATAGAGGGCGGAGGCGACCTCCTTGACTCTGCGATATTCCAGCAGTCTTTCCACCAGTTCTTGGCGGGTGTCCTCTCCTTCCTGATCGGCCGAGGGGCGTGGAAGCAGAGTTCGCGATTTCAGATGGAGAAGCCACGAGGCCATCCAGAGAAACTCCCCTGCCATTTCCAAAACCAAACTCTGCATCGCCCGGAGGTGCTCCTGGTACTGATCACAAATGACGGAAATGGGGATGTCGAATATTGAAAACCTATTTTTGTGAATGAGATGCAGGAGCAAATCAAGTGGACCGATAAAATCCGGGATGACGACTGTAGGCCCTCCACCCGAACTCTCTTCCGGTATCTGTGCGTTGGTTCCCTCAATCACCGCCGGATTATAGCCCGATTCCGTCCCATAACCAGAGTTGAGAGAATGCTATTATCCCAACCCGGCGGAGCCGGAACCAAAAAGCGATTTGGAGGCATAGTGGATATCTGGGATGGCCAGATGAACTTGTTTGACGAAAACCCGCTGAGAGAGGTCTCGGCCAAACATAGGGTTGTCGTTTTCGACCTCGAAACTCAACGATCATTCGACGAGGTCGGAGGACGAACCCAGATGCATCGTCTCGGGGTTTCGGTCGGGGTGGCCTATCGTTATGACACCGATGAATATCTGGTGGTGAATGAAGAGACCTTGGACCAGTTGATCGATCTTCTTTTTCAAGCAGAGTTGGTGGTCGGCTACAATATCAAGGGTTTTGATTACGAGGTTCTGCGGGGTTATTCGGATTTGGACTTCGGGGGTCTTCCGACACACGATCTTATGTTCGACCTCGAGAAGCGGCTCGGTTTCCGACCAAAGCTTGAAAGTGTCGCCTCGGCAACTTTGGGAACGGGGAAATCGGCCGATGGGCTTCAGGCTCTCGAATGGTGGCGGCAAGGCGAGATCGATAAGATCGCTCAGTATTGCCGGGAAGATGTAAGGATCACCAAAGAACTCTATGACTTCGGTAAGCGGAATCGCTGTGTTCTTGTATCGCGCTTTGGTGGCAACCCGCGACAAGTTGAGGTCGATTGGTAGGACTCAAAGGTGCTGCTGATTCAACTCTTATAGCGTCTGGCGACAATATTCTTCAACTTCAAGCCGTGTCGGCAAGGCGAGGAGTTCCGCCGACGGTAATTCGCTCTCCAACCCGGATTTCAGCAGTGAGAATATGGCCCGATACTCTGCCTGCGCTCGTTTCACCCATCCTGAGCCTTCCAGACAACTGGCCATCATGAACCGTACCTGAAACAGCCTGGAGTCAAGATAGGAAGCCGCGCGAAAAGCCCGCAGGGCATCTTCGTGTCTCCCGTCTCGTTCAGCCAGAACCCCTTTGAGGGCGTAGATTATCGGATCTTCCTCCCCTCCACTATCCAGCGCTAGGATCTCGGCCGCTCCATCAAAATCGGCTCTCTTGACGGCTTGAAGGGCAAGATCTCGAGGCGATCGCTTGAATACATCGAGCTCGATATCCTGGCCAATCGCTTGTGTGCCCACAGCTTCTCGGCGCGAAAGTCCAGATGGATGTGGGGTCGCGAACTCCGCCGATGGTATTCCGCTTGGTTGTGGGATTGAAGGCATTCGAACTCTGTGGACGAAACAGCCGTGATGGTCTTCCGTCAAAAATTGCGGTGAGATCTGCCATAGACTCTCGCTCGGGCCAACAAAAAGAGCCCCGTCCGGCGCCAGCATTTGCGCCATCTCAGCCAAAACCCGGACTTGAGATTTCTCTCGAAAATATATAAGCACGTTACGTAAGAAAATGACATCGAAAAGAGGTCCCGGTTCCAGATCTACGTACGGGGTACTCACCAGGTTCAAGAACCGGTACCGAATGTTGGCTCGAAGACCCTGAGCCAGTTCGAACTGCTCACCGCTAGGCACGAAATACCTGTCCAGAAGCGGTTGTGGGACCTTGCGAACGGAACGCTTCGAAAAGATCGCCCTGCGGGCCACGTCGAGGGCGCTCTCATCAACATCGGTGCCGAGCACTTCCCAGCCTCCGGGACGGAGTTTGTCGCATTCGGAGAGAACCACAGCCAGTGTGGCCGGCTCTTCGCCCCGTGCGCACCCAGCCGACCAGATCCTGATTGTTCGACGGCCACGGGCAAGAAGCTTTGGAATGATGTTTTGGACGAGGACCTCAAACTGTCTTGCCCCTCGAAAAAGCGAACTTTCCTTCACGGTCACCAGGCTGAGAAGTTCACGCCACTCAGCTGACTCAGAATCGCGATAGAGTGCCTGAACGTATGAGGTCAGATCGGCGAAGCCGTTGATACGAGCCCGCTCCTCCCCAAGCATTGTCAACCTGGGAATTTCCCTTTCCGGAAAAACGATTCCGCTGACTCTTTCAAGGAGGACCGCGAGGCGCTGTCCTTGGCTCATCGATCGACATCCAGGATTGCTTGCCGAACAAAAAGGCCGAGTCCTTCCGGGGGAAGAGCGATCGCAGCCGCCTTGACCGCAAGCGCTGCCTTGGGCATGCCGTCGACGACGCAGGATTCCGATTCTTGGACAAGCGTCAGACCTCCACCTTTGCGAAGGGCCAGCAGACCCTCGACACCATCCTCCCCCATTCCTGAAAGCAACAAACCAATCGTTTCTTCCGCATGGGTTCCTGCCAATGAAAGAAGCAGTTTGGTCACCGAGGGGCGATGTCCATCCATCGGGGGTGATGTCCGATCAAGACGAATTGCCCCCTGTGGATCGATTTCCAGGTGTGTCTCGGGCGGCGCAACCCGAATTCGGCCTGAACTGAGGACTTCTCCGTGGCAGGCCAGACTCACATTCTGGAGTGGAAATTCACGAGTCAGCCAATCCACAAATCCGCTCTCGAAGCCCGTACCAATATGTTGGACGATTGCTACTCCAACCCTTTGAAGTGCCGGACCAGAGGCCTTCAGTGTTTTGCACACGGCACTGGGACCACCGGCTGACGCCCCGATTGCGACGAAACGAAAACGGCGTTTTGGGTTGGTCTCCCGGAAGGGCATTTCGGCCGGGCCTTCAGTGCCCCGAACCAGATTGCGGATCAGGGCCGGTATCTGGTGGAAGAGAGCCTCCCAGCCCTCGGGAATAGCGGGTTTCGGTATAGAGACAATTCTGCCTCTGTGGTCTTGCCCGGAGACGACGTCAAGCGGAGCCGTCAGAATAACGACCGGTAACGATATCCCCTGAATCCGGCGAACCAATTCGGAGATGTCCGCCGAATTCTTCACACTCGAGCCAATCACCACGACGTCTGGATTCAAAGCGTCGATCAGTTGCTTTCCCTTCTCCGTGGTCTCGGCTTCTCCCAGAACTGTCATTCCCTCGGCGTCGGAGATTATCCGGCGAAAAATGGTGCGTACCGAAGGCGCTTGGTCTATGACAAGAACCTCGATCTCCTTCATGCTCCACCCCCGAGCCGCCTCACCAGGTCGATTAGCTCTCCCGTTACCATGCTCTGTTTCGTCAGATAAGCGTCGGCGCCCGCATCAAGGCCGGCCATACGATCTTCGGCACTTCCCAACGTCGAAATCACCACAATCGGCAATTGCGCGGTATTGGGGTTTTCACGAACGTGTCGGCTGAGTTCCAGCCCGCTCATGCCCGGCATTTCGATATCGGTCACGAGACAGTCAAAGGCCATTTCCTTCATCGAACGTAAAGCCGCCTCTCCATCCTCGACCGCAGTTACTCGAAAGGCCGCATCACTGAGTAATCTCCGCAGCATCTCCCGAGTGACTCGAGAATCATCGACCAAAAGGACGTTGAGGGTCTGTTGAACGTGAGATTTCTCCTCCACAGATGCCTTTTCCGACAACGACATCATTGCCAAATGTTGAACATCGACTATAGGTACCGGTCTCCCGTTTCCCAGAAGAGCCATCCCCTCCATCACTGGGGCACTCTCCATCACTGAGGGAAGGGGCCGGATAAAGACCTCTTCCTCACCGATGACTCGATCAATCAACAGAGCCATCTGTCGGCCACCCGAGGTCAGGTGCAGAATCAGGGAAGGCGAAGCCTCGACGAGTCCCAACGCCCTGGAGAGGTCTATCAGGTCAACACTCTGACTGAGGCTGCTACTACTCTCGTCGCTCGAGGAAGGCCTACGTTCGATCCGACGAACAATCGCGGCGGGTAAGGCGACCCAAAGACCACCAACCTCGATAACCAAGATACGTTCACCGCGCTGCGCAATCGGAAGTTCAAGAGTGATTGTGCAACCGTGCCCGAATTCAGAAACGACCCAGACTTCACCACCCACATTTCGAACGGCCTCCGCAACCGCATTCAAGCCTATTCCTCGCCCAGAGATTCCCGTAGCCTCTTTGCGAGTGGTGAAACCCGGAAGAAAAACCAACTGAAGGATCGCCTCCGGCCCCAGATTCGCCCCTACCGCTGAACTGATAAATCCGCGCTCGACCGCGGTTTGTAAGACGCCCTGAGAGTTGATCCCCCGGCCATCGTCGGTTACGAAGATTCGGATGCGATCGATCACGGTCTCCGTTCCGAGAACGATCAAGCCGGGTGTTTCCTTTCCTTCGTCGTACCGCTCTTTGTCTGTTTCCAGACCATGATCGACCGCATTTCGAACGAGATGGAGTAGGACCTCTTTCAGTGCCTCCATGCTACGTCGATCGAGGCGACTCTCAGTTGCCTTCACTTGTACATCAACCTCCTTCCCCATGGACTGAGCCAATTCTCGAGCATGCCTGGCCAGACCAAGAAGAAAGGGTCGTACCGGCTGGACCTGGAGAGACAGAAGGGTCTGGAGATGTCCTTCGACAAGCCGATCAAATCGTCGTTGTGTTCGTTCGGTTTCGAGGGCAAGATGCCTCATCTTCACGGCCACACTTGCCAGCGCTTGCTGAGGGTGAGGTGTTACAACACCGCTTTCCGCGGCCAGAGCGATGCCATGCAATCGGTCGACGAGAGCGGCCGCCCCGGCGGCAAGAACCCTCATGCGAGCCCCCTCATCTGACAGGGAATTCAGGGTTTTCACCGGCATTCGGATCTCCGCCTTTGATGATGTCGCTCCGGTCAAGCGAGGCCTATCCACGACAGCTTGAAAGTCCATCGGATCGGGGCTCGGGCCGGTCGTGGTCTTTTGATCGTGAAGCCCCTCAATTTCCTTCCTGATTCTGCTGAGGACAGGCAAAACCTGGGCATAGATCTTCCTGTCGTAGGTCTCGAGCAGAGTCTCCGCGCGATGACACAGGTCCGCAATCACCGTGAATCCCATCATTCGACCGGCGCCCTTCAGGGTGTGAAGTTCTCGTCGCGCAGACTGAACCTGATCTCGGTCGGATTCGGGCCCGATCACATCCTCGATCTTCTCGAGGCGTTCCATGGCTTCGCTGAAAAACAGCGGAAGCAGATCGTCAGGTTCTCCCGTCACGTTTTAGATCCGTGTCCAGTTTCGGACATTGACATCGATTCCGAGCGTGCCGATTGTTTTCCCCTGAAGGTTGATGACGACCGCCGCAACGGTAAAGCAGTTGTCGCCCGTGAGCAATGAATCATAGATCGGCGTTACGGCGGTTCTCGAGTCTCGTCCAACTGCTTGGAACCACGGGCGGTCCGAGTAAACCTGACCCACGTTGATCACTGCCCGCTCCTTATGTTCACCTATCAGTTCTTGATTTGTGGCAAAGGCAATCATGCCTCCCTCCACATCAACCAAATAGGCCATTTCAAGATAGGCACAGCGACCGAAAACCTCCCTGAAGACCCCTTCCACCGCTTCGATATTTCCCGAAAAAGCGGACACGTTCTCCGCCATTTCCATTACCAGGTTTTTCAGGGAATGAACCGAGTTCAGTCGGAAGCTCTGTGACAAGAGCTGAATTGACAAGGCCAGCTGATTGAGGCGTTCCGCTGCACTTGTAAAGTCGATCAGGCCCTCAGCCATGCGCTGAATAACATCACTCTCCTCCTTGACGGTGAGAACGACTTCATTGGAAGCTGCCTGCTGCTCCTGGGTCGCAAGAGAAATCTCCTGAGCAGCGAGGGCGGTTTCGGCGAGCGCTCCCGAAAGTTGTTCGATGGCCTCGGCTGTGGAACGACTTCCGGTGGCGGCCTCATCACTCGACTTCATGCCCTCCTCAGTAGCGAAAACCACGGCACTGATGGCGCCCGTGAATTCATCGAGCAGGGTTCGGATGTTTTCTACCGATTCCTTTGATCTCTCCGCCAACCTCCGTACTTCTTGGGCGACCACAGCAAACCGGTCTCCATACTCTCCGGCGGCCGAGGCTTCAATGGCCGCATTGAGGGAGAGGATGTGGGTTTCCTGGGCGATTTCGGTGATGAGAGTGAGGACGCTGTAGATTTCGCGCGACCTGGAATCCAGAGTCTCAGCTCGGGCAGCGATGATTTCCATTCGTTGCCTGAGGTCGTCGATCCCACAGACCGCGGCCTCCGCCGCGGCGGCCCCCGAACGGCCCGCTGCCACCGAACGATTTGCCAGATCCG